>AP017964.1:1180000-1529709 GCA_037101405.1 Candidatus Megaera polyxenophila | reverse complement strand
ATAGTCAAATAAGGGTCAAGAAATGGTTAACTAACTGGGATATCTAAACCCAAAATTAGAGTAAAAACTTAACTTGATATCAATAAATTATGTATATCTATAAAATAGACTTGATGTTTTCTTCATAGTAAGTAAATAATATTACCAATAAATTTTTTTGCAAGATATTATCGATGGCTTTCCTAAAAAGAAAACAAATAATCAAAAAATTACTTTATCGAAGTTGTAATAGGGGATGTAAAGAAACAGACCTTATAATTGGTAGGTTTGCAAGGAAAAATCTAGATAAAATGACCGATGAGGAGTTAGATCTTTTTTCAGAATTACTGGAGTTTCCAGATGTTGATATTTATGACTGGTACATCAAGAAAAAACCTCTACCAATAGAAAAATCTAATTCAGTTATTACCAAGTTATTAAATTTTACTCCCTAGAGAGATGCAAAAAATCTACATTCCCTTTGTTGCTAAATGTTTGTTTGCCTATGAGTATTTTAACAACATTCATAAAAATATTTTACTAACATTTTCTGATGAAGAAGCAACGATAAAAGCTTATAAACATCTTAAATTCCTAGCAGATAAAGATGGTAATAACAATGTCGTGTATTTCCCTTCCCTAGATACATTGCCGTATGATCGTATCTCTCCAAATCAAGAAATCATTGCAGCACGAGCAAATGTCTTAACTATTTTAAGTTTAAACAAATCACCAAAAATTATCGTTACTAATGCTCAAAACTTAATTATTAAAGTACCTCTGCCGGCAGTCTTTAAAAACTCGGCAGTTACTATTACTAAAGGAGATAAATTACTTATAGAAGAACTGGCATTTTTTTTAGTTAATAATGGATTTATCCGGATGCCAATCGCTGTGGAAAGCGGAGAATTCGCCGTTAAGGGTGAGATAATTGATATAATCCATTCTAATAATAAAGGTTACAGAATTAATTTTGGTTGGGAGATTGTAGAATCAATTAAAGAATTTGACGTAAATAGCCAAATTTCGACAAAATCAGTTGATAAGCTAGAGCTATCTTCTGCGAGTGAAGCAATTTTAAACCTTAATAATATAGAAGTTTTTAGAAATAATTTCCTCAAGAATTTCGGTGTAAATCATGTTAGGCATAATATGTATGAATCGATAATGTCAGGGAAGAAGTTTCAAGGTTATGAACATTTGTTACCATTGTTTTATGATGAAATGGCTAATTTCAGGGATTATCTAGGTGATCATGTAGTAATCTATGATAATTTATCTATACAATCGATTCTTGAACTAGAAAAATCCTATGATGATTTTTATCAGGGAAGAGTTCTTTCTAATAAAGCTAATCCTGAATCATTTTATTTTGCTCTTTCTACCGATCAGCTTATTTTTTCCAGTGTTTTTATTAAAGAATTTTTAAACCAAGGCAATAACTTCTTTATTGAGAATAGCCCAGAAAAGGAAGGTGAAGTAGACGTTGGTGCTAGTAAGTTGCTAAATGGTATGGATATTCCTAAGACATTAAGAGGTATTGAGTGGCCACAACCTCTTAGTCGTCATAGTGTTGAATCATCAATTTTACCGACTTTAATCAACGATTATAAAAACAGGATCATCATAATATGCTGTAGTTCGAAAAGTGTGCAGCAAAGGATTAAAATTATTGTTGAAGGTCAGGGGTATACTACTTGTGAAATATCATTTCTTCAGGACGCAAAAAAGCACCTGATAAATATAGCGATTACTCCTCTCTCTCACGGATTTTTTAACAAAAGTTACTTATTTATTTCAGAGCAAGACATTTTGGGAGAAAAGTTTACTTCTCAAAGTCATAAACCAAGTCGCAGGAAACTCAAGAACATACTAATTGAACTTGATAATATAGGCGAAGGGGAACTTGTAGTCCATAAAGAACATGGAATCGGGAGATTTGAAAAAGTAGAAACTATATTAGTTAGTGAGATTCCTCACGATTGTCTGAAAATTATTTATTTTAATAACGATGTTCTGTATTTACCTGTTGAAAATATCGATTTAATAACAAAATATGGTAATGAAGAAGCAGAACTTGATAAGCTTGGCGGAGTAAATTGGCAAAAACGGAAAGCTCGCCTTAAAAATCGAATAAAAGATATAGCCGCTAGCCTGATTAAGACTACCGCCGAAAGGGAATTACACCGAACAATCCCAGTTAACTTTGATTCTGAATTATATTTAAACTTTTGTAATCGTTTTATTTACAGCGAAACAGAAGACCAACTTTCTGCCATTAATGATATTGAAGTAGACTTAAAAAGTGGCAAGTTAATGGATAGATTGATTTGTGGAGATGTTGGCTTTGGAAAAACCGAAGTAGCTATGAGGGCTGCTTTTATGACGGCTTTTGACTATCAGGATGATAATCCACAAGTAGCAATAATATCGCCTACTACTATTTTATGCCGCCAGCACCATATGAGCTTTATTGAACGTTTTAGCGGTTTTGATATTCGTATTAGCCAATTATCCCGATTAATTAGTAGTACGCAAGCCAAAGCAATAAAAAAGGATATAGAGGCCGGTAAAATTAATATTATAATCGGCACTCATGCTCTTTTATCAAAAGATATAAAATTCAAGAACTTAAAGCTTTTAATTATTGATGAGGAACAGCATTTTGGGGTAACTCAAAAAGAACGTCTTAAATCTTTAAAATCGGGTGTACATGTTTTATCACTTTCTGCAACACCGATTCCAAGAACGTTGCAAATGTCTATGTCAGGCCTTAAAGATTTAAGTCTTATTGCCACCCCGCCAATAGACCGGCTACCAGTAAGAACGGCCGTTATGCCATTTGATGGAATAGTAATTAGGGATGCTCTAATGCGTGAACGTTTTAGAGGGGGAAAAAGCTTTTATGTTGTACCAAGAATAAAGGATATTGACTGGGTTACCAAGAAACTTATGGAATACGTCCCTGAGCTTAAGTTTAAAATAGCTCATGGGCAGATGTTACCTAAGGATATCGATAATATCATGAATGAATTTTGTGATGATAAATTTGATATATTACTTTCAACTACGATAATAGAATCTGGAATTGATATACCAGCTGCTAATACCATAATAATTCATAAAGCAGACATGCTGGGGCTTAGCCAGCTTTATCAATTAAGGGGAAGGGTTGGTCGTGGTAAGGTAAGGGGGTATGCTTACCTTACATTAATGAATGATAAAATTACGACAAAACATTCTTGGCAGAGGCTGGAGATTTTACAGAATATAGATTCTCTTGGTGCAGGCTTTACTATTGCTAGCCATGATATGGATTTACGTGGTTTTGGTAATTTGGTAGGTGATGAGCAGTCAGGGCATATTAAGGAAGTCGGTTCAGAATTATATCAAGAAATGCTTAATGAAGCTATATCAGAGCTTAGAAATAAGAATTCTAGTGAAAAGCAGTTAGATTTTACTCCTTCTATTAATCTGGGAATAGCTGTTTATATTCCAACTAATTATATTGGAGACAGTTCTCTCCGTCTTGCTATATATAGGAGAACGGCTAATCTTAAAAATCTTTCTGAAATTGAGGCATTTAGAGATGAAATGATAGACAGATTCGGCCTCTTACCTGAGGAATTTAATAATTTACTTAAGATAGTTGAAATAAAAAATATATGCTATTCTCTTAAAATAGAAAGTCTGGATTGTGGATCTGGCGGTTTTGTAGTTAAATTTAATAAAAACTTTGATGTCGCAGATATAGTAATGCCTTTTGTCCAAAAATTCCCCAGACATGCTAAAATTAAACCTGATAATAAATTGGTTTTTATTAAAAACCTAAAAAATTCGGCTGATATTTTAGAAGAGGCAAAAGAATTTCTTAAACAGTTTCATCAATAATGACAGTTTACTTAGAAGGGTTAAACCTCCATAATTATCGTAATTTCAAGGAATTAAAGCTAGCTTTTAATAACAATATAGTTGTTATCCTTGGGGAAAATGGTGGCGGTAAAACGAATATTCTGGAATCAATTTCATTACTTTCTCCAGGAAGGGGATTAAAAGGAGCAAAATATGACGAGATGGCTTATAATTACAGTGGGAATTGGTCTACTCGCATATATTTAAAAAGTAAGATTGGTAAAGCATTAGTGGCATCTGCTTATGCACTTAGCAACAATTTAAGGACAATAGAATATAACGGATCAAAGATCCGTAATACGGAACTTACTACCCTTGCCAATATTATTTGGCTTACCCCTCAGATGGATGGAATATTTTTGAGTTCGCCTTCTGAGCGGAGGAGGTTTCTTGACAGAATAGTTTATAATTTTTACCAGGAACATGCTAGTAATATAAATAAATATGAGCATCTAGCTCGTGAACGCTTAAAACTTCTTATGCAAAATAATTCGAATCTTAATGATTCATGGTTAAAAATTCTAGAAACAAAAACCGCTGATATAACATTGAAAATCATTAAGTTACGTTCAAATGTAATAAACTTTGTGCAGGGATATATAGATATAGTTGACGCACCTTTCCCTAAAGCTCAGCTTGAAGTTAACCATTTATTCGGTAAAGAAATAGAAGATGAAGAGTTTCTAGAAACATATTCAACATATCTCTACAAAAATCGACAAAAAGATAGAATTACCAAAAGAACAAATTTAGGAATAAATAAACAGGAACTTATTGTAAAACATAAAGAGAAATGCCAACTTGCAAAATTTTGTTCTACTGGTGAACAAAAAGCTTTATTAATCTCAATATTACTAGGCCAGATTGAAGCAAATAAAGCAATAGCAAAAACAACCCCTATCTTACTACTGGATGAGCTGTTTGTCCATCTTGACGATAAACGAAAAGATTGTCTTGCTCAATATATAATAAATAGTAAACTACAAACATTTATAACGGCAACGGATATGGTTGGTCTCGAGAGGCTTGCTGCGATCGGTCAGATGATTTATATTTAACAAAAACCCACACAAAACATGGAATTAAAAAGGCCAGATTGGATTAAAGTTAAAGCTCCAAATTCAAAGGAATATGAAAATACTAAATCCTTAATTAGTGAACTTAAATTAAACACGGTGTGTCAGGAAGCTGCTTGTCCTAATATTGGGGAATGCTGGCAAAAAAAACATGCCACCGTTATGATATTAGGATCTGTTTGCACGAGAGCTTGCGCATTTTGTAATGTAGCTACTGGCCGTCCTGATTTACTTGACCCCCATGAACCAGAAAGATTAGCCGAAGCTGTAGGAAAGCTAGGGCTTGAGCATGTGGTAATCACTTCTGTTGATAGAGATGATCTCCCTGATGGTGGGGCTACTCATTTTGCTAATTGTATAAAACAGCTACGAAAATCATCGCCAAATACTACTATTGAGATTTTAACACCTGATTTCTTAAAAAAAGAAGATGCTATAGAGATAGTAGTGGAGGCTAAGCCTGATGTATTTAATCATAATATTGAGACTGTTCCTTCTTTATATAAAAGGATTAGACCAGGGGCTAGATATTTTCATTCTTTAAACTTACTATATAAGGTAAAAAAGCTAGATCCAGAAGTATTTACAAAATCTGGCATCATGGTTGGCCTTGGGGAAAGTAATGCAGAAATAACCCAAGTTATGGATGACTTGCGTGCAGCAGACGTAGATTTTATAACTATCGGTCAATATTTACAGCCAACAAAAAAACATGCCGAAATTGCTAGATATGTCACGCCGGAAGAATTTAAGTATTTTGAAAGATTAGCACGAACAAAAGGATTTTTAATGGTATCAGCTTCGCCTCTTACGAGGTCTTCCTACCATGCTGGTGATGATTTTAAAATAATGAAACAAGCCCGTAGCGTTGTTACTAAGGCTTGACTAGAATTTTAGGAGCGCCAGTTCACTTATATCAGTATCTTCACATTTGATTAAAGCTCTTTCTACTACCGTCCCATTTTCTGATCTAGTGTAAAATCCTCCATATTCACCAGCTGAGTGTACCCCCGCTTTACCTTTCTGCTTCCAAAAATTCCATTTCGTCCCTTCCCCAAAAGTATCTAATTCAGAATCCTTCCTTTTCATATTATCACCATAAATTAAGTAGCTTAAGTTTTTTAAGTTTATTTAATATTCAATTAAGGGGTAAATAAAAATTTAGCAAGTTTGATGAGTTTTTATAAAAGTAATGGTTTTTTAAAACATAGCAGCTAATTTATTTAGCTCCAGCAGATCTTAAAAGGGTTTCTATCTCAGGCCTATTTTGTAAAACTGCTATTTCAAGGGCTGTTACCCCTTGGTTATTTTTAATTGATAGATCGATTCCTTTCATGATTAAAAATTTTACTGCAGAGTAGTTATTTTTATAAACTGCTTTGTGGAGTAAGGTATTACCGTCGCAGTCAACAAGTTGAATTATAGGATAACCATCCAATAAATTAATTAAATCATAAATATTATTCTTATCTATTGCTTTAAAAGCTTCTGTTAGAGCATCCATATTTTCGCTTTTAACAGATGCACCTGGTTTATTAAAATTAGCATCATAATTTTCAATGAAATTATTTATTGCCTGACGTGCCGGTTCATTTTTTATACTATTATAATTACTCCAAAAGATTTTAAGATAAGAATTTAAGTCCATTAAATCTAATTGGCTTTCTCTAGTTACTTCTCCTAGCACAACCTCATCATTCGGTAATATAAGTACTTGAGCTTCGTCATTAACAAACTTTGTTTGATCTGGATTAGCCTCTTCTGTTGCAGGAACAGGATTTAGATCTTCTTTTGAAATTTCTGGAAGTTTCTGAGTTTTGTTTAACCGATCCTGTAGATGTTGACGATAGGTTTTAACATTTAAAGCTTCAGAGTTTTGGCTAGATTGAGCTACTGAATCCTGCGTTAACTTTACATTTTCTGGTAGCTTGTCAGTTTTTGGTTCTAACAAGTTTCCTGTAGCAGGTAAAGGGGGATTATTTTTACTATTAGCATTTTTTGCTGGAGTATCAGGAATAGGAGGGGTGTTTACTGTTAAAGCTTTATTATTATTTGCAGATTTGTCATCAGTTGTGGGTACACTTAAAGTTATATTTTGTACTGGTGTATTTTTAGATGTTGTATCAGATGCTTCCGAAGCGTTAAGGGGAGATGTTTTGTTAGCTATCGCCTCAGGCTTAGTCGGTAACTCGTCATCCGGTTTAATCCCATCAGGAAGTTGGAGGTCAGAGGTATCAGTTTTAGTTTCTTTCTTAATTCCTTCTCCGCTAAGAGGTCGGATATTAGGAGCGCTATTATTGCTGGTTGCTACCTCAGGCTTAGTTGGTAATTCTTCGTCCAGTTTAATCCCATCAGGAAGTTTGAGATCAGAGATATCAGGGACTTTTTGTAGCGAACTTTTATCTGTAGATTGATTTTTATTATTAATTAGCACATTATCGGAATTAGGAGCAGAAGGAGAGTTAGGGAGCTCTTTAGTAATTGCTGTAAGAGTTTTTGCTGGCGATTCTGAATTAACACCGGCAGTATTATTGTTTTTATAACCTAAATCATTAGCAGTTTTTTCAGCTTGTTTTTCTTGGGCTGAAACCTTTTTATTTTCCTGTTTTTTATTTCCTAAACCAAAAAAATTTAAAGTTTTATTCCAAAAAGAATTTCCCTTGTTTTCGGAATTTATAACCTCTTCTGATGATGGAAGTGGAGGTGGTAACTGGTGTTCTGATGCCGAATAAGCATTAGAATGTAGGATCAAAACATAGAGAAGAGTTAAAATTTTCTTTTTCATTTCTTATTCCCAATAAAAAACCATTCAATACAACAATAGCTAGCTAAGAGTGTTTTATTTATACAGCTATTTTTTTGGTATCAATTTTTTTAATTCCTCAGCTATTACTTTTTCTACTAACTTTGGCAAATTATTATCTAACCATTCTTTTAACATAGGCTTTATTAAATTAGTAATAATTAAATCAGCTTCTGTGTTCCGTTCTTTCAATATTGGATCATTAATTTTTTGAGAAAAATCCTTTATTGCTGTTGAAAATTTGTCAGAGGTTTCTTTAGAAAGTAATTCCTCTGTATATGCTTTATCTTGTTCGCCTTCTTTAAATTCGGTTGTTAATTCTAATATTGATTCACCTAAATTAAGATGTTCATTGTCATTTAAACCCTTAGGTGCAAAATTATTAGGATCATCAATTATACCCCTGATAGAGCGTATTATATCTTCAAGTTTTTCTTCCTTTATCTCACTTTTTTTCTCTCTAGAATTCATGGTTCTTAAAATCCTACAATTCTTAATTTTAGTTTTTTGAACTCTTGATCCGGGTTAAAATATTCAACAGGCAATTTCATTTTTTCAGCAGTCAATTCCCCCATTAAGGATTTTATATTATAACTAGCTAATATTAACTCCCTTTGTGCTTCAACTCTAGCTTCTCTGGCCTTACTTAACTTTTCTTCCGACATAATAACATCAATTATGGTTTTAGACCCCAGCATTTCTTCTTGAAGCATTCCTTCGTACGCTATTTCACCAGATTTAACTCCTTGAGATGTAGCGGCAATCCTGGTCTTCGCTGCGTTAAATTTTTCCCAACTCGCTTTACATTGTGATTTAATCTGTTTTATTTGAGTATCTAGTTGCAGAACAGCTTTTCTGGTTTTATATTTTGCTCTTCTAATATCAGAATATTCTACCCCTCCTTTAGAGAGAATAGGGACATTTACTGATAAGGTAGAAGTAACGCTATTAGAGTTAAAATTTTGTCTAAGTTGATCTTCAGGACTGTATCTTGTATCTCCGCTTTGTATTCGGAATGACACCTGGGGTAACAAAGCTCCCTTAGCAGCATATTCTCCGGCTTTGGAAGCTTTAGTAGAATGTTGGGATGATATTATGTTTGGATTGGCAGCGATTGCTATTTCAACTAATTCCTCTAAGCTATTTGGTAAATTAGCTGCTAATTCCGGCATTTTAATCCCCGTTGCTTCTAAAGCAAAAACTCTTAAAAATTCTGCTTTAGCTGCTTCAAAATTTGCATATGCAATAGATTGATTAGCCTGAGCAGTTGCAAGCCCAGATTCAGCACTTGCAACTTCAGTTTCAGTTGATTCACCAAGTTTAAATTTTTCTTTCACAGCTTCCAGCTGAGTTCTGTTAGATTTAACACTTATTTTTGAAATGTTATATTTTTCCGTGGCTTCAACACAGTTTAGATAATTAGTAATTTCTTCCAAAAATATATTTTGCTCCTTAGCGTAATAATCACCTTTAGAAGCCCTAAAAGCCGATTGTGCAGCCTTTAATTCTGCAACGCTAGACCCGCCGTTAAATATTGATTGATCCAGGGTGAGGGTTTTTGAATATCGTGAATTATCTGTAGAGGTATTATCTAAACCAGCAGCAATGTTACTTTTTCTTGTGACTTTTGAATCTGTTGCATCAAATCCGGCAGAAATTTTTGGCATAAAACCAGCAAGAGCACGAGGGAACTGTTCTATTTCATTCAAGAAATCCGATCTAATAATTTTTAGCTTTTCATCGTTATTATAGCCGCTTTTGAGAGCTTCATTTAGCTCAAGAGCTAAACTATTAGAAAAATTTAATGTAATAAATGTAAATAAAACTAATCTGTACATGGATTCAATATTACCGATAATTAAAGTTGATTGTAAGGTAAGTAGTCATATTAGTATATTCAATGATATAGTTTAGACATAAAGTTTGAACATACTGTGTTAATGCTGGCACTTAGATTATCAAAAATTATATTTTTATCAATAATAACTTGAGCCTTAAAGTAGTTTTCGGGCTAAATTTTATAGGTATGCTAAAATATTTTTGAATTATTGGTGGTTAAAAATGAAATATAATGTGGTCCAAGGTAAGTTTAACTTTTCTCTTTTGCCCTTAGATTTGCAAGAGAAGTTAAAGGTGTTAGAAAGCGAAGCTCAGGAACAAATAAGCCAATTTACTACTTCTCTTAGAGGTGTTTTGCAACATGAAACCAGAATCCTAGAAGAAGGGCTAAGCCAATCAGATTTAACCTTGGAAGAACAAGAGCATGCAAAAACGCTGTTTAAGCAAACGATTTTAGAGCCACTAGAAGGAATAGCTTCAAATTTACAGTCTCAGCTTTCTGAAACAGAAGAAAGCAAACCATTTAGTATTATACTATTAGAAACTTTAGTTAAAGTTCTAACTAGTATCCAAAATTTTAAAACAAAGCTCGATGAAATATTGCCGATAAAATGCGATGAAATAATTAGTTTTGCTGTTCCTGCTTTATTATTAGTTGTTACTGCTTATTCTCCTGCTTTGGGGTTTGTTTTAAACAGTACAGGGTTACTAGAAACTGTCGCCTCTTTTTTTAAAGATGAAAATCTACAAAAAACAATAGATAACCTTGTAGATACAACAGAAAAACTAAATAAAGACAGCAGTTTAGAAGTGATTGGTAAAATATCAAAATTAGCGATTGAAACAGGAATTTCTGCTACAGCACTTGGTAAATTTGGTTTTAGCTCCAATATCTTGAGTAGTGTACTTGAAGGAGTTACTGCCACGGCTGGTATAAAGAGCTTTATGCAAGAAGTAAGTGGGTATGCTGATAAAGTTTTTCCTCAAAATGAAAAAGAAATTGATGCAACTTTGGAGTTTATCAAGAATTCAGCAGTATCTGCTCTCCAAGAAACAGGAGTCCCTGAAGCCCTTACTTCAAAAATAAAAGCGCATATAGAACAACAGGCAGCTGTAGCAAAAGATGTTCTAAAACAAAATTTAGACCCAAGTATTAGTATTTTTGATAAAATAAAAATTCAACAAAATGGTACAAACTTAATGTTAGAATGCTTAAACCAGGTTACTAAAACTGTAAAAGCACATATATCCGACCCTAAAGATATCGAGGTTATAACAGCTGTGGTTGCGGACGTGCTTAAAAAAGGGATTAAAGACCGCATTCAAGGTAATATAGAGAAAATTGCTACGCAGGTGCAAGATCCACAAGTGAAAAATTTTGCCAAAAAAGCTCTTGGAGCAGGCCATGCAAATTTGTTGGATATTGCAAAAGGAGTGATGAAATCTTTAAGTCCAGATACTTCTCGTGCCATGTAGAGGCCATTTGTAGAAATCCTTTATTCAAGAATAAACTTTTTACTGCAGTAAGGGCAGGTGACTTCTTTAGTTTCGGGGTTTACCGCAAGATAGATTCTAGGGTGATCATAGGGTACTTCTTGGCCCATACAAACCACAGATAAAGATTTTGTTTTTTCAATTTTGCATGATTTCATATTAACTTTTTTGAGATGCTTATATCATCGATGAATGATATCTCAGGAATGTTTATTTATCAAATATAAATCAGGTTTTAAAATATGAAAGATAAAATAGTTGTAGTAACTGGATCCACAAGCGGTATTGGTTTTGGAATAGCTTCGAAATTTGCTAAAAATGGTGCTACATTAGTTATTAATGGGCTTGCTTCTGATTCTGAAGTAAAAAAGCTTTCTAGCGAGCTAAAACTTCTTGGTGCAGCAGAGGTGCTATTTGATAGTGCCGATCTTTCAAAACCTGCAGAAATTGACAGAATGTTTAAAAATATAATCCAAAAATATCAAAGAGTAGATGTGCTAGTTAATAATGCGGGGATTCAATTTGTGTCACCGGTTGAAAATTTTCCACCGGAAAAATGGGAAATGATAATTCGTATAGATTTAATTGCTGCTTTTTATACAATAAAGAATGTTATCCCTATAATGAAACAACAAAAATGGGGTAGGGTAATTAACATTGCCTCAGCCCATGCTTTGGTAGCATCGCCCTTTAAATCAGCCTATGTGGCTGCTAAACATGGACTAATTGGGCTGACAAAATCTGTAGCCTTAGAAGTAGCTCAAGATGGTATAACTGTTAATTCTATTTGCCCAGGTTATGTGAAAACTCCGCTTGTAGTAAATCAGATCGCTGATACAGCAAAAGCTAGATCCATGTCGGAAGAGGATGTAATTAAGAATGTTATACTAGGAGTACAAGCAACAAAAAAATTTGTAGAGATTGAAGAAATAGCTGATTTTGTATATTTTCTATCTTCTGATAGCGCTTCTTCTATTACAGGTTCAGCTTTATCAATTGACGGTGGATGGACTGCACAATAGGTTTGGTAATAAATTGGATTAAAGGTGTTATAATTTTTAAATGAACTAGCTATCAAATGATAATATTAATTTCTCCTTCTAAAACATTAGATTTTTCTGGAAATTATAAAGGTGAGCATACCATTCCTGATTTTCTTAAAGAATCAACAGAGCTTATTAAAGTTTTACGTAAGCTAACTACTTCTGAAATAGTAGGATTAATGGATTTAAGTGAAAAACTAGCTGTTTTAAATCACCAACGCTACCATGATTTCAGTATTCCGTTTACTTTAGAGAATAGCTGCCAAGCGATATATGCTTTTAAAGGCGATGTATATGAAGGGTTAGATGTAGAAGCTTTTACTCAAGAAGACATCAAGTACGCTCAATTACATTTAAGAATTATTTCCGGGCTTTATGGTTTGCTAAGACCACTAGATCTTATCCAACCTTATAGACTCGAAATGGGAACAAAACTGCTCAGTCAGAATTACAAGAATTTATACGAGTATTGGGGAGACAAGATTATAGTTAAATTAAATGAACTGCTAAAAAGCGGAGAGAGCGATTTACTGGTGAATTTAGCGTCAGCAGAATATTTTAAGGTGATAAATCAAAAACTATTTAACCGTCGTTTAATTACTCCTGTTTTTAAAGAAAGGAAAAATAGCAAGTATAAAGTTATACCTATTTTTGCTAAAAAAGCACGCGGTCTTATGACATCATATATAATAAAACAGCGTATTGAAAGCATCTATGATATTAAGCAGTTTAACGGAGGTGGTTATGAATTCAACGCTGCTCTTTCAACCGAAACCGAATTAGTTTTTACTAGGTAAGAACTTTTTAAGGTTTTTTACGAGAACATATTAAAACGTTTCCCTTAACTTCTAAAACGTACAATACATCGTCTGGATTTACGTGTTCTTTTTCTGAATCTACAAGTTTAGCATTCATAATAGTACCGGACCATGATACCTGACCTATTTTTCCAGGTTCTATATTTCGATTAAGAACTGTTACCTGGTTTCCTACTAAATCGAAATAACCTTGATTAATATTATTCCCTTTCCTTTTACCGTAAACAAATTTCTTTAACGGCCACCAAAGTACTAAGAACCAGGTAAAGGAGACAAGCCCAAATGTCGCTATTTGGTAATCAGTTATTTCTAAGTAAGAGGAAATTAAAGCAGAAGTAGTTAAAGCTCCTAAACCTAGAAATAAAAATCCGATTCCTGGAATTTTGCTAAATTCAATTATGATAAAAATTATTCCAACTATTAACCAAATTTCTACCGCAGATATATCCATATTTCACTAATTATTTAAAATGTTCCAGGTTTATTATAGTAATAGGTTGCTTTAATTTCTACAAAAGGTTTCCTAAAATAGGATAGCACATTTTATTGCTTTTTTTTAAAAATAATTGCATCAGATACAGGCCTAACTACTTCTAATCCGTTTGCTTCGTCTTTATCACCTATTTGATTGTTAACATATTTACCATGTATGTATAAGCTGGAGGATCCGCCTCCGTCAAGGTTAATTGCTGATATGCACCCTTGCTCTGACATAAAATTAGCTAATTCTTTTAAAGTAATTCCTTCTGAGTTATTACTATCTGATAACTCTTCCAGAAGTATTTTTTTTACCTCGGCTGCTTTTAATTCGTTAAAGGAAAGCTTTTTCTTTAATAAAATATCCTGGATTTCCTTTAATGTTAAAGAACCTGGAGTTTTTGTATACATACACTCTACCACTGCAATTATTATTTTTCCATTCTCAGTAATACCAATAGCTGTTCGTGCATGTTTTTCTGAATCAGACAGTTTTTCGTTAATTATTCCATCCATAATTAAAAATGGAATTCCCATAATTGCTGAAGTTGATTTATCAAATAAGTGATAGTTATTTTCCTCTTTACATTCAGCAGAAACACCAATTTTTAGAAGTGAAGTGTCGTAGGTTTTAGGTAATGATAATACATAACCACCTGGAGGAATTAAATTATTTCCATGAGGTGCTATACCAGTTATTTTTTTTTGTTTTGAAATAATGATTTCATTTCTATTTTTAAAAGCAGTGAGGGTAGAAGTTCCCCACTTATCGGAATATAAAATTATCGAAGAATTATTAGCAAATTTGTTATAAGCAGTAGGGACAATCTGGGAATTACCTATCTTGATTTCTACCTTGGGATACCACACCTGCACTGCTGGTTCGTTATTTTTTATTGTAAATACTGCATGCTTTGTCGTGCGCAGACCAAATATTTGGCCATTAATTATAAGAGTTCCAGTAGGGCGTCCATCTTCATTCCCGCCAATTTGAAAAAAACCGGCATTTATGGCAATTTCTGCATTTTCACGTTCTGCTATATCTCCTACTTTTTCTCTTCCAAATACAGAATTATGAGCGCTAACTAGGGAAATACTATACTGTTTTAAATCAATTTTAACTAGATGGATTTTCTGGTTAGGTTTTTCGATAAGGCTATATTCATAACCTCTTGTACCTATAGCATAATTCATAGCCCACATATTTATAAAAAGAAAAGCTATAATTTTTATCATTTATATTCTTTAGCAAGGTCTATGTAATTTTCAATATTATCCTGCATAAATCTAACTTCCTCTTCCGTAATTTTTCTAATAAATTTTGCAGGGCTACCAGCCCATAACTCCCGTGATTTAACTATTTTCCCAGGGGTCACTAAGCTACCTGCGGCTATAAAAGCATATTCTTCAATCATCGCTTTATCCATAATGGTTGATTGCATACCAATAAAAGCATTATTTTTAATTGTGCAGGCATGAATGAGAGCAAGATGCCCAATCGTAACGTTATTTCCAATTGAAGTAGGGCCATCAAATCTTGAAGTATGGATTATGGTTCCGTCTTGGATATTAGTGCAAGAACCTACTGTAATAGGATTAACATCGCCTCTTAGTACACAATTAAACCATACTCCTGAATTTTCGGAAATAGTGACATCTCCTGCAATTATTGCCCCATGAGCAATAAACGAACTTTTGTCAATTTTAGGGTTTATCCCTTTGAATTTTATGATTTTTGGCATAAAGGTTAAAACTATCAATAAAAAAATATTTTACAAAATAAAAAGATAAAAATCTTATTGTATTAATCAATATAATTTAATACACTTTTGGCACATTTAAACAATGTATATAATACATGAATTTTCGTGATCAGGGTATAATTATTGCAAAAAACTCTTTTAAGGAAGATAGTTATGTAGTGACTTTGTTTACTGAAAAGCATGGGCTATATTCAGGCGTAATAAAACGCGGTGGAAAAAAAAGCGTTAATGTCCTCCTGGAATCTAACTTAGTAGACTTTTTCTGGAATGCGCGACTTCATGAACATTTAGGATCTGTAAAATGTGAATTAATCAGGTCTTATAGCAGCTTTATAATTCAAAATAAAATGAAATTATACGCATTCAATTCAATAGTTAGTCTAATAAAAAAAGCTTTTTGTGAAAGAGAATCACATAATAAATTCTTTGCTAAATTCTTATGTTACCTTGAAAATTTAAAGGAGAAAAAAGAATTTTCATTTTCAGATTATATCAAATTAGAAATTGATTTATTAGCAGAAACAGGTTATAGGGTAGTCCTTGATAGCTGTGTAGTAACGGGTAAAAAGCATGATTTACACTATGTGTCGCCAAAATCAGGGCAAGCAGTTTGTAAGGGATCAGGGCAAGAATATGCGGACAGGTTACTTGCTTTACCTCAGTTTTTGTTAAATAATGCAGAACCTACCTTACAAGAAAAACATCAAGCATTTGCTCTTACTTCATATTTTTTAAATAGATATGTTATACATGGTATTGCGTTAAAAGATAGACAAGTTCTTATAGAACACTCAGTGGTATAATTTACACAGCATATTTATTTGAATAGTTAATAAAATGCCCTTCCTTTGTTGATAGTATGAATTAATCACTACAACTTTAGCTTTTAATAAATGTTTCTCCCAGATATACCTCCCGTACTTTTGTATTATCAATAATTTCGCTTGGTATTCCATGCATCAGAATTTTACCATCATATATGATATATGCACGGTCAACTATATCCAGCGTTTCCCGAACGTTATGATCGGTAATCAGAATGCCAATATTACGCTCTTTTAGGTGGGATACTAGGTTTTTTATGTCGTTAACAGCAATTGGATCTATTCCAGCAAGAGGTTCATCTAGTAATATAAAATCAGGGTTTGAAGCAAGGCTTCGTGCTATCTCAAGACGTCTGCGTTCTCCCCCTGACAAAGTGGTTGCTATTTTATTTTGTAAGTGACTTATAGAAAATTCATCGAGCAGTTTGGAAGCTTTTTCTTCTATTTCTTCTTTGGTAAAATTTTTAACCTCTAGGATTGCTTTGATATTGTTTTTAACAGTCAATCCTCTGAAAATCGAAGATTCTTGTGGTAAATAACTGATACCCAGCCTAGCCCTCAGATATATAGGTAAATTAGTAATATCATGGTCTCCTAAGCCAAGTCTTCCATTATCTGTCTTTGTTATACCTATTATTATGCTAAATAAGGTGGTTTTGCCCGCACCGTTAGGGCCTAGTAAGCCTACAGCTTCTCCTTGTTTTAAATCAATAGAAACATCTTGTAAAACTGGTTTTTTATTATATGATTTCGAAATATTCTGAGCTACTAATTTATTTTTCATTATTTTGCTTAGTTATCGATTGAAACTTGGTGAAATATACCATTTTATCGCTAACTAGTATATATTTATCTTTTTGCAGGTTTACATTACCTTTAAGAGTTAATTTTTGTAAGGCTACAATATATTCACCGCTATTTGCAGTTACTACTTCGTTGTTAAGTTTTTTTATGGCTTTTAAATTACCTGGTATTTCAATTTTGGTAATTGATTTTTTATTATCATTATTGGCGTAGTATATTTTTAAGTAATCAGTTTTAAGTATTAGGTCATCAAATATTACAGTTACCGAACCTTTAAAATTAGCAGTAAGGTTATTATTATCTACCTTCAAAAAGTCTGAAGTTATGATTATATCCGAATGAATTATTTTCTCAGAACCTTGATTTGCCAGCGTATAAGAATACGGATTAATAACGAAGATTATCAAAAACAGGATTTTATACCATGTTCTGATTATGGTAAGGGTACTAAAATTAAAAATCATTGGCATTAAATGTGGACACCACCTCACCTTCAAAATTTATTATATTATTTGAATCATCGCTATAAAAATTTAAAGCTGTAACTGTTGAATTTTGGTAAGTAACTTCGACAGGATCTTCACTAGATGCGAGATTTGAGTTTAAATTGAAATTTACTTTGTTACCGGTTAGCTCAAAATTATTAAACACAATCTTAACGTTTTCCGATAACACAAGAAGGTTGGTGGTTTCGTCAAGTAAACCATTGTCTGCAACGATATGTAAATTATCTTCTGATAGCTTATGGATTGCATCAATAGTGCTTAAATTATAAATGTTATCGTTTTGTTTTGTGATGACTTTAGCTATAATTGTATAAGGTAAGTTATTTTTATTTAATCCTTCAAGAATGGAATTGTTAATATTAAAGTCAAATTCTTTAGGGATATGCCTATTTTTATTAACTTCAATTTCTTCTGCAACAACTTTTTTTTCTTTCTCGTGGGAAACCCAAAATACTAAAAATAACACAAAAATCCCTGATAGTAAAAATAGGTATTTTAGAACTTTAGTTTTTCTAAGAGCGGAATTAATATTCTTCATATTTAAACAACCCCAGCCTTTAGAATATCGTGAATATGAATAATACCTACCACCTTATTATTACTAGTAATCGGTAAAATGGTAATTGAGTTGCTATTCATTATGGCCAAGGCTTCGCTAGCTAGAATATTTGATTCCACAGATATTGGCAAACTAGTCATAAGATTTTTAGCTTTTAATGTTTTAAGGTCTTTATCTATATTTCTTCTTAAATCACCGTCTGTAATAATTCCAATTAATTTCTGGGTAGTATCTATTACTATAGCACATCCTAGCTTTTTTTCTGCCATTACCCCTGTTACGTCAAAAAAGGAATTATCTGGTTCAACCAAAGGAATGGAAGTACCAGTAAGCATTAAATCCTTGATTTTAATTAAAGTAGCCCCAATTTTCCCACCCGGGTGAAAAGTAAGGAAATCATCTTTAGAAAAACCTTTTGCTTCATGAAGAGAAACCATAATAGCATCGCCTAAGGCGAGCATCATAAGAGCAGAAGTTGTAGGTGCTGATAATAGTGATGCTTCTTTGATTGTTGGAATGGTAAGTAGAAAATCACTATTTTTTGCAAGAGTTGAATCTGGATTCATTGTAGCTGCGATAATCTTAATAGCAAATCTTTTACAATAATTAATTGTATCAAATAATTCCCTACTTTCTCCAGAATTAGAAAGCATAAATACCATATCAGATTGTGTTATCATACCAAGGTCACCATGGCTAGCTTCTGCAGGGTGAATATAAAATGCCGGAGTACCTGTTGATGCAAGTGAAGAGGCTATTTTCCTAGCAATATAGCCGCTTTTGCCTATACCAAGTATAATTAACCTTCCTTTTAACCTTAAAATTGATTCTACCACTTTTGAAAAATCACGAGGAATTTGTGATTCAAGAATGCTTAAGGCAATAGCTTCTTCCTGGATTACTCTCTGAGCTGTTTTATAAAAATTCATTTTGTTGTACTATGTGAAAATATATCAATTTCGTTCCAGCCCATTAAATCTAAATCTACTCTGGTAGGCAGGAATTCAAATAATTTATAAGCAATATCCTTTCTATTCTCGGCAATAAGCATTTTGGTTAATATTTCCTTGAGCGAATGTAAATATATAACATCTTTGGAAGCATACTCTTTCTGTTCTTCACTAAGCTGCTCAGTTCCCCAATAAGAAGATTGCTGTTGTTTTGAAATATTAATTCCAAGTAGTTCTCTGCATAAATCTTTTAAGCCATGATATTCTGTATAAGTTCTAACTAATATAGAAGCAATTTTAGTGCAAAAAATATTTGATAATTCAATACCGAGGTATTTTTTTATTATAGCTAAATCAAACCGAGCAAAATGAAAAATTTTTTCTCGATTTTTATCTAGTAATAAATTTTTTAGATTTGGAGCATCATAATTATCTCTAGAGAATTGAACTAAGTAAGCATCTCCATCACCGTTACTAAGTTGAAGGACACATAAACGATCCCGATTTAAATCTAGGCCCATAGTTTCTGTATCTATTGCAATATCACCTGGTAGCTGAAAATTAGACGGTAAATCGTTATGAAAAACTATGACTCTTATAATAACCTCCTAAATTAAAACTTATTCGCTTCTCTTTCTATCTATTAATTCTTTTTTAAATACCTGCTCATTCGGAGCAATAACGCCTAGAATATTTCGTGCTTTTTCATCAAGCATATCTATATCTAATGATTCTGGCCTTAGTAATTTAGCTCTATTTTCTATTTCTAATCTTTCAGCCCTTAACATATCTAGCTTAGTATGCGTACTTTCCAATTCTGCTTGAAGTTTAAAGTATGCTACTACCCCTCTGTTACCATAAATGGAATGAAAGGTAAAATATAATAACAAAACTAATATTATTATATTAAAAACCGCCTTTCTTGTAAGTTGTATAGTTTTTAACTGACTTTTCTTTATCATTAAACTAATTTATTTCATGAGTATTATATCTCAAATTACTCTATTTGGCTATGTAAATAAAAGGCTACAATAGGTGCGGTAAGTATTATGCTGTCAAATCTGTCAAGCATCCCGCCGTGACCTGGTATTATATTACCGCTATCTTTAATTTTAAATTTTCTTTTGAAATAGGAGATAAATAAATCACTTACTTGAGCACCGACAGCTAGAATTCCAAATTGACCAATTAGTATAAAATCAGAAATTTGTCCGTAAGAAGGAATCTTATAAGCTGGCATTAACCTTAACAATAATGGAAGCAACATAGCTGCGGTTACACCCCCTAAGAGCCCTGATATAGTTTTTTTAGGACTTAAAACAGGAGCGAGTTTTGGCCCTTGTAGCCACTTTCCTACAAACATAGCAAAGGAATCTACGGACCAAATGATTGTAAAAAAAGTCGCTAATAACCACCCGTTATAATCAATATTAGAGATATAAAGTAAGGAAGCTATAGGCATCGGAATTATTACAAGCCCGGAATACAAATAACTTCTATTTGAGTAAGTCATTTCATACCATTCTACAAGCATTATTGCTGCAATTATAATAATTAATATAAAAAATAAAGGTCTAATAAAAAAGATTGCTGTTATAAAAACTAAACCTATAAAAAGGGCGGAAATAATTCTAAGTTGTAAATTTGAAGAATTTTGTAATAAATCCTTTTTCATTTATCTTCCTCCAAAATTTCTTTTTCTCCTTGAATAATCTTCAATTGCTACTTTTAAATCATCAATAGAGAAATCTGGCCAGAATTTATCAATAAAGTATAGTTCAGCATAAGCAGCTTGCCATAACAGAAAATTGCTCATTCTAAAAAAACCACCTGTTCTTATATATAGATCAACATCGGGCATTTCTTTGTCATACAAGAATTGACTAAAAATTTCTTCGGATATTTGTTTTATACCAGAATTAACGATATTTTGGCAAGCGTGGACTATTTCCTCTCTACTCCCGTAGCTAAAAGCCAAACAAACCGTCATCTTATCATTATTCTTAGTGAGTTCGGCAGCATGAAGTATTTTATTTTTTAGATCGCTATTTATTTTATCTAAATTACCAACTATTTTAAGCCTAATTTGGTGCTTATGAAGAGTTTTGATTTCATTTTCAACATAATAGTTCAGTAACTTCATTAATAAAGATATTTCATCCTTAGGTCTTTGCCAATTTTCTGAGGAGAAAGTATATAAAGTAACGTAAGGAATATTAAGTTCTAAAATCTGCAGGATCAGTTCTTTTGCAACTTCTGCCCCTTTTTTATGTCCTTCAGCTTTCGATAAATTGCAAGAAGTAGCCCACCTGGCATTACCATCCATGATGATTGCAAGATGTTTAATATTATGATTTATATTAAAAGTATTATCGGTTAAATTATCAGTCATTTTTTATTTTAATCTGGTTGTAATTAATCAGCTAATTTAGGAATTTTGATTTTTACCAGCAGTCCCTTTAAAGTTTTACTTTCTGCTAAACTTATTGACCCATAATGCCCAGTTATTATTTCTTTTGTAATAGCAAGTCCTAGTCCCACATTTGTTGAATCTTCAAAGGTTCTGGCTTTATTTCCTCGATAAAAAGGCTTAAATACGTGATTTTTTTCTATATTATCAATTCCTTTGCCATTATCTTCTACAGTTATAAATGCGTTATCATTTTGTGAATATACAGAAATTTTTATTTTTGTTGAGTATTTTGTTGCATTACTAATTATATTGTTTAAAGCTCGGGTAAAAGAATAGATTTTAATTTGGGCAAATATATTATTTTTTTTCTGTTCTAACTCGATATTGCTTTTATTCCAGGATAATTTTATATAATCCGATACCCATTTATTTAGCTCAACTTTGCTAAAACTTTCTCCACCTTCTCCTCTTGCAAAATCCAGATAAGAAGAAATCATATATTGCATACTATTAATATCGTGATTTAATTCTTCTTTTTCTTCTGAATCATCCATTAATTCCACCTGTAATTTCATACGAGTCAAAGGGGTTTTTAAATCATGTGAAATCATGGCTAACATTTGAGTTCTTTTAGCAGTTTGGCGTTCTATCCTATCTTTCATTTTTAAGAAAGCAATTCCTGCTTTTCTTATTTCTCTTGCTCCTGATGGTTTATACTCTGGCATCTTCTCACCTCGACCATATTTTTCAGCTGCGTTAGTCAATTCTAAAATTGATTTGATTTGATTTTTAGAAAAGATGAGTGAAACAGCAAGAAGTATTATAGTTAAAAATATTATCCAAAGCGCAAAGATATAGGTGGTAGGATTAAGTAAAGTTTTAGCGGGTATAGTAATAATTAATAGATTTTTGGGAATTTCTATTAAAACTTTTATTTTACCATTTTCATCTAAAAACACCTCGTGTTTGTAGTTAATTTTTTTGCTTAAATTTTTTTGAAAAATTTCTAATTCTTCAGAATTATTTTGCGTGGTTGTGTTTATTTTTTTATTAGGCTCTAAAATGTAGGAAAGGTTCAGATAATTTTTGATTTGATTCTTATTTTGATAAACAGTTTCTTGTTGTAGGAGGGATTCTATTTCAGAAGCTAATAATGAACTGGTATGATAAGATACATTATACCAATGTCTCTCGTAAAATAAATGCAAGGCAATGGATTGCCCGATTAAGCTTGGAATTATTATAATAAGAATAAATCTTGATAATAGACTTTTTGGGATAAGCTTCTTTTTAATAAGATAAAATAGGTTAAATTTAGATGTATAGCGCATAACCTAAATTTCGGATTGTTTTTAGATATTTAGGGATTTTAGGATCTGGTTCTAGTTTATTTCTAAGGCGTACAATTTGTACATCTATGGATCTTGGATTCAAACCACCCATTTTAACAGAAAGGTCGTCTCTGCTTATTACTTCATTTCTAGATGCTATTAGCAGATCAAGAAGTTTTTGTTCAGTGGAGCTCAAAGCAATAGCCTGATCATTGCTAGTTAAATTTTTTGTTGATAAATCGTATAAACAATTTCCGATTCTAGCAATTTGCTGTTCTTTTTTGTAAAGATTATGAGAAGTTATTAAGTTGTTAATTCTAAGAAGCAATTCTTTGGGTTCAAATGGTTTTGTTAAATAATCTTTAGCTCCAGCTTCTAATCCCTTAACTCTATCTTCTGGTTCAGAAAGTGCAGTAAGCATAATTATTGGAAGAGCTTTTTTGCTTTCTTTTATTTTTTCTGCAAATTCTAGACCGGTTATTTCCGGCATCATAACATCCAGTATTATTAAATCAAAAACAAAGTTTTCGAGTAATTCAAATGCTTCTGTTGAAGAAATTGCAGTAGATACTAAGAAATTATTTTGTTGTAAAAATTTCTTCAAAAGTTTTATGATTCTGGTATCATCGTCCACTACTAAGATATGCGATTTATCATCTCTCATGTTTTTATAACTATGGAAAAATATAAAAGTTATCACAATAATAACTTAAAATTATAGGATTTACAGTGAATTTTATGTTAAATAATAAATTACCCGAGTTTGCGTCTGATTTTGTCTGGGTTAATGGTAAATTTTTTCACTTAAATGAAGCTTATGTCCATGTACTTACCCACAGTCTCCATTATGCCGGAGCTGTGTGGGAGGGAGAACGGGCTTATAACGGAAAAATATTTAAACTAGAAGAGCATACTAACAGATTATTAAAGTCAGCCGAGTATATGGGACTTACACCCCTTAAATATAGCACCCAAGAAATAAATGCTGTTACTTATGAATTACTAGAAAAAAATTCTTTAAAAGATGCTTACATCAGACCGTTAATCTGGCGGGGAGCTGAATCTATGGGAATTTATAATTCTGAGCTTACAGTAAATATACTAATAGCATTGCTCCCTTCTCGATCTGAGTTTTTAAATAACTTAAAATTAAACCTTAGTAGCTGGTGCAAACCAAGCCAAAAAGCTTTCCCGCCACAAGCAAAATCTTCGACTCATTATGGTATGCCTGTGGTATCCCAGATTACAGCCTCAAATAATGGGTATGACGACTCTTTAGTACTGGATGAAGAAGGGTACGTTGCCGAATGCAATGTAGCAAATATTTTTTTTGGCAAAGGTAATAAGCTTGTAACACCAATAGCAGATAGGTTCTTAAATGGTATTACAAGACAAGCGGTTATAGAAATGGTAAAGAGCTTGGAGTTTGAGGTAATTGAATCAAGAATACCACTTGAACATCTTGGCAAATACGAGTATTCATTTATAACCGGTACTGCCAGAGAAATAGGAGGAGTTGGTTCTATTGACTTAGGAAAAATAGTGCATTATTTTCCTGATCCGGAACAAAAAATCAATATGTTACAATCTGAATTTGCAAAATTAGTGGGTAAGTAGATAAATATGGAAAAAAATATATATGAAGGCTTAATTACTGCTTTGATAACACCATTTAAAAATGGAAAAATCGATAAAACTGCCCTTGCAAAATTAATTGAATTTCAGATATCAGCGGGAGTGAAAGGAATAGTTATTGGAGGTAGTACCGGAGAAGGCACTAGTTTACAAGATGAAGATTATTATAATCTGATTAAACTTTCTACTCAAGTAGCAGACAAGAAGATAAATATAATTGCCGGTCTTTCATCTGTTTCAACTGAATATGCTGTAAATAAAGCTAAAATCCTAAATCAATCAGGTATTAATGGTATAATGTGTACTGTTCCTCATTATATAAGGCCAGAACAAGAAGGAATTGTAAATCATTTTCAGCTATTGCATGATAATACTGATTTACCCCTTATATTATATATTCACTTTGGTAGAACAGGAATTGATTTAGCAGATAATACCATTTTAAAGCTGGCAGAATGTAAGCGGATAGTTGCTATTAAAGATGCTGGTGCAGATATTATGCGACCTCTGAGGTTATCTAGGAAATTACCTTCTTATTTTACTATGATGAGCGGTAACGATGAAAATTGTATAGCTTATAGTTCCCATGGAGGTAAGGGATGTATATCGGTTATTTCTAATATATTGCCAAATGAGTGTCAGCAATTACAAAATTATTTAAAAGGTGGCAATTATTTGGAAGCTTTGAAATTGCAGCAAACATTATTCCTAATCTATGAAGCTATGTTTGCAGAAAGTAATCCAATTGGTATTAAATATGCAGCACAATTATTAGGTTTGTGCTCTGAAGAGATAAAATTACCTTTAACTACAGCCAGGTTAAAAACTAAAGAATCGATCAAGAAAATCTTAATAGAATTTGGAAAAATTTGATGTCTGATTATAAGAAAATTATTGCTCAGAATAAAAAAGCTAGTTTTGAATATTTTATTGAAGAAAGGTTTGAAGCAGGCATCATTTTAACTGGTAGTGAGGTAAAATCAATTAGAAACGGTAAAGTTACTATCGCAGATACCCATGCTGCTATGAATAAAAATGAGTTATTTTTGTATAATTGTCATATCGCTGAATATGAACAAGCAGGACGCTTTAATCATTCAACTAAGAGAACAAGAAAATTACTGCTCAAAAAAAAGGAACTACAAAAAATTATTGGTAAAATAAAATTAAAAGGCTACACTTTAATTGCTCTTTCTATGTATTTTAATAAAAAAAATCTTGTAAAAATAGAGCTTGGATTATCTAAGGGCAAAAAGCAGCATGATAAACGACAAGCAATCAAAGACAAAGACTGGGAAAGAGAGCAGGGTAGGGTTTTAAGAGATAAAAAAGGTTTAAGGTAAATGAATATTAGTCCTGATTATTTAATTGAGAGAAAAAGAAATAAGGCACAAATTGCCAGATGGAAAATATTATCCCTGATCCTTTTCTTGGCTATTGCATTTATATCTGGAAATAGAATATTTGGCAGTAAAGACGTATCTTTAAGCTCTAGCGGTATAAAAAGCGATTATATTGCCAGTATTTTGCTGGAAGAAATTATATACGATAATTTAGCAAGAGTAAGAAAACTTGAAAAACTTGCTGAAGATAAGCATGTAAAAGCAGTAATAATTCATATTAACTCGCCTGGGGGTAGTGTCGTTGGATCAGAAATGTTATACGATGCTTTTAGGAAGATTGCTAAAAATAAGCCGGTAGTAGTCGTCATGGATTCGGTAGCGGCATCCGGTGGCTATTTGATAGCACTCGGAGCTGATTATATAATAGCGTATAACGGGACGATTACCGGATCGATAGGTGTTTTAATGGAAATGGCAGAAATTACAGAATTGGCGGAAAGAATAGGGATAAAGTTCAATAATTTTAAGTCTAGTGACTTAAAAGGAAATCCTAGTTTTACGGAAAAATTAACACCAGAAGCGGAGAAGGCAGTTATGGACAACATATTTGATGTATATGATTATTTTACTGAACTAGTAGCTAAAAGACGTAATTTAGACCTTGATTTCGTAAAAAAAATTGCAGATGGTAGAATTTATTCTGCTAAGTTAGCTTTGAAGTATAAATTGATCGATGAAATAGGAAATGAGGATTCAGCAGTAAAATGGCTCGAGGAGCAAAGGGGAATAGCAAAAGACTTAAAAATTTCTGAAATAAAATTAAACCCTCGGGATAAATTTATAGATATGTTTTTTGATGATCTAGATAATGCAATTAGAGGATTGTTTTCTGGAAAAATCTTAGGTATTAAATCGATTCTATAAATTTCAACTCTTGGAAAATTATGGCTACAAAAAAAACTTTAATAGAAAAGATTAGAAACAAACTTACTTATTTGTCAGAAGAAGATGCTTATATAGCCGTTGGTTCTGTTCTTGAATATATAAAAGATGAATTAAGTAAAAAGAATCGCATTGAAATTCGAGGGCTAGGCAGCATGTCAATAAGAGAAAAAAGGTACACCGGTCAGGAAAGGAAATATAATACAATTTATTTTCGAATGTCCAAAAATGTTCAAGACTCTCTAAAGTAAATAATTATTAGGTCATTTACTTTAGCATTTTATTAATGATAAAATTTGATTTTATTGCTATTGTAGCGCCAAATTAAAGCCAAATTTATCAGTTTTAGCAAATTGCAAAGGTTATACTATGGATATTACAGAATTCCAGAAAAAATATAATTACGCTGCTGCTACGCAGGTTATGCAACAATACCTGGACATAAGATTTGCCAATCTTGAATGTATGTTGTTATTTCGTATGGGTGATTTTTATGAATTATTCTACGAAGATGCTACAGTAGCTGCTAAGATTCTTGGGCTCGCTCTTACTAGAAGAGGTAAAACTGGTGACGATGAAATACCAATGTGCGGTGTGCCTTTTCATGCTCTTGAGAATTACCTGAACAAGCTGCTTGAGGAAGGCTTTAAAGTAGCTATTTGCGAACAAATGGAAACTCCTGAAGAAGCACGAAAACATGGAGGATATAAAGCTGTTGTTAGACGTGAGGTTAGCAGGATCATAACTCCTGGTACGTTAATTGAGGAATCGCTATTAGACAGTAATAAGCCGAATTACCTGGCAAGCATTGTAATAGAAAAAAATAATAGTGCTATTTGCTATCTTGACCTATCGACTTCTAAAATTTTTGTCGTAGATATTCCGCCTGATCAAATAATCAATGAAATTACCAGAATAAAACCTAGCGAGGTTCTACTTAGTGATAAATCCCGGTCAGAAATTTTAAGCTCAAACATCGAAACAGCTTTGAATATTCGTATTTCTTTCCAAGTAGATAGTTTTTTTGCTGAGAAAAAATGTAGAAAAATCATAGAGGGTTATTACAATATTGCTTCAGCTGAAGCAATTGGTGAGCTTAATAATAACCAGATAAGTGCAATAGGTAGTGTTCTTGAGTATATATCTTTAACTCAAAAAAGTAATTTACCAAAATTACCTTTCCCCAAAATATTGAATTCTAAAAAATTCATGATTATTGATTCTGGAACACGTCGTAACCTAGAAATTACTTCTTCCTTAAGCGGCGGTATTAAAGGTAGCCTGTTCCATACTATTAATCATACTCTTACTAAAGGGGGAGCGAGGTTATTATATGAATATTTAAGTTCTCCTCTGCTTGAAATAAAAAAAATTAACGCAAGGCTAGCCGTAACTGAATTTTTTTTTAAAAATATCCAATTAACTCATAATATCAGAAAAATATTGCCTAAAACTTCTGATGTAGAACGTTCCCTTACTCGGATTCAGATGCAAAGAAGCTCGCCAAAAGATTTACTTAGCATAAGGGATACAATTTTAATAGCTGAAGAAATAAGGGCCAGTTTTGTAGTAAATAATGGTTTTAATTTACCGGAAAATATAGAAAAACTAGTTGCTCCATTGCTAGGAAATTCAGAAACTGCCGATTTAATTAGTGAGTCCATAAGGGATGATGCTCCAAATATTATCAGCGAAGGGGATATAATAAAACCAACTTTTCACGCCAAAATCAAGGAGTTACAGGATTTAATTAGTAATGGTAGGGTACATATTGATAAGTTAAGAGATAAATATAGACAAGAAACCGGCATAGATAGCCTAAAGATTTCAAATAATAATGTTGTAGGGTTATTTATCGATATTACAGCAAGACATAGCGGTAAAATTACGGATAAAAAATTTATTCATAGGCAGACAACAGCTAATTCTATTCGTTATACTACTGAAGAATTACAAGAACTTGAAAGCAAAATGCTTAATGCAAAAGCAATGTTAGTTGGGCTCGAGAAAGAAATTTATAGCGATATATGTAAAGCAGTTATTGCCAATACCTCACAATTGATTTTATTAGCAACGGCCCTAAATAGGTTAGACGTATTTTTAAATTTTGCTTATATAGCAGAGGAATTTGAATATTGCCTCCCTATTTTGACTACTGAAACCAATTTTGAAGTCCGAGGCGGTAGGCATCCTGTGGTCGAAAGGTTTTTAAAATCTAATAACGAATCATTTACTAAAAATGACTGCAACTTAAATGAAAATGAGAGAATTTGGTTAGTTACCGGGCCGAATATGGCTGGAAAGAGTACCTTTTTGCGTCAAAATGCTATTATAGCAATCTTAGCGCATATAGGAAGTTTTGTACCTGCGGTTAGTGCTACAATAGGAGTAGTAGATAAAATATTTAGCAGAGTCGGAGCAGGGGATGATTTAACAAAGGGGCAATCTACCTTTATGGTGGAAATGCTTGAAACCTCGGCGATATTATCGCAAAGTACAAATAAGTCTCTGGTAATTTTAGATGAAGTAGGGAGGGGTACCTCCACTTATGACGGCGTGGCTATAGCATGGTCAGTACTTGAATATATTCATGATAAAATTAAAGCACGGTGTCTATTTGCTACCCATTATCACGAATTAACAAGTTTAAGCGATATATTTCCTGCTCTTGTTAATTATACTATTTCCATCAGCGATAATGATGGAAAAATACTATTTCTTCATAAAATTATCAAAGGTTTTGCGGATCGTTCTTATGGTGTGCATGTTGCACAAATGGCCGGACTTCCAATTTCGGTAATCAGGCGAGCTAATCAATTGCTTTTGAGGTTTGAAAAAGAAGCAAAAAAATCTAACAAAGAAGCTTGTAGAGGAGAATCACAAAATTTAAACCTATTCGAGCTAGAAAATAAAGAAATCAATAAATATAAGGAAATATATGATTTCTGCGGTCAAATAGATCCTAATGAATTATCACCAAAAGAAGCTTTAGATATTTTATATAAATTAAAAAATTTACTCATTAAAAACCAAGCTCCTACTTTTCCATAAAGAAGGTTACTGATTAATGATTTTACTTCTAGCAGCAGCAACTCTTGCAATCGGCACTCTAAAAGGAGAACAGGATATATAATCAACCCCGGCTTTATGGAAAAAATCAATTGATTGTGGATCACCGGCATGCTCACCACAAACACCGAAGCTTAAAGTATTATTTGTTTTTTTACCTTTTTCAATTGCAGTGTGGACCAAAAATCCTACCCCTTCTTCATCTATGGTGATAAAGGGATCATGATTAAAAATTTTCTGCTCTATATAATCACCCAAAAATGAGCCTGTATCATCCCGTGAAATACCAAGAGTAGTTTGGGTTAGGTCATTTGTGCCGAAACTGAAATAATCAACTAATGGTGAAATTTTATCGGCGGTAAGAGCAGCTCTTGGTAGCTCAATCATTGTTCCAATTTTTATACTAAATTTATGAGAGTATTTTTTTTCTATCTCATTGATGGTTTTGCTGATTAGTTTTTTAATAATCTCTAATTCTTTAAAGTTACTTATCAAAGGAATCATCAATTCAAGATTAGATCTTAATCCTTGCTCAGAGTAGACTTGCCACATTGCCTCTAATATAGCTTCTACTTGCATGCTGTATATCTCAGGGTAGGTGATACCAAGTCTACAACCTCTATGCCCAAGCATCGGATTAATTTCATGCAATACGTGTAAACGGTGATCAATAACTGACTTAGATACCTCCAAGATTCTTGCCAAATTTTCCTTATCTTGATCTATGGTCGGTAAGAATTCATGTAATGGCGGGTCAAGCAACCTGATATTGAGAGGCATATTACCTAAAATTGAAAATAATTCTTTAAAATCAGCTGTTTGCAAAGGTTTTAATTTAGCAATTGCTTTCATTCTATGCTCATAATCCTGAGCAATTATCATCTCCCTAACCAAAGGAATTTTTTCTGCATCAAAAAACATATGTTCGGTTCTACAAAGGCCGATTCCTACTGCACCAAATTTAATAGCCATGCTTGCATCAATAACTGTTTCTGCGTTAGCTCTTACCTGTAGGTTTTTTATTGAATCTGCCCATTTTAAAATAGTCTCAAACTCAGGAGAGAACTGTGGTTCAATAAGGTTAACAGTACCGACCATAATTTTACCGGTAGAACCGTCTAAGGTTATGACTTCACCTTGGTGAACTTTCTGTCCACTACTAGTAATGAAATATTTATCTTTTTCGTTGACAGTAAGACCTTTTACCCCACAAACACATGGTCTTCCCATTCCCCGTGCTACTACCGCTGCATGCGAGGTCATCCCGCCCCGAGCGGTAATAATGCCTTTTGCTACGTGCATACCTTTGATATCTTCCGGACTTGTATCGTTCCTGACTAGAATCACTTTGTGATGATGGGCCAGTTCTTCAGCATCATAAGGGGAAAAAACTGCTATACCTGTTGCTGCGCCTGGAGAAGCTGCTAGGCCTTGAGCAATAATTTCCGGTTTAGCAGAATAGTCAATACCAGTATGGAGGAGCTGGTTTAGTGATTCTGGTTCTATGCGAAGGAGGGCGGCTTCTTTTGTTAAAATTCCTTCATTTACCATATCAACAGCAATTTTAACAGCTGCGGCTGCAGATCTTTTACCTTTTCTGGTTTGCAAAATATAAAGTTTTCCTTCTTCTATAGTAAATTCAATATCTTGCATGTCACCATAATGGCTTTCAAGTTTAGCACAAATTGATAGTAATTCTTCGTAAGCTTTTTGCATTAATTCCTGCATGGAAGTACCATCTTTTTCCTCTTTCGCCAATATTGGCTGGGGGGTTCGAGTGCCAGCTACAACATCTTCCCCTTGGGCATTTATCAAAAATTCACCGAATATTTTTCTCTCACCATCAGCAGGGGATCTAGTGAATACTACTCCCGTAGCAGAGTTATTTCCTTTATTACCAAAAACCATTGATTGGATATTAACTGCTGTACCTAAAATTTCCTGCTCGTTAATATTATTGATTTTTCTGTAATGTATGGCTCTTGGGCTCATCCATGATTTTAAAACAGCTTCAATGGCCTTTATAAGTTGCTCGGTTAAATTGCTCTCGAATTCTTTTCCGGTTAACCTATGAATGTTCTTTTTATAATCTTGAATTACCGCTTTCAGTATTTCCGTAGTTACTTCAGAATCATTGTGGATATTATGATTAATTTTATGATTATCATAGGTATCTTCAAAAATATAAGCAGGGATTTCCAGTACCACAGATCCGTACATTTGAATAAATCTTCGATAGCTATCGTAAGCAAATCGAGGGTTAGAGGTTATCTTCGCAAGGCTTTCTGCTACTTCATCGTTCATTCCCAAATTTAAAATTGTATCCATCATACCTGGCATGGAAATTTTAGCTCCAGAACGGACAGAAACTAATAAAGGGTTTTCTTTAGAACCAAAAACTTTTCCCATCTCTTTTTCTAACTTATGAATTGCTTGCAGAAGTTCTGCTTCAAAATCAGCCGTTAGTTTATTTCCATGAGAGTAGTAATAAGAACACATGTCAGTTGCAATCGTAAAGCCTGGAGGAATCGGAAGACCAAGATTCGACATTTCGGCAAGGTTAGCTCCTTTGCCGCCAAGCTTATCTTTCATGCTGGCGTCTCCCTCATTATTTCCAGGACCAAAATGATATATAAGCTTATTCATAAGAAATTTTCTAAATTGAAATGAGGATAATCAACCCTAAGAGTTATATAGCTTAGCTACTATTTTTTTTCAAGCACTATCAAGTTTTTTAGAAATAACTTTTTAAAAGTTGAGGTAAAGCTCATTAATTTTACAGCTAATTTATTTTAATAAAGTTTGCTGGCAATTTATTATATTTTGCTATGTATTTATTAACAATAAAAATAGTTTTTTTATGTCAAAGAGTTTTTTCTATTCTGATAGATCGAGTTCCTCTTCTAGCGAAAGTTTCAGTTCTTTAATCTCTAGTACTTTGTCTACTGGTAGCTTAAGTTCTGCTTCAGAATCATCTTTTATGGGAGAAAGTGTTTCCCATTCCGAAGAGGCGGGTAGCTAAAACTAGATAAAAACGGGAATAGAAAATAAATTATACTATTGCTGTATCACCTCACCACTCGTTTTTGTAATAATCTAACGAATGGTGTACCGTCTTAAGTTTAGGATAATCTGAAATTTTAAAAGCAAGAACAGTTCTAAAAATCTATGGAAGTTTTTAGGTGATAAGCTTCCTAAATGGCTATATATATTTTAAAGTTATTTTTTACTCAAACTCTAACAACACCTGGCCACTTATAACATTTTCCAATTCTTGTACCAATACCTTAGCAATTTTACCTTTGCGCTCAGCAGTAATTATGTTTTCCATTTTCATAGCAGTAAGAACTATTAAATCTTGACCTATTGCTACTTCGTCTCCAGCTTTAACGTTTATAGCTATTATCTGACCGGCAAGTGGTGCTGATAGCTCTACCGAATCTTCAGTCTCATCCCGCACCGGCATAAGAGCTTCCAGTTCTGACATCCTAGGAGAACGAACATAGGTATTTACTGTAATACCAGAATGGGTAAGTCTATAACCGGTGGGAATATCGACTATTTTAACATTAACTTTTTGACCATTAATAATTGCTGTAAAAAGATGAGTTCCTAAAGTCCAATTACTGCGAATAGTAATCCTGTTTGTTCCATATCTGATATTATAGCCGTCTGTTACCTGTTTGATCATTATAGGATATTGATCTTTATCAATAGAAACAATCCATCTAGTCCCTATTTTATGGGCTTGATCTGTAATTTGACCTCCAATAGAAGAAGCTCTCCTTTGTTCTGTCAGAGATATGTAAATCGCTGTTGCCAAAAATACTTCACTTATACCTGGCGTAAGAGTCGCACCTGAAAAACCCCCTGGATACTCTTCATCAATAAATCCGGTATGAATATCTCCTGATATAAATTTGGGATGATTAATTAGCGCTTCTAAGAAACTAATATTGTGCGATATACCCTGAATGACAAATGAGCTTAGTGACTCGCTCATAAGCTCTATTGCTGCTTGCCGTGTTTCACCATAAGTGCATAATTTTGCTATCATTGCATCATAAAACATACTAACTTCACCTCCTGAACCAATACCGCTATCAATTCTAATATTGGGGTTTTTAGGTGGAAGCTTATAGTCTAATATCCTACCACTAGAGGGTAAAAACCCACGTGATGGGTCTTCGGCGCAAATTCTTGACTCAATAGCCCAACCGGTCATTTTTACATCTTTTTGCTCAAAAGAAAGCTTTTCCCCTGCTGCTATTCTAATCATTTGTTCTACTATATCGTAGCCAGTAATTAGTTCAGTAACCGGATGCTCTACCTGCAGACGGGTATTCATTTCAAGAAAATAATAGTTCTTCTCTTTATCCATCATAAATTCAACCGTACCAGCTGAATAGTAGCCCACTTTCTTAGCCAAAGCGATCACTTCAGCATACATTTTCTGTCTTGTTACTTCGTCAACAAAAGAACTAGGAGCTTCTTCTATGACTTTTTGGTGATAACGCTGAATTGAACATTCCCTTTCTCCAAGGCAAACGGCATTTCCATATTGATCCGCTAAAAGCTGTATTTCAATATGGCGAGGAGCAACAATTAATTTTTCAATAAAAACCCTAGCATCGCTAAAGCTATTTTGGGCTTCAAACTTCGCAGACTGGTAAGCCTTTGCCATTTCTTGGGAGTTTTTTACTACCCGCATACCACGACCGCCGCCGCCTGCAGCTGCTTTTATTATTACGGGAAATCCTATTTGCTCAGCAATTTTTATAGCTTGTTCTACGTCATTAATAGTACCCATATAACCTGGGACTGTACTAACACCAGAAGCGACGGCAATTTTTTTAGCCTCAATTTTATCGCCCATAATCTTGATTACTTTGGCACTTGGCCCTATTAAAGTAACACCTTCTCTTTTTAAAACATTGGCAAAATTTGCATTTTCAGCTAGAAACCCATATCCCGGGTGAACAGCATCAGCACCACTTTCTCTAATTGCCGTAATAATGTTTTTTATTGATAAGTAACTTTCTGTTGCCGGTGAATTACCTATGTAATAAGCTTCATCTGCATATTGTACATGTTGAGCATTGGTGTCTGCTTCCGAGTAAACTGCTACAGATTTTATTCCCATTTTCTGGAGAGTTTTCATGATCCTGAGGGCAATTTCACCGCGATTGGCAACAAGGACTTTTTCAAATAATGGTTTTTCGGTCATAAACTAATTTTCAAGTCTTTATCTATATTTAAAGGCTGTTTAAAATTCTTAACAAATATTTACAATGGTAAATTATCGTGTTTCTTCCATGGCTTGTTTACCGACTTAGTGCGTAAATATTTTAAAGATTTGCATATCCTCCATCTAGTATTTTGAGGCTTGATAATATCATCAAGATAACCTCTTGAAGCAGCGACAAAAGGCGATGTAATAGTTTCTTTATAGTTGGCTATTATTTCCTTCTTTCTATCAGGATCTTTGCATTCTTGCCTAAAAATAACCTCTGCTGCACCTTCAGCTCCCATAACTGCAATTTCTGAGTTAATCCAGGCATAATTATTATCACCACGTAGGTGTTTTGAATTCATAACAATATAGGCCCCCCCATAAGCTTTTCGAGTAATAACGGTAATTTTAGGGACAGTAGCCTCTGCGTATGCATAAAGCAGTTTTGCTCCGTGTTTGATTATACCACTTGTTTCTTGCTCGACTCCTGGAAGGAAACCAGGAACATCTACTAATGTCACTATCGGTATGCTAAAAGCATCACAGAACCTAACAAAACGAGCAGCTTTTCTAGAGGCATTTATATCTAAACACCCCGCCAGATGAAGAGGCTGGTTTGCGACAAACCCTACAGGGCTACCTTCCATATACCCAAAACCAATTATAATATTTTTAGCATAATCGGGTTGTAATTCAAAAAAATCGCCTTCATCCACTATTCTTTGGATAAGCTCTTTCATGTCATAAGACTTATTAGCATTATCAGGCACTAATGTATTGAGCGACATATCTACCCTATCTGCAGGGTCACTAGTAGGTCTTAAAGGGAGAGCAGACCGATTTGACAGTGGTAGGAAATTTATAAATCTCCTTGTTTCCAAAAGAAGTTCAACATCGTTTTTAAATCCAAGATCAGCAACGCCGGATTGGGTTGTGTGCATTCTAGCTCCACCCAATTTTTCCTGCGTTACTTCTTCTCCTGTTACAGTTTTTATAACATCAGGACCTGTTACAAACATGTAAGAAGATCCCCTTACCATAAACACAAAATCAGTTAGGGCAGGGGAATAAACAGCCCCGCCTGCACACGGTCCCATTACAAGGGTAATTTGTGGAATAACACCGGAAGCAAGAGTATTTCGATGAAATAACTCACCATATCCACCAAGTGAATCAACTCCTTCCTGTATTCTAGCTCCGCCGGAATCATTAATACCGATGACCGGAGCGCCGACTTCTAATGCTGCATCAATTAAATTACATATTTTTTTAGCATGGTATTCACCAAGTGAACCGCCAAAAACAGTAAAATCCTGGCTATATACAAATATTAGGCGTCCGTTGATAGTACCATGGCCAGTAACAACCCCATCACCAGCAAATTTTTTATCTTTCATCCCAAAATTATCGCAACGGTGTTCAACAAACATTCCTGTTTCTTGAAAACTATCAGGATCTAATAATACTTCTATCCGTTCTCTTGCCGTTAATTTGCCTTTTTGATGTTGTTGCAGAATACGCTCAGCTCCACCGCCAAAACGAGCTTGACTTCTTTTTTCGTCAAGAATCTGTTGATTTTGAAAGGTCATTTTACTCATAAGTCTGGACTAAATATATTTCAAAAACCTGTTTGCCCGAAGTATAAAGAAAAATTTTTTAAAAGATAGATTTTTTTTGTTTGAGGCAATTTAGTTTAGAAAACTTACCTCGCTTGTTTTACGCCATCTTCAATTTCCTTAATGGAAAGAAGAACCGGAAGTTCCAAACCATCCGGAAATTTTTGGCTAAATATTACATTATAAGGTATACCAGGTATTTTTCTTTTTGATAAAAAATCATGTATTTGAAGATCATAATTAGTAAAATCCCCACGCATTGCTATTATTTGAGTATCAGAAAGTGTTTTAATGGTTTTGTCCCTAGAAAACACGAGATATTTATTGTATTTACAGGTGATACACCAATCAGCCGTAATATCAACAAAAACTATTTTTCCACTTTTAACTAAAGAATCAATTTTTTCAGGTTCAAATTTTTGCCATAAACTATTAACTTTTTCTTGATAATTTTTATCCTCAAGATAACTATATTTAGGCAATAAAAAACTGAAAATCACTAATATAAAGAGGATAATTAACTTTATTAGAGGATATTTCAAAAAATATATATTATTTTCCAAGGTAAACTTAATTAACAGTAGCAACAGAAATAAAATTACTACCGCCCTTAAATTTATTTGCGCTTCTAGGATATAAAGTAACCAAATTATCGTTCCTATTAACGAAGTAGCTAATATTAATTTTAAATTATTCATCCATTTACCAGATGTGGGAAGAAATTTTAAAGCTTTAGGGAAGATAAGCATCAATATATAGGGCGTAGAAAAACCTAAACCTATAAAAGTAAATGTAAAAAATATAAATAAATTACTTTGCTGAAAACTGAAAAACAAAGCAGTGCCAAGAAAAGGGGCGGTACAAGGTGTAGATAAAATAGTTGCAATTACTCCACTAAAATAATGTTCAATATATTGGCCTTGAAGTTTAATGCTTAACAAAAAATTATTGACAGGTTCAGGAAATTTAAATACTACCCGATCTAATGATACACTAATAAAAAAGGTTATAATTATAGTTAAAGCAATGACAAAAGTGGGCTCTTGAAAGTTTAATCCGAGGCTAAAATATTTACCGGTGCTTTTAAAAATGATTGCTATAAAAGCTAGTCCCCAAAAACTGCTTAATATACCGAATATGGTAAATAATGAAGCTTTTTTCCTATTTAAATTGGGATGCCTTATAAAATTTATAACCTTTAGGGATAATACCGGTAACACACAAGGCATAAAATTTAAAATGAAACCGCCAAGAACTGCAATTGACATAATCCAAAAAACATTAAAAATGCTCGCAAGTTGAGAATTATCCTTTAAATCTTCTGGACTGATTACAGTAGAAAGATGTTCTTGCTTAAGCTCGCATTGGTTACTGCATAATACATATTCTATATCAAATTCTAGCTCTATGTCCTCTCTAGGATTACGGGCTTCAACTAACAGCGGTACTTTAAGATGATTTTCATAAAAATATGTTTTTTCTCCGGCTGCTGAGGTTGCCAGTAAAGGATCTGGCCAAATTAGCTTATAATTATTTAAATTAGAGGATCGTTTGAGTTCAACTTTAGTAGGCAATCCTGTAGGCCCGGGGTGAATTGAGTAAATAATATGTTTTTTAGGTATTTCAAGCTCTAATGTTAGTTTGTTAGAATCCTTATTTATGATAAAATTCGTTTCTTTGTCTTGCTCTGCCCCCCAGCTTATCTGGCAGAAAAAGCATGCTAATATTAATATTAATCGTTTACAAATCATTCAAATTACTATTGAAATATCTTAGGATAATTACTATATGTTTATTAAGTAATAATCTGCAAATATTTATATGATCAGCCAAGATTTTTCTAATTTAACTGGCAAAATTCTCATAGCAAGCCCATATACTATGGAGGATAATATATTTCACCAATCCATTGTTTATGTGGTACACCATGGGGATCAAGGAGCTGTTGGTTTTCTTGTAAATCGTCTAGTTAAAAATCCTCCGGTAAATAATTTATTTAAAAAAGCTGAATTTAAACTCGACCTGAACCTATTAAATTTAAAGATTCATATTGGCGGGCCGCTCGAACTTGAAAGAGGTTTCTTTTTGCACTCTGCAGAATACAACAAAAACCTTTTATTTAAATTAGAAAATTCAGAATTAGCTGTTAGTTCAAATATTGAAATCCTGAAAGACATAACAAGCGGCAGTGGTCCTAAACATAGCATGTTTGCAATTGGTTATACCGGTTGGGGAGTAGGTCAACTAGAATTTGAAATTCAAAATAACCTATGGCTAATATCAGAACCGGATTATGATCTCATTTTTGGTAATGATCCTACTACTAAATGGCCTAATGCTCTTGCTAAATTAAATATAGATGGAATAGATTTTGTTCCGTACTTAGCTAGTTGTTAATTTGTTTTTCTTTATACCAATAACTTATTTCTCTCGACAGTAATAATAATCCTTGGTAGGATAATGGCAGTTATTACCGCTGAAATATCGCATCAAAATTTAACCTTGCTCATTACAGAATAACCTATTTGTTAAATTTATGCAAAAATCCGTTTTGGGAAAATTCTGGCAACCAGTAAAGATTCAGGAAGATCTAGTTACCAGAATTTCCAGAGAGCTTCAAATCGGAGATTTTCTTGCAAAACTAGTCTCAAGCAGAGTATCTTCAGCAGAAGAAGCTTTTGATTTTCTTGACCCTAAAATAAAAAAACTATTGCCGAATCCTTTTCATTTGCTCGATATGCAAAAGGGCGTAGAAAGGGTGATACAAGCAATAAAGAAGAACGAAAAAATTTGTATATTTGCAGATTATGATGTTGATGGGGCTACTTCTTCCGCCTTACTGAAAAACGTTTTTCGGGAACTGGGGGTAGAAGTGGAAATTTATGTACCCGATAGGATAGAAGAAGGGTATGGCCCCACTTCGTCTGCAATACAAAAGCTCAAAGATAACGGTAACAGGTTACTTATTACCGTTGATTGTGGTTCAGTAGCTTTTGAAGCTTTGCTTTATGCTTCTGAGATAGGTCTTGATGTTATAGTCATTGATCATCATATTAGTTTAGATAAATTACCTAAAGCGGTAGCAGTAATCAACCCTAACCGAATTGATGAGGTAAGTAATTATAAGAACCTCGCAGCTGTAGGGGTTTCGTTTTTATTTACAGTGGCATTTTGCTCGGCGCTTAGGAAGGAAGGATTTTTTGAGGATAATTCTATTAAACATCCGGATTTAATCAAACAACTAGATATTGTTGCCCTCGGTACGGTTTGCGACGTTATGACACTGACCGGATTAAATAGAGCTTTTGTTAAACAAGGTTTAAAGATAGCAAGAAGTAGAGTAAACATAGGGTATGCTGCTTTATGTGATACCGCAGCATTAGATGAAGCAATTAATTGTTACCACCTTGGGTTTGTACTAGGCCCAAGGATTAATGCAGGAGGTAGGGTAGGTAATTCCTCTTTAGGGGCAACTCTTCTTTCCACGAATAATCCTCAGAAGGCTAGGGAGATATCAGAAGAGCTAACTATACATAATAATAACCGGAAAATAATAGAATTAACGATTTTAGAAGAAGCTCATAAATTGGCAAAATTACAGGCTAATAATACAGTGATTTTTGTAAGTGGCCATGGTTGGCATCCGGGAGTTATAGGTATTGTAGCCGGTAGATTAAAAGAAACATATAATAGGCCAGTAGCCGTGGTGGCAGTTAATGATTCAATAGGAAAGGCTTCATGTAGGTCTGTTAAGGGATGCGATTTTGGTTCAGCTTTGATGGAAGCAAAACTAAAAGGGATGCTAATAGCGGGCGGTGGACATGCTATGGCTGCCGGTTTTAGTATTGAGGAAAATAAATTATCTATATTACAGGAATTTTTAGAAGACAGGTTTAAAACTATATTAAAAAATTCTACTTCTCACCTGGAAGAATTTTATGATTTAGAATTAACTGCTAACTCTATAAATAATAGTTTAATTGAGGAAATCAATAAGTTAGAGCCATTTGGCAATGGTAACCCATCACCTGTTTTTAAATTTAGCAATCTGTTTGTGCTAAAGGCTGATATTGTAGGAGGTAATCACATTAAAGTTTTGCTCGCTCCAACCAGAGATTCTTCCTCTTTAACATCAATAAGTGCTATTGCTTTTAATTCTGTTAACACGGTGCTGGCAGAGGTAATTTTATCAAGAAAACCTTATAATTTATCAGTAATTGGCATTCTAAAAGAAAATAACTGGCAAAATAAACAAATGCTACAACTGCACATAAAAGACTTGATCATAAATTCTTTTACCTAATATCAAATGTAATAATTCTGCTACAGCTTCCTCTTACATGATCGCTGATTATCGCAATTAATGAAAAAAATAAAATGAAATTCAACTGCGCAGTGTTATCTTTGTTTATTATATCATTAAAATTTATTACTTAGATGCCAATAATTCAACCTGGCTTGCGCCTAATCAATAAGTATACCTTAAGTATTGCCCTTATTTTTGTAATTGTAGTTATTGTAATTAAATCTGTAGGGGGTACTTCTAAAAAAGAAGAAGAAAAGCTAATACGTCCTGTGCAAATGGTTAAAGTTGCGCATAAAATTGCCGGCCAGTTCTTATCTTTAACTGGAGAGATTCTCGCAAAAAATGAAATTGACTTAAGTTTTAGGATAGATGGTAAATTAATAGAACGTCTGGTTTCAGTAGGGGATCTTGTAACTACTGGCCAAATCGTTGCTCGTCTTGATCCACAAGATGTAAAAGATAACCTTATTGCAGCCAAATCAAATCTTAATGCAGCGCAGGCAGCTTTAGACCAGGCCACCAGCAATGAAGGCAGGCAAAAAATCTTACTCAGCAAAGGAGTGGTGACCAATGCAAAATATGAAGATGCTCTTTCTCAATTACAATCTGCCCAAGCTAAAGTAGAAGGTGCTGAGGCTAATTTAAGTCAGGCTCAGAATCGTGTTGAATATACTAATTTAAAGGTAGATACTGCCGGTATAGTCACAGCCGTTAAAGCAGAAGCAGGAGAAATAGTAAGAGCTGGTCAAGCTGTTATGCGCATAGCAACTAACGAAGGAAAGGATGCAGTATTTAATGTACCGGAACAATTGTTTCAAAGCAAACCTTCTAATGATCAACTAACAGTGGAGGTATCTTTAAGCCACGATCCAAGTATAAAAACAACTGGCATCGTTCGAGAAGTATCTCCTCAAGCAGATTCGGTAAGCCGTACATTTACTGTGAAGGTAGGTTTAAAAAACCCGCCTGAAGCATTAAAACTTGGTTCAACCGTTACCGGTAGTGTTACTTTAAATAAGGGGTCAGCTATTGAATTGCCGGTAATGTCCCTAAACAAATCTAACTCCAGCCCGGCTGTATGGGTTGTAAATCCTGGTGATAATACCGTAAGTTTAAGAGACGTCAAGATAATTGGTTATAATCAAAATTCAGTAATTATTGCTGAAGGTCTAGAAAATGATGAACTTGTGGTAACTGCAGGGGTGCATTCATTATATCCTGGACAACAGGTTAAAATATTAGAGAAATAGAGGATTTAAGTAATGAAAGAGCGCTTTAATCTCTCACTATGGGCAATTAACCATCGTGAGCTCGTATGGTATCTAATGGGTATTTTAATAATAGTTGGTAGCTTATCGTATACTCGTCTTGGCCGGAATGAAGATCCTATTTTTGCAATAAAAACCATGTTGGTTCAAACAAAATGGCCCGGTGCAACTATTGATGAAACTATGAATCAAGTTACCGAGCGGATAGAAAAAAAATTACAGGAAACACCTAACATCGATTATATCCGTAGCTTTACTACTCCAGGTTCTTCTACTATTTTTATTAATTTAAAAGGTTCTACTCCTCCTTCGGAAGTACCAAACAGTTGGTATCAGGTTCGAAAAAAAATCGGTGACATTTCACTTACTTTACCCCAAGGAGTGGTCGGACCGTTTTTTAATGACGAATTTGGTGATACCTATGGGATTATTTATGCTTTTACCCGAGACGGTTTTTCTGAGCGGGAACTAATGGATTATATTGAGGAGGTAAGGTCTAAGCTATTGCAAATACCTGACATATCCAAAATAGATATTATAGGGAATCAAGAAGAAAAAATTTACATCGAATTTTCCATCAGAAGGCTTGCCGGACTTGGCATCAGGCCACAAGAATTTATTAAGATGTTACAGTCAACAAATGCCGTAAGACCGGCTGGTACAGTACGGACCGAAAATGAAACCGTATTAATAAGAGTATCAGGAAGTTTCCAATCAGAGGATGATTTACGCAATATAAATATTAATATAAACGGTAAATTATTTCCGCTCAGTGATATTGCTACTATTAAAAGAGATTATATTGACCCTCCTCAATCTTTCTTTAAATTTAATGGAAAACAAGCTATAGGTCTTGCCGTTTCTATGACCCCGGGCGGGGATATTCTAGCGTTAGGAAAAAATGTAAAGACAGCAATGGAAAAAATTAGTGCTGATTTACCAATCGGTATAGAATATCATTTGGTTGCTAATCAGCCTATGGTAGTAGAAGAAAATATTGCGGAATTTACAAAATCATTAGAAGAAGCATTCATAATTGTTCTTTTCGTAAGTTTCTTAAGCCTTGGCTTACGTGCAGGTGCAGTAGTTGCGTGTTCCATTCCATTGGTACTAACTATAGTCTTTATAGTAATGGAATTTTGCCATATTGATCTTCAAAGAATTTCTCTAGGAGCCTTAATAATTGCGCTTGGGTTACTAGTAGACGATGCAATGATTACTGTTGAAATGATGGTAACAAAACTTGAAGAAGGGTTAGATAAGGTACGTGCTGCTACCTTTGCCTATACCTCTACTGCTTTTCCTATGCTTACAGGCACTTTGGTTACTGTAGTAGCTTTTATTCCAGTCGGTTTTGCTAAAAGCTCGGCTGGCGAATATGTATTTTCTTTATTTGCAGTAATTGCTATTGCCCTGATTGCCTCATGGTTTGTAGCAGTAGTATTTACACCCTTAATCGGCTTAATAATTCTTCCTGATAAACTAGAGCATCATCAACAAAAAGAAAGTAGATTACTAAAGCCTTTTCGTGTTGTTTTGTTAGCTGCTATGCGCTCTCCTAGGAAAACTATTTTCATAACAATAGCATTATTCATTTCATCAATTATAGGTATGAAATTTGTTTCTCATCAGTTCTTCCCGTCTTCTGATCGGCCAGAATTGCTAGTAAACATGCAACTCCCACAAAATTCTTCTATTTTTGCTACTTCTAATGCCGTGGCAAATCTAGAAAAATTATTAGAAAATAACTCCGACATTGTGCGGTGGAGTTCTTATGTAGGGCGTGGTGCGGTTCGTTTTTATTTGCCACTAGACGGAGCGCAACCAAATCCGTCTTATTCTCAAACTGTAATTGTAACAAAAAATATCGAGGCACGAGAACGGGTACGCAGTTACTTGCAAAAAGAATTTAAAGAAAATTTTTCAAATATAAATAGCAGAATCATGCCACTTGAAATGGGACCTCCAGTAGGATGGCCTTTGCAATATAGGGTAAGCGGTCATGATCTAGAACAAGTAAGAAAAATAGCTTATCAAGTTGCCGAAATACTAGGAACAGAATCACAAGTTCAGGATATTAATTTTGACTGGATTGAGCCGTCTCGAGTATTAAGAATTAAAGTTAATCAGGATGAAGCAAGACTTCTTGGGTTAAGCTCGGAAGATTTAGCGGGAGCATTAAATGCGGTAGTCTCAGGAATGAAAATTACCCAGATACGTGATAGTATTTACTTAATAGATGTATTGATTCGGGCGGAAACAGAACAAAGAGTTTCTTTAGATAGTTTAAGCACATTACAGATTTCTACTCCAAGCGGTAATAAAGTACCGTTAATGCAAGTCGCTACCATGGAATATGAACAAGAATATCCTTTGATTTGGAGAAGGGATCGTATACCTACTATTACTGTCCAAGCTGATACTTCTGGGGATACTTTACCTGCGACAGTAGTAGAAAAACTCCGTCCAAAAATTTTAGAGCTTAACAGCAAATTACCAGCCGGATACCAAATTAAAACAGGGGGAACAACTGAAGAAAGCGCTAAATCTCAGGCATCAGTTGCAGCTGTAGTTCCTTTAATGCTAGCAATTGTTATAACCATTTTAATGATTCAATTACAAAGTATTCAACGTGTTATTTTAGTATTAAGTGTAGTACCTCTAGGCTTAATAGGGATAGTTGCCATATTATTAATAGCTGATAAACCTCTAGGGTTTGTGGCTATTTTAGGAATAATCGCTCTTGTTGGGATGATTGCCCGTAACTCTGTGATCGTTATAGATCAAATAGAAACTGAAATTGCTCATGGCCTGTCTCGGTGGGATGCTGTGATAACTGCTACAACTCACCGTTTTCGACCAGTAATTTTAACTGCTGCGGCAGCAATTCTTGGAATGATCCCGATTGCTCCTACAGTATTTTGGGGTCCAATGGCTTATGCAATAATGGGGGGTCTTGCAGTAGCAACGGTACTTACCTTAGTATTCTTACCGGCATTATATTGTATGTGGTTTAAGGTTACCGAGTAAATTTATGCTAGAGTTAAAACTCAGTAACAATGCACTTTATCAAGCTTTTACTCAAAGGGCTATGTGCTATATAGCAACCGGAGGAGCGGATTTTGGAGAATGTTTAGTTACAATAAAAAAAATAGCTGATGGTAATGTTGATGAGTGGTATCAGGAATGGATAGCTACCGCAAGCAGAGCTGAGAAGATAGGAGATAAAAGCCTCAAAAATGGCCATAGAATTAGTGCGCACGAGACGTATCTTCGGGCTTCAAATTATTATCATACAGCTTATTTCCCATTATTTGGATATCCTGTTGATAGTAGATTGATTAGCGCTTTTAATAAAGAAGTTCAAGTATTCCAAAAAGCAGCGTTGCTTTTTAAAACCCCCATAGAAATAATCGAAATTCCTTTTGAATCAGCAACTCTTCCTGCGTATTTTCTTAAGGTTGATGATTCGGGCAATGCTCGTCCTACAATTGTTTACACGAATGGTTATGATTCGAATATACAAGAAATGTATTTTGCACATGCGGACGCAGCTTTAAAAAGAGGGTACAATTGCTTGTTATTCGATGGTCCTGGCCAAGGTCGTAATCTTATTCGAGGTAATAGCTATTTGAGGCCTGATTGGGAAAATGTAGTAACACCCGTAATAGATTATGCTTTAACTAGAAAAGAAATAGATCAGAAAAAAATAATTCTTGCTGGATGGAGTTTTGGAGGATTCCTTGCTCCCCGAGCAGCTGCGTATGAACACAGAATAGCTGCTTTAATAGCAGATCCAGGACAATGGGATGCTGCGGATTCCTTAAATACGGCAATGATTAATAAAATTTCTAGTCTACTAAATATAGATGAAATGCTTCATTGGCGGATAGTACGAAGAGGATTCTGGACACTTAATGTAAATTGTTTAGAAGATTTCTTTAAATCGATGTCAAATTTTAAACTTTCTTATATAGTACAAAATATTCGCTGTCCTACTTTAATCACTTTGCCAGAAGGAGATCCTATAGCAAGTGGAGCACTTGCGCTTTATAAAGCCCTTAATGTTAGTAATAAAAAACTAGTTCATTTTTCTGAAGAGGAGGGTAGTGGTGGTCATTGCGAAATGCTCGCACGCTCATTATATAACCAAAGGGTTTTTGATTGGCTTGATGAAACCTTGGCTTTATAGCTAAATAATTCATTCCCAAAAATTGCAACCTTATAACAAATATAGGTTGCAGAACCTACAAAAATCGCTACCATAGGTAGAGTAATAAAATAACATAATTTCTTTTCTATTTTATGGTGTGGAATGTAGATCATATAATATTTTTTGCCTTTTTAATTCTTAATATAATCCTTGGCTTAAAATCAAGTAAAGGTATCACCTCAATAACCCAATATGCCATAGGAGATAGAAATTTTAGTACAGGAGCGATAGTAGCTACTATTGTTTCTACATGGATAGCGGGAGGTTTTTTTTCTTCTGTCATTACAGAAACTTACACTAACGGCCTTTCTTTTATTTTTATATCATTAGCAGATTATATTGGTTGTTTTCTTGTTATAGGGTATTTTTTTATTCCCCGTATGGGTCAGTTTTTAGGTAAACTTTCCATAGCTGAGGCGATGGGGGAACTCTATGGTAATAAAGTAAGATTAATTACTGCAATATCTGGAATTATAGGTGTTTGCGGCATTATAGCTATACAATTCAAAGTTGCTGGACTGGTATTTGAATATTTATTGAACATATCTAAATTCCAGGGAATTTTTTTAATAGGAGCAGTTGTGATATTATATTCAACTATGGGTGGTATTAAGTCGGTAACTTTTACAGATATGATTCAATTCTTAACGTTTGGGTCTATTATCCCTATAATGACTTATTACTTCTTTAATAATTTACCAGATAGTTATAATAGTGTTGTTAATGCTCTAAGTAACCAGCCAAAATATAATCTTGGTAATATTTTTGATACCAGTAAAGTAAGCTTCTGGAATAACTTATCCTTATTCTTTATTTGTTTAATTCCAGGTTTTAATAGTGCCGTCTTTCAAAGAATATCCATGGCTAAGAACGTAGATCAAGCAAAAAGATCTTTTGTTATAAGTGCTCAAGTATGTTTTGTTATTTTTTTAATTGTAATTTGGTTGGTGTTAGTAATAGAAGCCAAAACCCCTAATATATCTGCTGATGATATAATAAAAGTTCTAATATTTGACCAATTAATACCAGTCTATAAAGGGTTGATGTTAGTAGGGGTTATAGCTATGACAATGTCTACTGCGGATAGTTATATAAATTCTTCATCTATTTTATTTAGTCATGATTTTTTAAGAAGTCTTAATATTAAAGTAAAAAATGAATTATTAGCAGCTCGTATAACTTCCCTTATTATTGGCACTATTGCTCTGTTATTATCCTTAAAAGATACAACAGTCTTTAAACTTATTATATTTACTATTGGTTTTTACATGCCAATAGTTACAGTGCCTTTTATCATGGCTATATTTAGTTACCGCACACCTTACGAGAAAGCTGTATTATACAGAATGGGGGCAGGGCTAGCAGTAGTGCTTTTGTGGAGTTATCTTGATGACATTACAGTTATAGATAACATAGTTCCAGCGATGGCTGCCAACTGGCTTGTCCTAGTAGTCATGCATAGGTATTATTATTCCAAAGAAAAATCGATATAGCCACACCGGTATTTGGTGACGTGTCATTAGTTTCCTACGACGTACTAGAAATTCTTTCTCGCTGATGCTTGTAGCTAAAATATATCCATCCTATTTGGACTAGTGTTAAGAAAGTTTGCAGTTATGATTTATTATTTCTTAAGAGCATTAGAGCTGATCTCTAATTTTATATACATAATCTATATTATGGAAAATAAAAGGGGTGTTAATCTGGAAATTAACGAATAGCTATAATTAACTAATGATGACCCCTACGACCGTAGATATTAGATTGAACAAAAGAAGCGAAACCTGTGTAAGATTCCGCTTCTTTTTTTGTTATTTTAAGTAAATTTATTTGCTAGTTTTAACTCCGTCAAGAGCAGCACCTAAAATATCGCCAAGGCTTGCACCGCTATCTGTTGAACCGTATTCTTTTATAGCTTTTTGACGTTCCTCAATTTCTAAAGCTTTAATAGAAAGGCCTATTTTTTTAGCGGATTTATCAATAGATATTATTTTTGCATCTAGCCTATCTCCTTTTGCAAATCTTTCCGGTTTTTGGTCGTATTTTTCAGCTGATAAGTCAGCTTTTTTAATAATACCGGCAGCTTTGCCATCAATATTAACTTCGATTCCATCCTCTTTTACTTCAGTTACGACGCAGGTTATAACCATATTTTTCTTAAATTCTCCTGCATCACTACCTTCGTTTGGATCTTCAGACAGTTGTTTAATACCAAGTGCTACTCTATCTTTATCAATATCAATACTGAGCACTTTACATTCAATTTCATCCCCTTTTTTGAATCTTTTTAAAGCTTCTGATCCGTTTTCGTCCCAACTAATATCAGACTCATGGATCATTCCATCCGTATTGACGTCAATAGCTACGAACATACCAAAATCTGTAATATTTCTGATAGGAGCTTTAATAACGCTACCTACAGGATGTTTTTCAGCGAACTTTACTAAAGGATTATCCTGACATCTTTTAATACTTAAAGAAATTCTATGTTTGTCAGTATCTACGTCTAAAATAATAAACTCAACTTCTTGCCCGATAGTTAGTAATTTTTTAGGGTTTTGATGTGTTTTACCCCAAGAAATTTCTGAAGAATGCACTAAGCCTTCGATACCGTCTTTTAATTCAATAAAAGCACCGTAATCAGCAATATTTGTAACTTTCCCTTTCATTCCCTTATTAATAGGAAATTCTTCCTTAATATTCTGCCAAGGGTTAGTATCTAGCTGTTTCATGCCAAGAGAGATTCTTTTCGTATCTTCGTTATATTTAATAACTACAACCTTAATTTCTTGACCAAATCTTAGAACTTCGGAAGGGTGATTAATTCTACCCCAGGAGATATCGGTAACGTGTAATAACCCGTCTACACTACCAAGATCAACGAAAGCTCCATAATCGGTAATATTTTTGACTACTCCTGTTAAGACCATCCCTTCTTTGATCTGCGATAACATTTCGTCTCTAGCTTCTGACCTTGACTCCTCAAGTATAGCTCTTCTTGAAACAACGATATTACCGAGCTTTTTATCCATCTTTAAAATTTGGAACGGCTGTTCAATGTGCATAATTGAAGTGGGATCTTTAATAGGTCTTACATCCACTTGACTTCCAGGCAAGAAAGCTACTACTCCTTTTAAGTCAACTGTAAACCCTCCTTTAACTCTTCCGAAGATAACCCCCATAACATTTTGTTGCTTTTCGAACAAATCTTCTAGTGTTACCCAAGATTCTTCCCTGATAGCCTTTTCACGGCTTAAAACAGTACCTCGTCTACCCTCAACTTTTTCAACGAACACATCAACTATATCACCAACTTTTGGTAATGTCTGATTCATGCCTGTTTGAAATTCTGCTACTGCTATTCTTCCTTCATTTTTAAGACCAACATCGACAACTATAACATCAGCGTTAGTTTCTACTACCTGACCTTTTACCACCATACCTTCTTTTACATGGCTAGTATTAACGCTTTCCAGTAAATGGGCAAAATCTTCACTACTTGGGGTAATGTCGCTTAATTGAGGAATAAATCTTTTCTTTTTTAATAACATAAATACTATACTTTTTAGGCAGCTAAACCGTACCAAAATTTAGTGCAAATTTTAAGGTTAATAAATAAGCTATATCCCCTTGGTACTAAAACTTTAGGATTAGCTCAATTCTATGTAGTTTTTAATTTCAGCTATTACTTCCTGTTGATCCATATTGCTAGTGTCAATAACAAAAGCATCTGAAGCAACCATTAGAGGATCTACTATACGCATACTGTCCCTCAAATCTCGCTCTTTAAGTAATTGCAAAATATCCTCCAGTTTACATTTTTTTCCTTCTTCCTGCAACTGCTTATATCTTCTTTCTGCTCTTTTATTGACATCTGCAGTAATAAAAATTTTTAAATCCGCATCTTTGGCTATTACAGTGCCTATATCCCGCCCTTCCATTATAATTCTTGGATATGTTGTAATCATTAAAATTAGGTATTTATTTATATTAGTACGAACTTCTGGAATAGTAGAAATCTTGGAAGCATAATTCCCTATACTTTCCTGATTTAAATCCATTTCTTTTGCAAGTTCAACCAGATGGTCAGTTTTTGAAAATTCAATTATTTTTTTAACATCTGCCACATCGATATTGTTCACTATGCACAAATAAGCCAGACTCCTATAAACAATACCGGATTGCACATACTTCAAGTTAAATTCAGAGGCAAGCATTCTCCCTATTGCTCCTTTCCCGGATGCCGATGGGCCATCTAACGCTATAACAAAACTATTATTTTCATTATACGCTTTTTCTTTTAAATTTTTCATTTATTTTTGATAATTATCTCTAATAGTAAATTTCTATTTTTTAAATAGCTTTTATTTCATTTTAGGTAAAAATTCAAATTAAAATCTTGAAATTCAAAAAAAATCGGGGTAAATAGATGTACACATACCGGATTTAAAAAATTTTTGGGCGGTTAGCTCAGTTGGTTAGAGCATTACGTTGACATCGTAAAGGTCGGAAGTTCGAGTCTTCTACCGCCCACCATTCTTTATAATTTATTTTTTATTCTCGAATACCAAAGTGGTTTAAAGGAAGTTAATTGTTTTAAACTTGAGTGTCTAGAAACGTGGATTAGGTACAAGCAATTCTTGCTTTTTTGTTTTCTTTTTAATGACCCCCCTATAAAGTTTCGAGGGTCATTTGCTTTTAAACTAAGCCGCTTTATCTTTTATTAAAGATTTTATAAGGGTATTAACTGCATTTTGATGCTCCGTATTTTCAATTTTCATAAAATTACGTGAAACTTCAATACACATGCGTTGATGCTGTGTCACAGTTGCTTCTTTGTTGCCCGTTTCCAGACCTTCATAAAAATATGATATATTTTTATCTAAAGCCTTTGATATCAGAACTAATCTTCCTACAGAAATCCTGTTGTTACCTTTTTCGTATTTTTGTAGCTGTTGGTGAGTTACACCAATAACTTGTGATAATTGCTGACGGGACAATCCTTTTGCTAATCTTAAAGAATAGATTTTATTACCTATAAATTTGTCAATTTCTTCTATATAATCATTTTTACGAGCCATTTTTACCTCTTTTAGTCAAGTATTATATTGTATTAGTTAATAAGATTTGCACTATATACAACATTTAAACAATAGTAGAATTACCATAGACTTTATCTAATTGCAAGAACTTATTTAATATTTTTTAAGAATTAATATATATATTAATTTTAACAAGATATCCTTTTTTTATCAAAAATTCTTTTAAAAAGAAGGTACTTTCTACAAAAGAAATTTATAAAAAATTTTATGTTTTTATATATTATTTCTACATATACTTTATTAAGTTTAGTTAATAAATATTACAGAATAAATTTCTATAGAAATTTTATTTATTTTTTCTTTTTATCTGCAAGTAAGTGTCTTTAATAAGCCATTGAAAAACCTAAATAAACCATATATACCTAAAACACCATTTTATATTTATAACCATAAAGAACGAATATTATATAATGAAAAGAGTTATCGTTAATTTATACCAAGCCATAGTTAAAATGATTGATCATGACGGGATCGAACATTCAGGTTATATGTCATTTATGGTATTGCTTTCAATTTTCCCATTTTTTGTCTTTATTCTCGCTTTTACAGGTTTTTTTGGAGCATCAGAACTAGGAGAGAAATTTATTCAGCTTGCTCTTGAGAATATGCCAGCTCAATCAATTGACTCAATTAGAAATAGAATTAAAGAGCTTATGACTACTCCTCCCCAAGGTCTTTTAACTCTTGCGATTGTAGGAAGTATATGGACATCTTCGTCCTTTGTAGAATGCCTTAGAACCATACTAAACCGCGTCTATCAAATCAAATCACCCCCTAATTATTTCTTAAGAAGAATGTTAAGTATTGCCCAATTCTTGTTTATAAGTACTATGATATCCCTTACTATGTTATTGCTTATTATAATTCCTATTGGCCTGCAAAAACTTCCGAGTTTTATGAGAATGATAGAAGATTATAAAACAATACTGAATTTTTCTAGATATCTTTTGATATTTTTATCTCTGTTTATAACCGTATGTTCCCTATATTATCTCATCCCAAATGTAAAACTTAAATTTTCAGAGGTTATACCCGGAGCATTTTTAAGTGTATTGCTTTGGATATTAAGTGGATATTTATTATCTACATACCTGGTTTATTATAACCAATTGAATATAATTTACGGTTCTTTAGGAAGTATTATAGTTACCCTAATTTTCTTTTATATAGTTAATATGATTTTTATCCTAGGGGCAGAGTTCAATTACCTTATGAAGCACAATACCAATGGTAATTCATAAAATAATAGTAAATTAAACAATTAAATATTTCTAAAATAGTTGATTATATGTATATTGGACTAGGTTTATAATACAGGGATGTAAATGTATAATTATCAAGCCGCTTTTGAGAAACAGGTTAATCAAATAAAAACAGAAGGCAGGTATAGAAACTTCATAGGCTTACAAAGGAAAGCCGGAGAGTTTCCAAAAGCTATCTGGGGAAAGGATAGAAGAAAAAACGTCATAATGTGGTGTATAAATGATTATCTTGGGATGAGTCAGCACCCTACTGTTTTACAAGCCGCCGCTCAAGCCCTCCTGGATAATGGAGTAGGTTCTGGAGGTACTAGAAACATTGGTGGTAATAATTACTCTATTCAAGAATTGGAAAATGAAATTGCTAATCTTCATAGCAAAGACTCTGCCCTAGTATTTACTTCTGGATACGTTTCTAATGATGCTACTCTTACCTCGCTTGCAAAGGTTATGCCTGATTTGATTTTCTTCTCCGATGAACTTAACCATGCTTCTATGGTAGCAGGTATTAGGAATTCCAGATGCGAGAAGCATATATATAAACACCTAAATATAAATCACTTAGAGGAACTTCTTAAAACAGTTGATATCAAAAAACCTAAGATTATTGTTTTTGAATCTGCTTACTCCATGGATGGTCAAATATCTCCTATACAAGATATCTGTTCCCTGGCTAAGAAATACAATGCAATGACTTATATCGATGAAGTTCACAGCGTTGGTCTTTATGGTAAAGGAGGCGCAGGTATTGCTAATATGCTTGGATTTGAAAGCAAAATAGATATTATACAAGGAACTTTTGCTAAAGCTTATGGAGTTATTGGTGGGTATATAGCAGGAAATAAAAATATGATAGATGCCATTAGATCAACTGCTAGCGGTTTTATTTTCACTACCTCCCTTCCTCCGGTGATCACTGCTGCAGCAAAAGCTAGTATTATTCATTTAAAAAATTCAGAAGAAGAAAGAGAAAAGCACCAAGAAGTGGTAGCTAAAGTTAAAAAATCTTTCACAGAAGCAGGTATTAATTTTTATCGCAATAAAAGTCATATTGTCCCTATAGTTATTGGCGATCCAGACAAAACTAGATTAGCTTCCCAATTGCTAATTGATAGACATAACATTTTTGTTCAGCACATAAACTTCCCCACAGTTCCCCGCGGTACAGAACGCCTGAGAATAACCCCTACCCCTGCTCATACAGATCAAATGATTGAGGAGTTAACCCTGGCTTTGGTTGATGTGTTTAATGAACTCGGTATTAAACTAGGATTTGAAGAAGCAGCTTGAATCAAGTGGTATTCTTATATGATTGATTTTCCCAATATCAACCCTGTAATATTTTCTGTAGGCTCTTTAGCAGTTTCATGGTATTCGCTCTCTTATATCGTTGGTATATTGCTTGGGTGGTATTATGCAAATAAATTGATCCTTTTATACCCAATTGGTATTAGTAAACAACACACTGAAGACTTCATTAGCTGGGCTATTATTGCTATTATTATTGGTGGAAGGCTTGGTCATGTTTTATTCTATGATCCAGAGAAATACCTCTCTAATCCAATTGAGATTTTAAAAACCTATGAAGGAGGCATGTCTTTTCATGGTGGAATATTTGGTGTGGGCGTAGCTGCATATTTATATTGTAAAAAAAATCAAATTAGATTTCTTTCATTTTCTGACGTTTTAGCGATTGTAGCACCAATTGGTCTTTTCTTAGGTAGAATAGCAAATTTCATAAATGCAGAACTCTATGGCCGGCAAACTAATGTTCCTTGGGCAGTAATTTTTCCACATAGCGACGGTTTTCCAAGACATCCTAGCCAATTATACGAGGCGTTGTTAGAAGGATTATTTTTATTCTGCATAATGTTGTATTTTACTTATAAAAGTAAATTTCTACAAAATCCCGGTAGAATGTCTGGAATATTTTTAATTTTTTATGGTAGTTTTAGAGTGCTTGTTGAGTTTTTTAGAGAACCAGATGTTAAAATTGGTTTTATTTTTAAATATTTTACCTTAGGTCAAATATTATGTATCCCTATGATTCTACTAGGTACATATTTATTAAACCATAGCACTAAAAACACTATAAAAAATGGCGATAGACGCAAAAATAAGATCAATAATTAAAGATTTAGGCCATATTAAAATTGATGATATGATGAGGGAGGTATCATCAATTAACCCTAGCTCATATTATAGGTCTAAAACCTCAATAGGCGCAGACGGTGATTTTATTACTGCGCCAGAAATTTCTCAGCTTTTTGGTGAAACTATTGGATTTTGGGCAATTAATAAATGGCAGCAATTAGGGTGTCCAAAAAAATTTGCGCTTGTTGAGTTTGGGCCGGGATTGGGAATATTAATGCGTGACTTAATGCGGGTAGCCAAATTAGTACCGGAATTTACAAAAGCAGTTAAAATTTTTCTCTATGAAATAAATAAAAATTTTATTAAACAGCAAAAAACTAATCTTTCCTTTACTAGTTCAAGGGTAACATGGATTAATAATATTAACGAACTTCCACCAATCCCTTGTATTATTATTAGCAACGAATTTTTTGACGCCTTACCTATTAAACAGTATATAAAAATTCGCAAAACATGGTATGAATCGGTCATAATATGTGATCCAATAGATAATAGGCTTAAATTTGATAAAATAGAATTAAATAAAGCTTTATCACAACAGTTAAATATTGATCACAAAAACGCTCAGGATGGAGCATTAATAGAAGAATCAGCCGAAACATTAGAAATAACACGTAACATAGCTATCCATCTTACAAAATTCAGAGGTGTTTGCTTGGTTATAGACTACGGTTATAATATTGAATCATCAAAGCGAAGTAGGAATCAATATAGCTCAACTCTTCAGGCGATAAAACACCATCAATATCATCCAATTTTTGAATCACTAGGGGAATCTGATCTGAGTGCTCATGTGGATTTTAATACTCTCAAAAATGCTGCTCTACAAAAAGGGATCAAGAATGTTTCTATTTTTTCTCAGCGAGATTTTTTAGTAAATTGGGGTATAATTATTCGCCAACAATTACTAAAAAGCAAATCCTTACCAAAAGAAGCCGTTATTCTAGACGCTCAACTTCATAGGCTTATTTCAAAAGAACAAATGGGAGAAATATTTAAAGCTATGGAGTATAGCTTTTTTGGTTAAATTAGATTGCGATACTAAAATAAATTTATATACCCTGTAAATTTAAGGTTATTTGAACTAGCTAATTTCTTATCTTTTCTTTTCCCATGTCAAGTAAAAGAAAAATCCTCCCATTAGAGCCGAAATTATAAAAAACATGAAAACTGCGCTCCATCCCCAATGATCAGAGATTATCCCTACACAAACACCGGAAATTCCTGAACCCACGTAACCCATTGTTCCTACTAATCCATTTGCTGTTCCAATTGCTTTTTTAGAAGCAAAATCAGCTGAGGCCACTCCCGCTAATATCTGGGGACCATAAACAAAACACCCCATCAAAACCATCATTAATCCGTTTAAAATTACATAATCCGTTGGTAATTGCCAAAATATCCAAAGTGTACAAGCAAGAGAAAGCATAAATACCATTCCAACTGGCCCTCGTTGGCCATGAAATATTTTATCAGAAATCCACCCTGCAGAAACCCCGCCTAATAACCCGGCAAGCTCGTAAGCTGCAACATGCCATCCAGCTTCATTAATTGCCATATTTTTAAATTCTTTTAAAAATAAAGGAGCCCAAAATATAACTCCCAATCTTACAATATACAAGCACATATTAGCCAAACATACGTACCACATATTTATATTAAAAAACACTTTTCTAATGATTTCTCCAGTAGTTAAATTATCTTTTTCTTCGTTCTCTTTATTAATTTCTTGAGCTTTGTATAATTCCACTGGCGGAAAACCAAGTTCTTTTGGTGATTCTCTTAGCCTGTTAAATAAGATGTAAGCAACGATAACGGCAATAATAGCTGGAACAAAAAATGCTGACCTCCACCCGAAATCCGCAACTAAATAACCGGTAAATACTAAAGTAATAGCTCCCCCCACTTGGTGAGAAGTAGCACCATAAGCCCATTTTATTCCCAGTTCTTTCGGGGCAAACCAGTGTGTTAGCATTCTAGCTACTGGCGGCCACCCCATCGATTGAAACCAATTATTAATAATCCATAATATACTAAGGAACATTAAACTTTCAGAAAAGCCCAAGAAAAATGTAGTTAATCCAGAACACAATAACCCAAGAGGCATAAAATATCTGGAATTTGATTTATCACTAAAATACCCATTAACAAATTTTCCAATTCCATAAATTATGGAAGCAACAGTTAAGACCAAGCCTAGTTCTGTTTTTGTGTAACCAAATTCTTCCATAAAAGCTGGCATAATCATGGAAAAATTTTGGCGGCATAGGTAAAATGTAGCATAGCCTAGAATAACTGAAAGCAGTATCCTTACCCTCCACTTGTTATATATTTTTCTTTCTTTTTCCGAAAGAAAAAAGCTCTCTGTAAGGTATTGATTTTCAGGTGCTATAGACATTTTATTCTCGGTTTTTAGCATTCCCAATTTAATAATATTTAATTACTCGGCCATAATAGTAAAAATTAGATTTATAATCAAGATATAATCTTTTAACTGCAATTTTATCTTGATTAATTGGAATAATCATCTAATGCAGCGTTAAGAATGGAGGTGTTAACTATTTCTATTTCAAAAAATATTTTCTGTTTATAAAGTGTATTTTGTTCTATTAATTTATAAATTTTATTAACATCCACTCCCCGGGTTTTGGCTACCATCAGAGCCTGCAAAATAGCTTCTGCTTTAGTAATAAAGGGATCATAGAGGCTTGCAGACGGGGTTATCATAATTACATTAGAATGGTTTAACTGCTTATCGTAATTGTGAATTAAAGCTCTCTTAAAATCGGTATTATATAGTGCCATATCGCACTCAGGATCAGCTTCTATATTCGGTCTAGGTTTGAAATATCTGGTATCTTGAAGGTATTGAGCTACTAAATAAGATCCTCTAATATTACTGTTTTTATCTATAATTAAACTCCCTTTTGTTTTTTCCGGCCAAAAAGTCTGGCCTATCAGATATATAATTAAAGTGTAAAGACCGATAACTAAAAAACAGAAAATATATAGGCATAAGCTAAGAACTATATTTTTCATTATATTAAACCAGCTTTATAAATTATGAACTCAATTAGTTTAATAAATAAAAGCGGAGAAACTATTCCTCCAAAACCACATAGTAAAATTATCCGCCATAAATACGTTTTGTTTTGTACGTTTTTTAAATTATAGGAAATTAGTGGTAGAAGGGATGGTATTATTAACCCATTGAAAATAACAGAAGCAAGTAATATGCTATCTATCGATTGGAATTGCATAATATTTAATTTTGACAGGGAAGGAAAAGCCGTAGTAAATAATGCTGGAACAATGATAAAATATTTAGCTAAATCAGAAGCTATAGAGTAGACCGTTATAGCTCCTTTTCTTACTGTGATTTTTTTACATTCATTCTTTAATTCAATAATACCTAGTAAATTGTGATATTTTGCAACAATATTACCTGCTAATATTGAGTGCACGTACCCCCTATCTTCAAACGTATAACCTATATCAGCTTGTGCCAAAGCTAATGCATCATTTAATCCATCCCCGCACATACCTACAATAAATCCTTTTTCTTGAAGAGATCTAATTACCTCAAGTTTTTTTTCAGGTGTACAATCAGCATAAAAATTTTTTATGCCCAGTTTTTTTGCAATATAAGAAGCCGTAATAGCGTTATCTCCTGTAACCATTATTGTGGCAATTCCTGAGCTCTCAATACTACGTATCTGTTTTACAACTCCTTTTCTAAAACTATCGTGCAAATTTATGATACCTATTATCTTTTTATTAACAGTTAAAATTAAAGGAGTTCCGTGTGTTTTTGCTACTTCCTTAACTATACTTTGTACTTCTTGAGGAAAGGATTCTATAGTTTTTCCAAGGTAGTTTGCTATCGACTGTAAACTACCTTTTCTAATTTCCATATTATTATAGTTGCATCCACTAATAGGATTTGAGGCTAGAAATGGCAAATAGTCGTACAATTCAAGATTTATTTTTTTATCCAAATCTTTGTAATTTTTTATGGCAAAAGCGGTTATGCTCTTTCCTTCCTCAGTATTATCATTTATGGAAGATAAATATAAATACCTAAAATAATCTTTTTCATCGGTTTTTGAAGTTAATTTGAAGTTAACCATTTCTCGTTGGCCGACAGTTAAAGTACCAGTTTTGTCAAGCAGTACAATATCGAGGTCAACCGCATTATCAAAAGCCACTTGATCCTGAACGATTATATTACGCTCTGCAAGTTTGACCATACCGTTATAAACAACAACCTTTTGTAAAGTAGAAATTGTGGTTGGAAGCAGCACTACCATTAAAGCAATCAAATAAATAACCGGTATTTCTACACCAGAATAGCTAGCTATTACCCACATGACAAAAATCACATTAGCAAATAATATTGATAACCCCATCATTAATTTCTGCAGGGCCACCTCAGAAGGCATAGCTCTTCTATTTATGTTTCGAAGTAACCTATCTACTCTAGTAAAAAAGGACTTATTACTAGCAAAACTGACTTTCATTACAATCCAATCTCCTCCTTCTACTATACTGCCAGCTATTAGGATATTATCTTTAGTAGGGCTTTTTAATTTATGCTCTAAAGAACCTGTTATATCAGTTTCATTAACATAACTCATACCTTTTATGACTTCACCGTCAAAAGGCACTTCCTCACCACTATGTAACAAAATTAAGTTTCCTGATTTTATAGAATCTTTTTTCACTTTTTGATAATCATCAACATCATTAAGTGAATTAAGTTTTTTAATTAATGCATGATTGTTAGTAATTTTTTCTGAGATAACCTTAAAATTTTTCCTGCTATAAGCAAATTCCGTAAATACAGAAAAAAACATAGTCATCCATAACCAAAAAGTTATCTGTCCGTAAAGAAGTGCTTTGTCGTTATGGTAAAATATCTGTTGTAAGAAGATAATAAAAGCAGAACAAGAGAGAACAAAAAGAAGTAAAGATAAAGGGTTTTTCACGTAAGAAATCAACTCTATAAATCTAAAAGTTTTCCTAATTGTAGATTGTTCCGCCTTTTGCATTTAGCCATCTTTTTTATTGTTAAGCCTAAAATGTTTATGCAGCAATTTAATAGCTTTTTCTGTGTCCTGATCTTCTAAAACAACGGTAAATCTGGTTTCTGTTAAATCAATGCCTTTTACTTTTATCTGTTGATTACTTAATAAAGTAATCATATCGAAACAGATACCACTATAGTTTTTTATACCATATCCCACGGCTGTTACTGTAGAAATGTTTGATTTTATATCATAAATTAATATGTTAGAGAGGCTTTTTAAATTATCTAAAGTAGCTTGAAATTTGTTTTTGTCAGCTAGGCTTGCTATCAAATTAATTTTGTTATGAGCGTAAATTTCTATTTTATCTACAATTAAGCCTTCTTCAGTAAATTTGTTGATTACTTCAGAAAAACTATCTGGAGCGCAGGTAATATCAATCTGTATAATATTTTTATTTGAAGTTATTGCAGTAATTAACCTTTTTTCCATTTTAGATTCCATATCAAAATTTTTTGAGCTTATTAATGTTCCCGGATTATCATCAAAAGATGATAAAATTTTCATATCAAATTTGTACCTCGCAGCGGCAAGAGCTGCCCTTGGATGCAAAACTTTTGCGCCATAACTGCTTAAGGTGAGCATTTGCTCGCATGTTATATAATCAATTTTAATAGCATCATGAACCACTCTTGGATCAGCGCTAAACACCCCTGTTACATCTGTATAAATATCTGCCCTATCTGCTCCAATTGCCGCTGCCACAAGAGCTGCTGTTGTATCAGAACCTCCTTTACCAAGAGTCGTAAGCTGTTTTTTGCTAGTAACTCCCTGAAAACCTGTAATAACTGGAATAATACCTTCTGATAGTAAATCATGGATAAAGTCAGAATTTATAGAGTTTACCTGAGCATTGGCAAAAACATTATCCGTTAAAATAGGTATTTGCCATCCTTGGAGAGATCGCGCTTTTAACCCTATCCTTTGTAATTCAAGAGCAACTAGCCCGGAAGTTAAAATTTCACCGCTACCTACGACAGCATCGTACTCCTGCATCTGTTCATATGAATTTAATTGCGATACTTCACTGCACTTAGCAATTAAAGAGTTAGTGACCCCGGCCATAGCAGAAACAACTATTACCAGTTTATGGCCAGCTTCATATTCCCTTAAAATGATTTTTGCTATTGTTTGAATCCTTATGGTATCAGCAACTGAGGTACCACCAAATTTTTGGACAATTAAAGCCATAAATACTGCTTATAGATATCGGTTATTTAAATCGTTGAACATTCTATCACTTTGCAGTAACCTTTTGAAGCATAATTTATTAATTAAACTTCTTTCTTGTACTTTGAAAATTATATGAATAAAGAATCGTCAGTAGATCAAAACGAAGTAAACAAATTTAATAAGACATCGGAGGAATGGTGGGATAAATCCGGAGAATTTAAGATCTTACATCAAATAAATCCTATTAGAATTCAATATATTAATGATAAAATTGCAGAACATTTTAATAGTATCCAAAATAAGGAGGATGATTTACAACCTTTAAAAAATCTTAATATTATAGACGTTGGTTGCGGCGGTGGATTAATAAGTGTTCCTATTTGCCAGTTAGGAGCGAAAGTTACAGCTATTGATGCAAATTCTTACAATATAAAAGCGTTATCAGAATACACAAAAAATAATAACCTCTCTATAAACCCAATAAACACTACTGTTGAGGAATATATTAGTAATTACCCCGATCAGTTATATGATGTTGTGCTATGTTTAGAAGTTTTAGAACATGTATCAAATCAAAGTGCATTTATCCAAAATTTACTAAAATTATTAAAGCCAACTGGAATACTTATCCTATCAACTATTAACCGTACTATAAAATCCTATGCCCATGCAATAATTGCCGCCGAATATATATTAAAATGGGTCCCTACTAATACTCACGATTACTCTAAGTTTTTAAAACCTTCAGAATTGTACAAAATTCTTGAAGTAAATAATTTTCACCTAAAAAACCTTACCGGTTTAAAATTCGATATTATAACGAATAGCTGGTATTTATCGGATGATATTGACGTCAATTACTTTGCTTGCATTATAAAAAATTCTTATCCCAACTAAATAGCCATAAAAGCTTAACTTTCTTGCTTGTTAAAATAAAGTTATATACAATCATTGAACTGCTAATAATAGATTAAGGATATTCCAGTGAAGAAATTTTTAAAATACTCAGTTTTACTGCTTGTTTGTGGTCTCATTTTATTGCTCCTAATTCCATTTTTTGTCCCCTTAGATAAATACAAGGTAATAGCTTCTCAAAAAGTTAAAGAAGCAATAGGAAGGCAATTAGAAATAAACGGGCCAATAAGCTTATCCTTATTACCAAATCCAAAAATTAATCTTAAAGATATTAAACTTTCATCAATACCTGGGGCACACTACCCTTCCCTATTTCAAGCTAAAGAAGTAACAGCTTCTGTATCTTTATTTTCTTTGCTTACTGGAAATATAGTAATTTCCGAAATAGAAGTTAATAATCCTGTTATTAACCTTGAGTATATGGCAAATGGCTCAGCTTCTTGGGACTTTTCAACACCAGTATCTCCTGAAAAAAGTTCTATTGGAGAATCCTCAAAAAGTCAGGGCAAAAGCGAGCTATATATAAACTCTCTTAAAATTCTAGAGGCTAAAATAAATTATATTGAAATAAGTAGCGTAGGTTCCGATTTAAAAGTTTTTGAAATTGATAATTTACAAATCAAAAACTTCCGTGGGCCTAATAATTTAACCTGCGAATTTTCTTCTACCAACAAAGATTATATTCTCAAAGGTGACATCAAAGAGGATAAAGAAACTCTAACTTTAAAGGCAAGTGTAAATATCTTAAAAGAAGAAATTAATTTATCAGGTAATTTTGATCCTAAAACTGTAATTTTTATCGGTAAATTGGAGCTAAAGGGAGATGCTAAAAATCTTAGAAATTTTATACCTACCCTTAATATTGATGATAACATAAAACACAAACTTACTTTAAATATTAATGCCGATAAAAACTTAGTAAAAGTTACTGATATTGATATTAATTTTGGAGAATTAACTGCTAAAGGTAGGTCTAATTACAATATTAAAAAAAACGAAGCTGATTTAACGCTTAAATTAAACCCGGGCAATGCAGATATTATTCTTACCCCTGTTGCTAGAGCTGATAAAGGCTTACACGAAAAAATATACATAAAAGCCACTGCACTTGAACCTATAATTAGCGCGTTAAAAATTAGCACTAAAGATTTACCGGCTTCTATAATCAACCAATCTTTTTCTTTTTCAACAAATTTAACCTATTTAGATCACGAGCTCCTTTTAAAGGAGATAAATTTAACTATGGATAAAGCTAGCTTAAGTGGGAGTTTCACACTAAAGAACTGGGAGAAAGACTTAAGTGTTGCTTATGATTTAAACACTAATTATCTAAAGGTGTTTACTGGCTTATTTGCTATAGATCTGCCTGTTAATATTGATGATCTACAGATCAAAGGGGAAACTGCCAAAATAAAAGATACATTTAAAACTGATAATACAGTAATAGCGGCAAAAACTACTAATATTATTAAAGGCGATATTATTTTAGGGGATGATATAAAACCCTCTTTAACTTTAATTAGTTCGGGGAATAATTTAGGACAAACTCTTGGACAATTACAAAAATCTACTCCCAACTCAGAGCTTGGAAGTTATTCTCTCTCTGCAAAAATTGAAGGAGATTTGAAAAAACTTGTTGAAATATCTGTAGATAAATCTACTTTTTCGTTAAATAATACTCCTCTTAATATTAACGGTCTGCTAAGTCTAAATTTATCCAATGCTAAACCAAAAATCTTATTAAATTTAAAAATGTCTACCTTGAATTTAGGTGGTATAACAAGCAGTAATCCTTCGCCTATTACTAGTAACCTAAAGGGCAACACGGAAGAGCCATCTAGTACGTCTCGTTGGTCAAGGAGTAAAATAGATTTATCATTTTTAAAAAAAATAGATGGTGATGCTGCAATAACAACTCAGAAAGTTATTAAAGGAGAACTAGTGTTGGATAGTATAAAAGCAGTTATAAAGTTAACTGACGGAATTTTATATTTAAAATCTTTAAGCGGAAACTTATATGGCGGCCATTTAGAAGCATCAGGCCAGGTTACGTCTGAGCAATCCCAAACGGCAAGTTTTAAAGCAAGTTTAAAAGGAGCACACTTAAAAAACATGATTCCTCATGGTAGAAAAATTAAGGTTACTGAAGGCACAGTCAATTTTGATGCCGATTTAAGAACCAGTGGTCAAACTGAGTACCAATATATAAGCAATTTGTTTGGTAATGCTCAATTAACAGCTGTTAATGGTCGTGTTAGTGGCTTTGATTTACAGAAAATACTCAATAGCTTAAAAAATATAAAAAATCTTGATAGTTTTTTAACAAGCCTTGATTCTTCATTCTCCGGTGGAGAAACCTCTTTTAACCAACTAGCAATTGATACTAATATAAAAGATGGAATTGCTAACATTACTAAATGTAATTTAGACGTACCTTCTGCAAATATGGCAGCCACCGGAAATATTAATCTTCCAAAATATACGATAGATGTAAACAGCACCATAAATATTGATATGAAATCAATGCCACCTTTAAAAGCTCATATTTACGGCTTCTTGGATAACCCGCAACACAAATTAGATACAAAGGCTTTACAAGAGCATTTAATAAAAAATGTCTTAACTAATGTAATAGATAACATAAGAAAAAACAAAAAACCTGAAGATATACTAAAAGGTATTATTGGCGGCGGTACAGGAAATGATGAAAACTCCTCAAAACAACCGGTAGATCCTCACCCAGAATCTACCCCATCAGAGCAAAAAAATCCAGCCAAAGAATTAGAATCTCAGGTTAAAAAGCAATTAAAAGGGTTATTTAAATAGCTTTAGAAGGTCAATCATTTATTTTAATCAAATATTTGATTATTACCGACTAACTACATGTTGTCAGCTTGCGATAACATGATACTTTTGATTAACTGAGAATACAGCTTAATTGCTATCCAACTTGTGATCTAAGGAGAGGCTTCATTAAATTACCTCTTTACCTATTTGAGTCTGTTCATTGTGACTTCACGAAGTATCCGGTATTTTAAATACGATATAATTATCTGAGTGGCTAGATGTTACCAATAGTGAAGTAAATTACATAAAAATGCCTTGACAATAAAAAGCTTTTCTCTAATTTGAAAATATGATCAGATGTTCCAGAATATTCTAATATTTCTATAACTACTTTAATAAGGGACATTCTAAAGATTTAAAAGGTTAGGAATGATAATAGAAGTAAGTTTTATTATTACGGTTTTCAATAAAGCGAAATATTTGCCTATTACCATTCATTCGATCTTACGACAAACAGAAAATTTAAGCTGTGAGTATATATTTGTTGATGATGCTTCATATGATGATTCGATTAAAGTTATAAAACAAAGCTTTAACAGTTACCAAAAACTTACTATTTTAGCTAATAAACAAAATAAAGGACCAGCTTGTTGCCTTAATCAAGGATGTGCAGTAGCTTCTGGAAAATACTTTTTTTTAATAGATGCAGATGATATTTTAGTAAAAAATTCTCTTAAAATTATGCTAGATGCAATAAAAAAGGAACATGCCGATTTTGTATTCGGTGGTTATAAAATAACTAATCAGGAACAAAAAGATCTCTTGAACATACAATTAACAGATAATACAGATTATCAAGTAAGCTCTACTCCTCTAGATACCGTGCTTGATGGGCGATACGTTAGGATGAGCTATTTAACAACTAAAGAGTTATATTTGAAATCAGGTGGAGCTAATGATAAGATTTTTATTCAAGATGAATCATTACCGCTTAGGCTTGCCTATAACGCAAAGAAGATGCTTACCCTAAGTTGCTCTGCTGTATATGCCGGCAAAAATGATAATTCATTATCCAAAAATAAATTACAGCAAATTCATGATCGTTTTTACGCCTATTATTTTGCTTTATTAGAATTTACTCAATTAACTATTTCTCAAAAGAAGGAAATATATAAAAGAGCCATCTCTTCTGTTTGGAAAGCGAAAAGATTGAGAAAAGAATTAATTCATCGTTTATTCTTTATTATCTATTTAAAAACAAAATTAATCCCAATCAATCCAAATATAAAAGAGCTAAGTAAATATAAATATTTTATTGATAATTTAAAACATGTTAGAAAGCCACTTTAATTTTTGTATAAAACTAAATTCCATATACCTATTAGAAGACAAAGAAGTCGCTTTACGTAAAGCCGCTCTTGTTTTGACGTCATTCATCCCTTTGCTTTTACTTTTTTCTCGAGCAATTGCTGATATAGCATTAACTACAACAGGAATTTTATTTGTCACTTATTGTATTAGAGCTCAGTATTATAGCTATATTAAGCAACCGATTGTAATAACTTTAATACTTCTTTGGCTATGGTTTATGATAACCTCGTTATTTGCTTTTTCTAATAATACCCAAGCATTTTTTATGAGCTTTGTTTATATCCGATTTATATTATTTTTTATAGCTTGTGCTTATTGGTTATTTACTGATATAAAAGCGTTCCAATTCGCAAGCATAATAATTACTATAACTTTGATTATAGCCGCTAGTGATGCATTATTTCAGTTTATTAGCGGTTTTTCAATTAGCGGAAAGCCACAATGGGGAGCACGTTTAACAGGGTTACTTCGGAGGCCAGATATTGGAATTTACCTGGCAAAGCTAATTTTCCCAATAGCTTCTTTATGGATAAGTTTAGCTATCAATTTTGAAAATAAGAAAAATTTATTTTTAAGTTACCTTTTCCTATTGTTAACAATTACTGTTATTTTTTTAACCGGTGAGAGAACAGCAACCGTCCTTTCTTTATTTGCTCTAACTTCATCGTTATTAATCATTGCTATATATAATAAGAATTTAAGAGCATACACTCTAACTACAATTGTTAGTGTTATTGGCCTACTTACCTGGATAATATATAAAGTACCATTCATTTACCAAAGGTTAATGGATTTTATGAATGACGTAAGCAATTTCCCTAACAGTTTATATGGTCAGTTATTTAAAGCTTCTATCCTTTCTTGGTATAAGTATGGTATTTTTACCGGAGTAGGAATCAGGCAATTTAGAAATTCCTGCCTTACTTTTAAAACAGAAGGGTTAGTAACTTATTGCGATATCCATTCTCATAATATTTACCTTGAAATATTATCTGAAAGTGGCGCTATAGGCTCAAGCCTATTTGTAATATTTGTATTATTATGCTTACGCCAAGTTATAGTATCTGCTATTATGAATCGCAATAATTTTGGGAAATTCGTAAGTTGTATTTTTGCTTTTGCAGGACTAATTACTATACTTTTTCCCATTAGTGTTACTATGAGCTTTATAACTAACTGGTCTGGAACATTAAATTGGACTGGGATATCGTTATGTTTTTCTGCATTATTGTTGAACTCTAAAAATAGTAAAATATCTTCATGATAAATATCTCAGCTTTTATAATTACGAAAAATGAGGCAAGTAGAGTAACTAGAGCTATTAATAGTGTCAAAGATATAGCCGAAGAAATTATAGTAGTAGACAGTGGGAGTGTAGATGATACCGTATCAATCGCAGAAAGTCTTGGTGCTAAAGTAATATTTAATGAGTGGCCTGGATATGTTAAGCAAAAATCCTTTGCTGAAAGCTTATGTAAAAATAACTGGGTTTTGAATATTGATGCTGATGAAGAATTAACTCAAGAGTTACAAGCAGAAATTAAGCAAATATTTAATTCAGCTAAATACAATGAATATAAAGCTTATGAGATAAATTTCATTACCATACATCGATATGATCAAAAAGCGCGGATTTTGGCCCCTTCTAACGGCTTTATCCGGCTTTATGATCGGAATTTTTGTAGCTTTTCTAATACTAAAAATGCCACTACCCATGATACCGTAACTTTTAATATCCCCACCAAAGCTAATAAAAACTTAGTGTATAAGTTTAAAAATCATGGTTATCATAGGTCTGCCGTTTCAATAGAACAGCTAATAAATAAGGGAAATTTTTATTCTACTGAACAAGCTAAAGATCTAGTAATTCAGGGACGATTCCCATCTCGGATTCGCATAGCTTTTGAGCTACCGTTATTTTTTCTAAAAGTCTTTATAATAAGACGTTATATTGTTTTTGGATTTAACGGTTTTGTGGATTCAATAATTTTTGCCTTTACTCGTTTCGTAAGGCTTGCCAAAACTAGAGAATTGTATAAAAAAGGACAAAGCGAAAATCAGAAATAATTATTCAAAATTAGGAACAAGCTGTAAAATGCGTGTGGTAGATTTTTAAGATATCAGGAAGAATAGCCTGCAAATCGTGCGTATTAACTCCCAGGATTCTAAGACATGAATGTTTTTATGCGCTCTGTTAATAAAGGTTTCAAAAGTTAAGAAAGATATTTATATGATGTTTATTTAGGGAAAATGAACAAAGGAATTAAGAGGGATAAAAGATTTTTACATAATAAAAAAGCCAATAACCTCTTTAACGCCTACTATTTACCTAAAATTAGAGTATGTAATAAAGAAACTATTGGCTTCACAGTTTTAGTATAAGCTTTTTTTAGAAACTGCTATCACCTACGATTTCTACGCCACTCAGGAATTTATCGAGAGCTTCATCCCCAAAACTATGTAATTTTTCAATCAGCTCTTCATTAGTTGATTCCCACCTTTGTACGATATCTAGAGCAGGAAATGCTGCATCATCACTAATATCATCTGACCTCCTTAAAAAATCAATTATCTTATCTCTTTGTAATTTTTCAAATGATTCTTTTGATAGCTTTTCGGCCAGTTTAAGCTGTTCTAATTCTTCCTTACCTAACTTTTGCGCTGCTAGTTCTTCTTCCGCCTTTTTAGAAAGTTCTAAAGCTCTCCTGATTTGCTCTTGCTCTAACCTATCTCTTTCCTCCGCTTCCTTGGCTAATCTCTCGTGTTCCAACCGTTGCCTTAACTCTATAGTGGACTGAAGAAGTCAGACAGTAAAATCAATAGTTTTGTTTCGCAAAAGATATAAAATTAAAAGAAACATAATTTAAATATATGACAAAAAAGCATATTAAAAATTTCAGTGCAGAATATAAAACTAAAGTAGTGTTGGAATTACTAGAATCGGAGGTAACTATATCTCAATTATCAAAGAAATATGAAATTACTCCAAAGACTATTCAAAATTGGAAGAAGCATTTTTTAAGTAATGCATCAATGGCTTTTGAGCCGGCAAAAGTAGTCAGTGAGTACAAAACAGAAATTGAGGAGTTAAAATCTCAAAATGATGAATAAGGTGGCCCAATTTGTCTAGACTAAAAATCAGAAATTATGAGATATAATTTGCGTTATAATTTTAGCCAATAATTTTTGTTAAATACACCTGTTCTGGAGTTAAATATTCCAAGGATTGGTGCATCCTTTTACTATTATAAAAAGTTATGTAATCTGTTATAGCATTTTTTACCTCCTTGACAGTATTTAAAATTATCAAATATATTTTTTCTTGTTTTAATGAACGCCAAAATCTTTCAATAAATACATTATCTAAAGCCCTACCTTTACCGTCCATGCTAATCTTGATTTCACGTTTAACAAGTTCGTGGATGAAATTTTTTGACGTAAATTGAGAACCTTGATCGGTATTAAAAACCTCAGGTTGACCGTGCTTTTCTAGGGCTTCTTCTAGTGCGTCGATGCAAAAATCACTTTCTAAGCTAATTGAAACCTTCCAGCTCAGAATATAACGGCTAAACCAATCAATAATGGCTACTAGATATACAAATCCTTGTGCCATTCTAATATAAGTTATATCGGTGCTCCATACCTGATTTGTCTTAGTAATTTCAACGCCTTTTAAAAGATAAGGATATACCTTATGAGCTTGGTTGCGCTTGCTTAAATTCATTTTAGGATAAATGGCTTCTATTGCCATTATTCCGTAATAACGACTTACCGCTTTGCGACCGATAACAATTCCAAACGGTACAAGATGCCTGGACATTCTTCTGGCCCCGAAATACGGATGCTCTGTGTAGATTTCATCAATTACTTTCATTATTTCTAAGTCTCTTGTAGTTATTCCTTTTGCCTTGTAATAATAAGTAGATTTATTAATTAAAAGTAGATCGCATTGCCTAGCAATGCTTAGATTTCTACAATTATTATCAATCATACTTTTCCTAGTTTCCAAGTCCAAACAATGTAGATTTTTTTTTCAGCCAGTCACGCTCAACGCTTAACTGTCCTATTTGTTCATATAATTGTTTTATCAAATCTTGATTGTCTGGATCTTTTGTTGCCGGCTTAACTTGAAAACCACTAACTAAATTTTCTATACCTCTTTTTTTCCATGCTTGTATTTGAGTTGCATGAACCCCGTACTTACTGCTTATTTGTGCTATTGTCATTTCAGCTTTTATTGCTTCTATAACAATTTTTGTTTTTTCCGTCGCACTATATTGCTTCGCTTTTTTAGACATATAATTTCCATTCCCTTGTTGTGAAATTATATCTCATTTTGCATTTTTAGCAGTCCAGTTTTTGGGTACCATTATACTACTACAGATTTTGCTGATAGCTTTGAACCTATATTGGGTAGCAAGCCAAAGAACTTATCACCTAATGTAATATCCAGGCTAAAATCTGAGTGGTATGATCAATATTTGTTATGGCAAAGACGAGATTTAACAAAGAAGAAATATGTCTACTTCTGGGTTGATGGTATTTATTTACAGGCAAGAATGGAATCGGAGAAGAACTGTATTTTGGTAATAATTGGTGTTGATGAATACGGAAAAAAGGAATTGGTCGCTATAGATGATGGTTTTAGAGAAAGCAAGGAAAGCTGGCAAGGATTATTACTCGACATAAAAAGCAGAGGTCTGATACACTCTCCTGCCTTAGCTGTTGGAGATGGAGCACTTGGTTTTTGGGGAGCTCTGACAGAAGAATATCCTACTACGGTACATCAGCGCTGTTGGGTACATAAGACTTCTAATATTTTGAATAAGTTACCAAAATCTCAGCAAGCTAAAGCCAAGCAAATGATACATAATATTTATATGGCTAGTTCTAGAGAAGAAGCTGAATCCAGTTGGAAAAAATTTATCTTGGCTTATTCTGCTAAATATCCTAAGGCTACAGAATGCTTATTGAAAAATGAAAAAGAGTTATTAGCTTTTTACGATTTTCCAGGGGAGCACTGGATACATTTGCGGACAACTAATCCTATTGAATCTACCTTTGCTACGGTTAAGCATAGAACTAGAAAATCTAGGAATTGTTTTTCGAGAAATACTATTATTGCTGCTACCTATAAATTATTCCTTGAAGCAGAAAAAAGGTGGAAACCTTTACGAGGTAAAAACCGCATTGCCCAAGTTATTAATATGGAAAAATTTATAGATGGAATTCATGTAAGTGAAATTAGTAACGATAACTTAAATGAGAAAAAATATGTTGCCTAATTTTTTTCATACACAACATTTGACAATAACTCCCTGGCGCAGGGGTGGACTAGTATGCTTGGCGCAGTTCCTTTTTTAGTGGCCTAAAATACCTGGCGCACAACAGCATTTCCTTAATTCATGAATAAACTTACTAACAATCACGCTATCCTTATATCTACTCAAGAGTTCCTTGGGTATATTTTGTGAATTTATTATGCTAATAAATAGTAAAAGATCTTTAAAATCAGGATGAGCTTTGATAATATGCTTAACAGGTAAGGAAATAACATCATAGCGTGTTTTAGTGTAGTTTCCTATGTCACTCAATATAAACTCATGTATTGAAGTAACTTCTTCTTTAGTGTTAGCAACGGAAGTAAAATGATACAGAGCACCGGATAAAAATTGATACAGTATTAATGGTGTATCCTCTGGATAAGGAGGTAATGAATAATGTTAATACTGGAGCAAATAATGGAGATAAAAGTTTTGTATAAACAGGGTAAAAGCTTAAGAACAATAGCAGGAGAAGTTGGCGTATCAGTAAATACGGTACGTAAATATTTAAAACATGACGGTACACCTAAATACAAGGTAAGGACACCTTTGGTAACAAAGCTTGCCCCATATAAGGAATATCTGAGTAACAGGATAAAATCAGCCCATCCTTTGCCTCTACCCGGAACCGTACTGTTTCAGGAGATAAAGGATCAGGGTTATAAAGGCGGAATAACACAGCTCAGGGATTACCTGAGAAGCATAAAGCCGGTAGCTGAGCCTGGGAAGCTCATAAGGTTTGAGACGCCTCCTGGCAAACAGATGCAGGTTGACTGGGTTGAATTCCGTAAAGGGAAGAACCCTTTATCAGCTTTTGTAGCCACTCTAGGATTTAGCCGGGCAAGCTATGTAGAATTTGTGAGTAATGAGAAGCTGCCAACCCTGATAGAATGTCATAAAAGGGCATTTGATTATTTTGGGGGAGTACCCGAAGAAGTGCTTTACGATAACATGAAGACGGTCATACTGGACAGGGATAGCTACGGTGTCGGTATGCACCGCTTTAATAAAGGCATGCTGGATTTTGCAGGACATTACTGTTTTCGTCTAAAAGTATGCAGACCTTACAGAGCAAAAACCAAACTCAATAATTATTACTACTAATAAGGATTATGAGAATTGGAATCATATTTTTGAAGATGAAGAATTAACTAAAGCTATTACGGATAGGTTAAGACATCATGGAAAAGTGATTAAAATTACCGGACCAAGTTATAGGACTAAGAATCAAAAAAGTGAGGTTACCGTGAGCTAAAAATTTTTGAGATAAGTGGCCCCTTTTTGGGAGTTATTGTCAAATGTTGTGTATGAAAAAAATTAGGCAACATATTTTTTCTCATTTAAGTTATCGTTACTAATTTCACTTACATGAATTCCATCTATAAATTTTTCCATATTAATAACTTGGGCAATGCGGTTTTTACCTCGTAAAGGTTTCCACCTTTTTTCTGCTTCAAGGAATAATTTATAGGTAGCAGCAATAATAGTATTTCTCGAAAAACAATTCCTAGATTTTCTAGTTCTATGCTTAACCGTAGCAAAGGTAGATTCAATAGGATTAGTTGTCCGCAAATGTATCCAGTGCTCCCCTGGAAAATCGTAAAAAGCTAATAACTCTTTTTCATTTTTCAATAAGCATTCTGTAGCCTTAGGATATTTAGCAGAATAAGCCAAGATAAATTTTTTCCAACTGGATTCAGCTTCTTCTCTAGAACTAGCCATATAAATATTATGTATCATTTGCTTGGCTTTAGCTTGCTGAGATTTTGGTAACTTATTCAAAATATTAGAAGTCTTATGTACCCAACAGCGCTGATGTACCGTAGTAGGATATTCTTCTGTCAGAGCTCCCCAAAAACCAAGTGCTCCATCTCCAACAGCTAAGGCAGGAGAGTGTATCAGACCTCTGCTTTTTATGTCGAGTAATAATCCTTGCCAGCTTTCCTTGCTTTTATAGTGGACTGAAAAATCAAGACAAATTTTTGTAGATTTTGTTTCCTATTATCATGCTGCATTTTGTAATGCATTGAGATAAACATCCATAGGTTTTTTATAACCAATACTAGAATGAAATCTTCTATTATTATATTTATCTACATATATGTTAATCCCCTCCCTAAGTTCTGAGATATTGTTAAATTCATTTATAAATATACAATTATATTTTAGAGTCTTAAAAAATCTCTCCATAACAATGTTATCGATGCTTCTGCCTTTACCGTTCATAGAGATTTGTATACCGTATTTCTCGAGTATTTTTATATGTTCTGAGCCGGTATACTGACTACCTTGATCACTATTGAATATCAGCGGAGGTGGGTACTTACTAAGAGCGTCTTCTAAAATACTCGTTACAAGGCTTGCATCCATTGAATTTGACAGTTTATAACTCAATATAGCTTTACTGTGCCAATCTATAATTGCTGCCATATACATAAAGCCTATCGGGGTTCTAATGTATGTTATATCCCCGCTCCATACTTCATTTGATCTTGGTACGTATACAGACCGACTACCGTTATATATTTGCCAATAAGGCTCAAGGAGATATGGATATATCTTATGATCTTTATTCTGCATAGAGATAGATTTCTTTTTCTTTGGATAAATAGCCTCTATACCCATAATACCCATGTATTTGAGAGTACGATCTCTACCAATATTTAATCCTTCCTCTAATAAAGATTTATAAATAAAACGATAACCATACTCTGGATTATCTGTATATATTTCATCTATTCTATCCATAATCTTTTTGTTGTATAAGCTCATTATTTGGGGCTGATAATAAAGCATAGATCTATTTATCTTCAATAATTCGCATTGTCTTGCCATTGATAATTCTTTCAGCTTGGAATCGACAAGATCTCGTTTATTTGCTATATCCAAGCCGTTTAGCTTTCCCAACGCCCAGTCCCTCTCTATTGTAGCCTTCCCCAGAGCTTTTGCTAATTCATCATTTTGAGATTTTAACTCCTCAATTTCTGTTTTGTACTCACTGACTACTTTTGCCGGCTCAAAAGCCATTGATGCATTACTTAAAAAATGCTTCTTCCAATTTTGAATAGTCTTTGGAGTAATTTCATATTTCTTTGATAATTGAGATATAGTTACCTCCGATTCTAGTAATTCCAACACTACTTTAGTTTTATATTCTGCACTGAAATTTTTAATATGCTTTTTTGTCATATATTTAAATTATGTTTCTTTTAATTTTATATCTTTTGCGAAACAAAACTATTGATTTTACTGTCTGACTTCTTCAGTCCACTATATTTCTCTAAAACCATCATCTATAGCGACCAATTCCTTTTTTCCGTATTCATCAACACCAATTATTACCAAAATACAGTTCTTCTCCGATTCCATTCTTGCCTGTAAATAAATACCATCAACCCAGAAGTAGACATATTTCTTCTTTGTTAAATCTCGTCTTTGCCATAACAAATATTGATCATACCACTCAGATTTTAGCCTGGATATTACATTAGGTGATAAGTTCTTTGGCTTGCTACCCAATATAGGTTCAAAGCTATCAGCAAAATCTGTAGTAGATATTCCCTTTAAATAAAGTAGCGGTAATAGAACATCTATAGTAACCGTACGCCTCATGTATTGCGGAATCAGATTAGAAGAGAATTTTATATCCTCTTTACCTCTATCTCTTACCCGTGGTACTTTTACTGCTACCTCTCCTATACCGGTTTGTATGTTGCGCTCAGGTAAGTAGCCATTGCGGACGACTTGTTTACTCCCATTAGTAAGTAACTTATCTTGGTAGGATGATATAAAATTTTGTACCTCTTCCTCTATAGCTAGTTGCAACATTTTTTGAGCTGACTCCCTTAAAAACTCACTTAATACATCTGTTACTAAATTTTGTGTTGGATTTTTATAATCAATTATATTACTCTTTCTCATGGTGTATTCCTTATTTTATTGTTAATAGGATTTGCAAATTACAATAATAATATTAATTTGCGAATACGCCACCTAATCTTCTATCTCACCTCCATACACAACTTTCCATCATAACTCCCTTTTTGGTGCAAATAAGTGGTCCCTTTTTAATTGACAATGACAATGAATCTCACAAATAATTGGGATAATTTGATGATATTTTTATAATACCCTGAGGCAATCCGTAGAATTATTTATACGACCAATGCCATAGAATCCCTGAATAATCAGCTGAGAAAAGTTACAAAAAACAAACGTGTTTTTCCAAGCGATAAGTCTGTTTTTAAGACCCTTTACTTGACAATAAATTACATTACGGCAAAATGGACTATGCCCATCCAAAATTGGAATGAAGCCATGGCTCATTTTTTGATAAAATTTGAGAATAGAATTTAAGGTGCTTATGGCTGGATTTACACAATTGATTCAAAAGACTCCACAAATTCTACATACCTATACCAGCTGTGTTACAAAGTCATTATAAAAACATATGCTTTGCGTAATTTACCTGTTGAATCTTTCATTATCCCTACATAACCAAAATCTACTTGTGCTTCTTTACCAGGTTCAGTAACAATATGAATTGTATGCTTTGGTAATTTAGGGCAATTAGTTTGAGTAAATCGGCTTATGCTGTGCCTTCTAACAACTACACCTTGCTTCTCAAAAAGACGATGCATTTGCTTATGTGTTATGTTAGGTTCATTAAGCCAGGTTTTTATTAGCTCTTAAGTAAAGTCATGGCAAATGCATTGTCTTTTTGGGCTCCTTTATTTTTATATAAGGAATCTTCAACTTTTAATGCTATTTCCTATAGCTCGTTGTCATTGATTTTACTGTTATAACCGTGTTCTTTAGCTATATTCAGGTATTTCTTAACAGTAGTTTTAGACATGTACCTAAAAACTTTAGCAATATTCCTAATACTAATATTTTTTGTAAATTGATATAGTACTTCTTTTATTGTAGGCATTTTTTTAACTCTCATTAAATTAAACTCATATTTAGTTAGTAAAAATCTACAAAACTAAACTCTTATTATTTTTTTTAAAGTGGGTCACTTTATCTGGCCAAAGGGTGTAGTCAGTATAACTAGCCAAAATCCAATACTGTTCTAAATAATAATTCTTTTTGGGTTAATGATTATGTTTAATATTTTTTTCTATTGACTCCTATTACGGTTGCTCGCGTTAAATATCGATATCTCCATTATTGCTCCTTACTACAGAAAATAACTCTTCTTCTTTCAGTTCAAAAAATGTTTTATGGGTTTGTTCAAGTAGTATCTGCGCATAATCACTTTGTACCAATAAACTTATACTAGGAAATTTTTCTTGATTATATAAGATACGAATAGGAAAATTCATATATTTTATAAGGTTTTGTAATATATCAGACATTTTGATAAAATTCTTTCCAATTAAAGTAAGCAAAGCTAAATCTTTTTCTATATTTATCTGAGGAATCAGTTGTAATGATTTGAAGAATTTTTTTTGGGTATAAATATCAGTGTTATATGTATAAAACTTAGTTTTATCTATGACAATATTAATACTTTTTTTATCTTGTATAGTTAATTGATCTTTAACGTTATAGTTTTTTAGAATCTTATAAATTTTGTTTAAAACCAAATTATTTCTTCTATTAAGAGTAATCAAAAATTGATTTTGTAATAATGCAATTGCCTTTATTGAATAATTTATAGTACTTTTCCTATTTTTTATTAATGTTCCTCCTTCTTTATAATTAAAAGTACATTTGATTAATATGGGAATATTCATTCGCTTACATGGAATGATCGTAGCAGGATGCAAAACTTTAGTTCCAAACTTTGAAAGTACTGCCATATCATGATAGCTTAAATAAGGTATTAATTTTGCGTTAGATATAAGATTAGGGTTCCCGGTATATACTCCTTTAACATCAGTATATATCTCTAATAAATTAGCGTTTATAGCTTCTGCAAATAAAGCTGCACTATAATCACTTCCACCACGACCAAGAGTTGTACTCAATCCTTCCCTAGTACCACCTATAAACCCTTGAGTTATTATAATATGGTCATCTGATTTTAATTTAGGAATGATTTTATCAAAGCATTGTAATTTGATATCTTTTACCCTTGGAGTTGCATAACCAAAATTCTTATCAGTGATTATTAATTCTCTTGCATCATAAAAAATAGCTTTTTTATAATTACTCTTTAAAAGTTCTGTTATTATTATAGTGGATAAACGTTCACCTATTGCAAGTAACTGATCTAGATGGTAGTCTGTAGTTGCAAATTTTGAAAGAAAAAATAATTCATTGATAATTGGTTTTAGAATTTTATTGGTATCACAACTATTTAATCCTAGCTCCTCAATAATATTTTGATGTATAGCAACAATATCTTGACAGATTATCTTTCTTTTGTTGCTTGGAAGTTTAAATATTGTAATTAATTTATCAGTAATTCCACTTACTGCACTAAGAATAACTAACTTTATATTAATATTGTTTTCTATAATCTTAGCAACTTGCTTAAAAGCTTTAGCATCTTTGACACTGCTACCACCAAACTTAGCAACTACTAACATTCTCTTATCCTCTTTAAACACATGTTGTTGGCTTGTATACATTAAACTAGCAAATTTTGTACTAGAAATATACTTAATCTTACCAGTATTTATAATTTTACATTATTTAGCACAGTTTGCCGTTTCTTAACAATCTGCGGTTCAAAACTGCTATTACGATCTCTTGGTACCTACTGTTTTCTTCTTAAAACCGTTACGGCGATTACCACCTTCTTCTGAGCTGTTTTCTTGTAAGTAAGCGTCCATCTCTCCTTGTAAAGCTATTTCGGTTAAATCTTTTACCAATTGGGTCAATAGTCCTTTTTCACCTAGTAGCGGTTTTACTTAGTACATCCCTCTGATTATATCTATAAGTGCTTAATTTTGTACTGATGGTAAGGACTTAACTCTTTGTTCCAGTTTCTCTAAATCTATTTTTGTCATGTCAAACCTCTTTTTTGTTGTTCATACAAACCTACCACAGGTTTATACTTTTTTCTATTTGACACACTTTATCTAACATTCCCGACTATTTTGAAATATTAATTATTGATGATATATCCTATATACCTCATAGCCAAGAGGAAACTGATACGTTATTTACTTTGCTAGCTGAATCTTATGAAATGTGCAGTGTGCTAATTACCAGTAATTTAGTCTTTGTTATGGGCCAAACATACTGACTCAGTAATATGCATAAACTTAAGAAGCTTAAGCATAACAGCAACCAAAGCAACTTTAGGTGGTTTATGATTGGCGATCAGACGATCATAAAAACCTTTAAGTTGTGGTTTACATCTGAGAGAAGCAACAGCAGCCATATAAAGAACCTTGCGCAAACCAGCTTTACCTATAAAGATTAATCTTTTACTTTTTTCAAATAATATATGGACATTTTTCATGTATAAGATTCTCAACTTTTTGTTCACTATTATCTTTAGCTTTTAAGTCCGCTCCTTGTGATATTAAGAATTTTGCTATTTCGATTTGATTATAAAAGTAGTGCATAACGAAACAGCATTTGGCTTTTATCATTCCGAGAGTTAATATTAACAATACCCTTAGACTTGAGATACTGTCTTACAAGATTTTACAGCTTCAAATCGTGACTTATATATCAAATCAAATACATTTTCTACGATTGGTGTATAGTAAACCTCATCATGCTTAATATAGTCAAAATAACCTGGTCTAAATTTACTCATTTCCTTTATACAATTAATTCAGTGTAGCTTTATCCATTTGTTCTCTAAGACTCTTAGGTCTCATATCGGTCCACACTTCTTTTACATAGTTTAAAACCTCTTGCTTAGTTCCTTTTGGACCAACCTGCTTCCAACCAATCGGTATCTCTTTCCATGCAAACCATATGGAATATTGCTCCTCTTCATTAATAAGGCATATATATTCTTCATTATCTTCTTCTGACATACTCTATTACCTATTTATTTTTTATATTAAATAATTAATTAAATATACTATCACTTTTTATTGGTTCTTCAGATACTACTTCTAAATATCCTTCTCCTTTTCTAGATGCCAAATCAATATCAGCTATAAGTCTGACAGCATTATAATTCAGATTAGTTGTACCTTCAATATGTAACAAACCTTCTGCTTTAGTAAAATCTAAACCTTTTACATTTGTACTCTTTAAATCTACATTAATCCCAAGTTCAGTACCACCCCTGGTTTTTGTAAATTTGATATGTATATAACCGCCTTCAATACGCTCTTTTATTTCTTCATAAGGTTCATCTCTATGTCCTATTACTACCTCATGCTTACCTTCACTTAATCTTTGTACCAATTCATTTATCATACCGACGATCTCCTAATTACTTTTTGTTTGATTTTTCTTGATCTCAGAGAATAAAATGGGCTACTTTTATTCAATTAGATAAATTTCTTTTAACCCCTTCTTCGATTAGCTTTTTTGCTATTTCAATATCACCCCACTCTAAAACTTTTACCCACTTATCTTTATCCAGATCTTTATAGTGTTCAAAGAAATGCTTTATTCTGTTCTTTACAATATCGGCAACGTCAGTAATATTTAGTATATTATCAAAAGATATGTCAACCTTAGATACAGGAACAGCAATAATCTTTTCATCTAGACCTGACTCATCCTCCATCATTAATACTCCAACAGGCCTGCATTTTACTACCGCACCTGGTATAATCGGATAGGTAGATAAAACCAACACATCGACTGGATCCCCATCACCAGATGAAGTATTAGGAATAAACCCATAATTACATGGATAAAACATTGATACTTGCATAAACCGATCAACAAATATAGCACCGGATTCTTTATCAAGTTCATATTTAACAGGATTATCATTCATAGGGATTTCAATAATCACATTAAATTCATCCGGTATTTTCTCTGATGTAATCTTATCTATCTGCATCTATTTATTTCCTCATTTTTTATATAGTTAATTATTTGTAATAATTAACTATAATTTTACGTAATTTTTCATTCCAACCTAATTATTGATAAAAGTAAAACATTTTTCAAGTAACACTCACTATAACTAATATCTACAAGGAGTTATAATGTAGTATTTATGTTACTTATAACTCCTTATCTTAACCACACTTAACTGTACTAATCTATATAGTCTATATAGGTAGTTGTATCTTATAAATAGTATTACTTAGGAATTTTTTGGCTTAGTTGATTTCTTCCTAGTAGAAGCACCTTTAGATTTATTGAATTCGATAGCTTCTACTATAGGCATCTTATTATCTGTCTCTGTAGCAGATAGAACTTTTTCCATAATATTATTAATTCTCCTTGAAAACTCTACTACATTAGATGGAAGCTGACCTTCAATAATACATGCTTCATCAAATATAAGCTTGACCAGCTCTTCATTATTGATAATGGAATGCTGATCTTCAGCAAGTAAATCACTATTGATTCTCTGTATTATAGGATGTTTAGGGTTAATCTCCAATACTTTAGGTACCGGCAAAGAAGACCTTCTTTGCTCCATCAATAACCTTTCTGTATATATATCCATACCACTATCACCTACCGTTAGACAGGCAATACTCGAAGTAAGTTTTCTGGATATCTTTACATCCTTAACTAAATTACCCAACACTTTTTTAAAATATTCAATTAACTCACTGTATTGACCTTCATCTTGCTTGGTATCTTTAGAGGAATCATTATTAGCTCCTTTATCTTTATCAACATCCTGTTCCAGATCTATATTACTTCTAGTAACTGATTTAATATCGTAATCTTTATATCTGATATAATTATTTACCCAGAAATTGTCTACCGGATCAGTAAAAAGTAGTACATCTATTCCTTTATTTAAGAAACCTTCAATTTGAGGACTAGACAGTAACTTATCAACATTATCACCACTCAGGTAATATATGGTTTTCTGTCCTTCCTTAAAGTTACTTATATACTCATCCAAGCTGATTAGTCTGTTATGAATGCTACTTCTAAACATACATATTTCAAGCAGCTTTTCATGATCAAAACCTGATTCACAAAGACCTTCTTTTAAAACACTACCAAAGTTATTCCAGAATTTCAGATAATCCTCTATTAATTCCTCTTTTTTCTTTTTTAACTCATTTATTACTTTTTGTATGATTGATAATTTGATTTTTTCAAGTACTAGATTATGTTGTAAAGTTTCCCGGCTAATATTAAGAGGTAAATCTTCTGAATCTACCACTCCTCGAATAAACCTTAAATAATTTGGAATCAAATCAACATTCTCATCAGAGATAAAAACTCGTTTTATATATAGTTTAACGCTTTTTTTACGATCCTGATTAAATAAATCAAAAGGTTTAGCCGATGGAATAAATAATAAGTTAGTAAATTCTATGGCTCCTTCATTTTTATTATGCATAATTAACCACGGATCATCCATTGCATAAGATAAGCTTTTATAAAATTCCTTATACTGTTCAGGAGTAATATCAGATTTTGGCCTAGTCCAGAGTGCTGATGAAGAGTTAAGCTGAATTTCATTATTATCAGTATTAATAAAGTATATAGGAATTGCTATATGATCAGAATAACTTTTAACTATATTTTTTAACCTAAAATGATCTAGATATTCATCTTCTTTTTCTTTAACATGAATTAATACTTCAGTACCACGTGAGAATTCTCTATCTGTATCTGCAACTGTATATTCTCCTAAACCGTCAGAATCCCAAGTATAACTTCTTTCCTCTCCTGCTTTTCTGGAGGTAACGGTTATATATTCTGCTATCATAAATGCAGAATAAAATCCTACCCCAAATTGACCTATCAACATACTATCTTTTTTAGCATCACCGGAAAGGCACTGAAGAAAATTCTGGGTACCAGATTTTGCTATAGTACCAAGATTTTCTATTAACTCTTCTTTATTCATACCAATCCCATTATCACGTATAATAATATTTCTATTGTCCTTATCAATTCTCACTGTGATTTTAAAAGTAGTATCATTTCCTAATAGGTCAGGAGTAATTTGTGATAAATAACGTAACTTATCACATGCATCTGATGCATTTGAAATTAACTCACGCATAAAGATCTCTTTATTAGTATAAAGAGAGTGGATCATTATGTGCAGGATTTTATCAACCTCAGCACCGAAAGTTTTTTTCTCGTAAACCATAATCACTCCTAAAAATATTTCCCTATCTTAGATATATTCACATAATTGCCAAACTTAAAACCTGAATATTATTAAGCTATTATATTCTATTAAATGAGCTGCTAAAAAAGCAAGATTATCCTTTTCCAAATATAATAAGTCTTTTTAAACTTCAGCATGAGATCAGGATAATAAAACCAATAATTATAGTCAATATTATTAAGCAATGCATACATACTATTAAGCATTTAAATTGATAAAATAACAATTATTGGCTATTATGCAGCAAGTATCTATTTTTAGATCTAAGTTTATACTTGCATTACATTAACAATAGAAATAATATCCTTAGCAACATTTTTTTAAGATAAAAACACAATTTAAGTTTCAAGTAATATGTCAGATTGGTTTGTACCGTTTAAATATAATAAAAATTCCTATATCAGGCTATTTTGTTTTCACTATGGCGGTGGTAGTGCTTCAGCTTACAGAGAATGGGCTAAAGATCTAATTGATTATGTAGATCTAATTGCCATTCAACTACCGGGACGTGAGAGTAGATTCAGTGAACCTTTACTGGATAATATATCAGACATCGTTAATGAATTATCCTTAAATTTTCATAACTACCTTGATAAACCTTATATTCTGTTTGGTCACAGTATTGGAGCATTAATATCGTTTGAATTTACACGCATATTGCGAAAAAAAGCAATGCAGCAACCTAAAAGCTTAATTATATCAGGAACCAAAGCACCACAAGTACCGCTAAAAAGACCCCCTATTCATCGCTTACCAAGTCCAGAACTTATCCAAAAAATTCGTGAATATAATGGAATTCCAAGAGATATAATTGAGAACAAGGAACTGATGGACATATTCCTACCAATAATACGTGCTGATTTCTGTATATCTGAAACCTACAGCTATTATAGAGAACCACCCCTAGCTTGCCCCATAATGGCGTTAGGAGGTCTGAATGATGATACATTTGACTCCCAAGATTTACTAAAATGGCAGGAACAGACTACTGCTTTATTTCAATACGAATTACTACCTGGTGATCACTTTTTTATTAAATCCTCTTACCAAAAAGTGATTAATATAGTAAACAGGATTTTATATAAAGAAATTACGCAGTTTGTCACTTTAAATTAGAATATCTGGAGACATTCAATTTTTGGCCTAAGAAATTTTGCATTTATGATATACATCATATCCAAGATACTTGCCTGTTATTAAAATACTTTATATTTTTAGTACTCATTTATTCCTCCCAGAGATTTTATGTGATTATGCATTTCAATGATTTTATTTACCAGTCTACTAACTCCCGTATGTATTTGAGTTAATGGTGCATCTATCATAAAGGCAGGAGTAGTAACCAGTTTATTTTCCCAATCTATAACTATATCATCAGCCGCACAAATTTCTTCCAATGCCCCCAATTTAGCAACAAGTTCATTTTTATTACCAAGGGTAATTTTTACTTGTGCAAAATCTTTTAAAGCTAAAACCAAAACCACAGGAGAAATACATATTCCTCCAATAGGCTTTGATAACTTATAAAACTCTATGATTATCTTCCGTAAATCTTCAATTACTGTGGAATTTTCATTTTTGAATGCTAAGTCTGATAAACTCGTAGCTGCTCCGAACCCTCCAGGCAAAATTAATGCATCAAAATCTTTTACCTGTAATTCATTTAATGACTGAATTGCTCCACGAGCAATACGTGCAGATTCAACAAGGACGTTACGCTCTTCAACTACTTCTTTTTTAGTCAAATGATTGATAACATAATGCTGTTTCTGATTCGGAGCAAAAATTCTAGTCTCAACATTATTTCTATCTAGTTCAAGTAATGTAAATACTGTTTCAAAAATTTCAGCTCCATCAAGATGACCACAACCTGAAATTACTACGGCGACTCTTATCATAATTTCTTGCAATAAAATATATAGTATATTTATAATTCTAGCAACTAATTGGTGAAAGTCTAAAATTTCTTGAATATTATAGTTTTAAATATGAAAAATAGTTTTTTATTTCTTTTTTAAATTCAGTAATCTTTAAATTTACCTCATTATCACCTGCATTGATTTTCAACATTAATTCAATATCATTAAGCAATTTTTTAGCTTTTTTTTCTACTGCTTTCGCTTTAACTTTTTGATTGGTTTGCTGCCCCTGTTTTATTTTAGCAAATTCTTCATTTAAAAATCCAATTATTCTCTGCTGAGACTCTAATTTAGTCATTATAATCCTTATTATCAAAAATTATTTTGTTGATTGTTCATTTCTAAATAAACTATTTCATCTATTTTATTCTCTATTCCAATAGCTCCGGAGTAATTTTCAGGGACTTCTATTTCATAGCAATACCATTGTTGACTTAGTTCATTATTCATATCATTAAGCAGAATGCCTTTACCAGGTAATAATCTCATAACTTCGATGGTATTAATAGGATAAGATAATCCTTGACCAATAGCCTTTACTAAAGCTTCCTTTTTGGTCCAGAAAGTATAAAAAAAATTAAGTTTATCTCGAGGTTTAAGGCTGGATAAATATTTGTATTCCTCTGGGGTTAGTACAAAACCAGCAAGCTCCTCAACTTTTAGATTTTTATCATGTAATTCTATATCGATACCCACCCTATAGTTTAAAGTTATCATATAACTGACCATGTTATGGGAATGAGACATATTAAATTGGATATTACTATTTTTTAAAAAAGGCTTTCCATATTCACTATAATTAAATTCGATTTTTTGAGGATGTTGTTTTGTGTAGAAGCTTAAAATATACCTTAAAATACCATGTGATATAATGTATTTGTTACTTAAATATTCAGTATGATAGTTGTTTGCCTTTGTTTTCTCTTGAACCGAGAGGTATTCCCAGTACGTGGATACGTTATTTATACAGCTAGTTAAATTTACGATGAAGATAAATGCTTTATTTACACTTGTGTTAAATACCAATTGATCGAAAATACTACTCTCAAGCATACTATTAGTAAGCTTAAGCCTGGTAATTTTATTTATATTGTTAATCATAGTATTATTTATACTAACTAATATTTTATTATTACCATATTACTTAGGGAATGAAGGCTTTTTCTTAGTTTGATATAACGAATTAATCTCTTATTACATATTACTGCCATAACTAGAACTTTCTTCTGTCCTACTACCTATTATTACTAAATTCCTACCTCTTATGATATTTTTTTATATAATATTTACGTTTAAGCGTCTTAAGATCAATATTAGGCAGATATCTGTCAACGATTATTAGACATGAGGTTTTATAATAATATCCTTATTTTGTTTATACAAAAATTTATAATATCAATTTTTAACTTAAACACATATATGGACCACCTTTATAATGCAAGAAAAAAATAACATCCTAGTAAAAAAGCAAATGCAGACATATATCCGACATAAAGTGATAAATTGCTTATATCTCATTTCAATTTACCCAATTGCCCTGATGGATTTCGCGGCTTACAAACTACACTAATCAGTTAATCGACCTCAATATAGCCCCTGTGTTTATCAGTTTTTTTGTAAGCTAAGGTTTGTCTTATTTACCATCAATATATTTTTCTTTCGCATATTCCAGGTTGGAATTCTTTAATTATCTTTTTTATACCTCTTTAAATTTTTCACCAGTTTGCTAACTGCAAACTTTGTATTCATTATAATCATTACTAAGAACTGCAAACACCACCCTTGCCAGCTTATTAGCCACTGCGACAACCGCTATATTATGGCTACGTCGCTCAGATAAATTAAACATCCATTCAGTAAATTTACTATAATCTTTTCTAGCCCTTTGATCCTCAGTAGTAAATCTTAGCTTTGCATTAAGTACTGCTCTTGCTCCTTGAATTAATAAAGTTCGTAAATATACATTCCCTCTTTTACTAATACTCAGCAATTGTTCCTTACCTCCACTGGAATTTTGTCTTGGTACTAATCCAAGCCATGCCGATAATTGTCTACCATTCTCAAAACAGCTGCCATTGCCTACAGATGCTATTAATGCTGTAGCGGTAATTAAACCTATCCCAGGTATAATTGTTAATTGCTTGTATCTATCTAATCCGCTAGCTATTATTTTTAATCGTTTCTCTAACTCTTTTATTTTTTTATCATTGTCTAAAAATTCTTCTCTCAACTCACTAAACGTTTGATAGCTCAACTGACTTAAAGTTCCTTCATCTAAAATCTCTGTTAATTTTGTACTAATCTTATTTATTCCTTGAGGAATAGCTATACCAAACTCAAGTAACAATCCTCTAATTTCATTAACAAGCGCGGTACGATTTCTTACTAATCTTTCTCTAACTCTATGTATTGACAAAATATCCTGTTGCTCTACGCTCTTTACTGGTACGAATCTCATATTAGGTCTTGATACCGCTTCACATATTGCTTCGCTATCAGCCTGATCGTTTTTATTAGTTTTTACATAGGGCTTTACAAATTGTGGAGCCATTAACTTTACTTCATGTCCCAGCTTACTAATCTCTCTTGCCCAATAATTGGCACCACCGCAAGCTTCTATCCCCACTAGACACTTTGGTAAATTAGACATAAAAATTAATACTTGATCTCTCATCAATTTTTTCTTTAACACTGTCTTACCATTTTTGTTAACTCCATGAATTTGGAAAATTCTTTTTGCAATATCTATGCCTACTGTTGTAATATCCATTAGGACCTCCTGATTGTTATTTTTAGGTTTATTCTTAAACTTTAGAAGATTAGCATTTGCTTCTCATTCTGTAAATCATGGTGGTCCATTCCATTAGTAAATTTAGAAAGTTTTAGTGTTGTAAAGGTTTATAGCATAGATAGCCATGTTGTAAAAGTGTATATTATTAGTATTATTTTGAACTATATTTTCTATTTAGCTTTTGAAAATGCTTCCCAATATTATAAAAATCGAAATATTGACTTATATTAAAAAATCACATTACTATGCACGCCCCAAAAAACATACTATTTCAAAGAGGATAGAAAACTTAAACATGGATGATAAAATTTATACAACAATATGCGTATTATTTGCGGTACTTATTGTTATGGGTAATATGATATATCAAAAATTTGTTGTTTTACCAATATTACCTTTTCATACTTTTGAACTGTCAGTGGGAGCCATAACATACCCTCTAACTTTTTTACTGACAGATTTAATAGCCGAGTTTTATGGTAAAAATAAAGCTAACTTTTGTGTCAAGCTTGCATTAACAATGAATATAATGGTAGCGATATTAATAGCAATTATGGATTCACTCACTGCAACTGACTGGTCCAAAATTGACGATATAATTTTTCATAAAGTATTTGGGTTATATAGTGTAGCATTTGTTGGCTCCATTATCGCCTGTTATACCGCTCAGCTAATTGATATTAATATTTATTTATGGATACGCAAAATAACCAAAGGTAAGTATTTATGGTTAAGAAATAACAGTAGTACTGCCATCTCATTATTAGTAGATACAACCATTGTGATTAGCTTTATGAGTCTTTTTGGTGCACTACCAATCGATAAAATGAGCACACTTATAATTAATAGCTATTTATACAAACTATTCTTTGCAATATGTAGTACTCCATTATTTTATGCAATTGTTAGTTTGATAAAGCACATAAAAAAATTACCATAACTATTATTTTAATAATTATGATAAGCTATACACTTATTTATTTAAGTATAAACCCTATCTGTAAAGCATAAAAAAAGGACATTATTACAATATTACAAAGTTTATTAACTTCATACTTATGCTAATAAGCTGTTAATCTTTGCTGCCAGGATAAAGTCATTTTCGGTTAGACCATTAATACTATGGGTCCATATTTTAACTTTACATTTCCCCCAAGAAATTTCTAGATCAGGGTGATGGTTCTGCAGTTCCGCTATCTCAGCTACTTCGTTAGCAAATTTGATTGCATCAATAAAATTATCAAAATAATATTCTTTATATAATTGACCATCAACATTAATAATCCAACTTTTTCCTAATTCTGATAATAACCTTAAAGCTAGATCAGAACTTAAGGTAGATCTCTTTTCCTGATATGTAATATAAGTTTTGTCTAATAAGTGAGTATAATCATTTTCCATGTATATACCTATCTATAAGTATCTGTTTTAGCTGTATAAGATTTACAGCAATTCTAATCATTATAGCCTATAAAATTATTTATTACAAAATGTAATTGAATCATAAAATCCAGGGATGTCAGCAATCTCAATCTATATTACATAGAGTATAGACCACCACTAGACCATAGATCTATAAGTTCGTCAGCATCTTCAGAACTGCAGCTCTTTTCTCAAGAAGGTTGAATAGTTGAATGAGACACATATCCATTAACCTCGTATTTTATATCTCTGAAGGGGACACTAGAAAACCAGCATCACTATTTATTTCTCCAAGTACTTCGAGACCTGATTGGTATAGTTCAAATCTGGTGAATAATTCATAACCGTAATCCTCTTGTTCTGCCTTGAAACCATGCTCATCCCAGAAATGACTACTAAAGTCCTGGAATATGTATCACATACATCTCTTAATACTCCATCCTGCATATTTAGTGATGAGATTTGTTGAAACTTACCTAGTTTTTTATTAATGCAATAATTCTGTTTGATTTAATGCCAATAATAAATTTCTTACCGAGCAATTCTATAAATTCTACATTCTTTGTTTAGAACTAAACAAGTTATCTGATAAAATATGATCAAACAGAACTTTGTTATCTATAGATTGCTGTATTAGTCCACAAAAATGTCGGTTTTTGCTAATGCTAGATTTATGCTTTACTTTTCTAGTCTCAATATCGGAAAAACTGACATCCTTACGAATGATTTCATATCCAAAAGTCAGTACTACCTCACCATACGAAACCAAGCACGACAAGATGTTTATCCCTTTTGGATATCTACTTTTAACATGAGAGCAATTCCAGGCAACTATTTCATTTTTATCTGTATACGCCTTCTCTTCTATCGCATCATCTAATATCAGCACTCCTCAGGCTTGACGCTCATATTTCCTAATTTGTGGCTTGATATACTCCCATAATTTTTTTAATCCAAAACCCTCAGAATTAAGATATTTTTTAATCTTGTCATGACTTATATCCCAAGACAATAAATCTGATAAACCGATAACTGTCACATACTTATTTTAACAAATTAAATAGTCTGAATATATGTCCAATATCTTCTTGCTCATGCTTATTTTTTATTTCTATCTCTCTTACTTTTACTGCATTTATCCATATTTTGGTAATTTTGCCTAAGGTGAGTTAAACATTTCTATTTCCAGTTTTTTAAATTCATTAATTATATTAAGTAAGTGTACTTGGTATAATTACAGGATGGGTACGACTAAAAAGTATGGAAACTAGCTTATTTAGACCTTAAAAAAACAGTCCAATATAATTGCATCCTTATCAACAAGAAAAAGTTGGAAAGATAATACTAAGTCATGATATGGTACCAATTAAAAAGATGGATCATGTTATAAAATAAATATAAGGTCAAAGATGAACTTTATTATCATCTTTTACTTAAAACTATAGATAATTGTAATTATGTATAAAGATTCTGTATGTGTAGTAGGATTAGGATATGTAGGACTACCAACTGCGTGTGTTTTAGCAAATTCTGGTTATTCAGTGTTTGGTGTTGATATAGACGAGAATGTTATTAATAATATAAGATCTTCAGATTATTTAAATTCAGAACCAGGGCTACAAGATTTACTAAACAAGGTTATTGCAAATAATTCTATAAAATTTTCTACAAATATTACCCTTGCAGAAATATATATAATTACGGTACCAACCCCACTAAATAGTAAATTTGAACCAAATATTTCTTATGTAGAGAATGCTATAGATTCAATAATTCCTTATATAAAACCCGGGAATTTAATAATAATTGAATCAACATGTCCTATTGGGACAACTGAAGGTGTGACAAGTAGGCTTAGATCTGCTTGTGCTGATGTACACGTTGCTTATTGTCCAGAACGAATATTACCTGGACATATTATTTATGAATTAAAGCATAATATATAGAGTGATTGGAGGTATAGATAAAGAATCAACTCTCCGTGCTGTTGAATTTTATAAAACATTTTCATCCGGTAAAATATCACTTACCGATGCCAAAACTGCGGAAGCAATAAAACTCGCCGAAAATACATATAGAGATATTAATATTGCATATGCTAATGAGCTTTCGATAATTGCAGATATATTAAATATAGATATAAGTCTATTAATTAAATTAGCTAATGAACATCCTAGAGTTAATATACTAGAACCAGGTATAGGAGTTGGAGGACATTGTATAGCAGTTGATCCACATTTTTTAATTTTTTCAGCTCCAAACGAATCCAGTTTGATTACAACTGCACGTAAAGTTAACGATACAAAAAGTAACTGGATTATCAAAAAGATTATAGTGGACTGAAGAAGTCAGACAGTAAAATCAATAGTTTTGTTTCGCAAAAGATATAAAATTAAAAGAAACATAATTTAAATATATGACAAAAAAGCATATTAAAAATTTCAGTGCAGAATATAAAACTAAAGTAGTGTTGGAATTACTAGAATCGGAGGTAACTATATCTCAATTATCAAAGAAATATGAAATTACTCCAAAGACTATTCAAAATTGGAAGAAGCATTTTTTAAGTAATGCATCAATGGCTTTTGAGCCGGCAAAAGTAGTCAGTGAGTACAAAACAGAAATTGAGGAGTTAAAATCTCAAAATGATGAATTAGCAAAAGCTCTGGGGAAGGCTACAATAGAGAGGGACTGGGCGTTGGGAAAGCTAAACGGCTTGGATATAGCAAATAAACGAGATCTTGTCGATTCCAAGCTGAAAGAATTATCAATGGCAAGACAATGCGAATTATTGAAGATAAATAGATCTATGCTTTATTATCAGCCCCAAATAATGAGCTTATACAACAAAAAGATTATGGATAGAATAGATGAAATATATACAGATAATCCAGAGTATGGTTATCGTTTTATTTATAAATCTTTATTAGAGGAAGGATTAAATATTGGTAGAGATCGTACTCTCAAATACATGGGTATTATGGGTATAGAGGCTATTTATCCAAAGAAAAAGAAATCTATCTCTATGCAGAATAAAGATCATAAGATATATCCATATCTCCTTGAGCCTTATTGGCAAATATATAACGGTAGTCGGTCTGTATACGTACCAAGATCAAATGAAGTATGGAGCGGGGATATAACATACATTAGAACCCCGATAGGCTTTATGTATATGGCAGCAATTATAGATTGGCACAGTAAAGCTATATTGAGTTATAAACTGTCAAATTCAATGGATGCAAGCCTTGTAACGAGTATTTTAGAAGACGCTCTTAGTAAGTACCCACCTCCGCTGATATTCAATAGTGATCAAGGTAGTCAGTATACCGGCTCAGAACATATAAAAATACTCGAGAAATACGGTATACAAATCTCTATGAACGGTAAAGGCAGAAGCATCGATAACATTGTTATGGAGAGATTTTTTAAGACTCTAAAATATAATTGTATATTTATAAATGAATTTAACAATATCTCAGAACTTAGGGAGGGGATTAACATATATGTAGATAAATATAATAATAGAAGATTTCATTCTAGTATTGGTTATAAAAAACCTATGGATGTTTATCTCAATGCATTACAAAATGCAGCATGATAATAGGAAACAAAATCTACAAAAATTTGTCTTGATTTTTCAGTCCACTATAGATAATAACTATAGCAAAACAAAAAGATATACAAACTATCGCATGTTTAGGTTTAACTTATAAACCTAACGTTTTTGATATCAGAAATTCTCCCGCTATCAAAATTGTTGAGTTACTTGAAGAAAAATTTCATGTTTTAAGGATTGATCCTTATGTAAAAAATTCCTACTTACTGGAAGAAGTAATTGATAAAATAGAAATGGTTATTACTTTAGTTGCTCATGATCAATTTATAAATATATCTGCAAAACTTCCAGCTAATATTAAGGTGGCCCAATTTGTCTAGACTAAAAATCAGAAATTATGAGATATAATTTGCGTTATAATTTTAGCCAATAATTTTTGTTAAATACACCTGTTCTGGAGTTAAATATTCCAAGGATTGGTGCATCCTTTTACTATTATAAAAAGTTATGTAATCTGTTATAGCATTTTTTACCTCCTTGACAGTATTTAAAATTATCAAATATATTTTTTCTTGTTTTAATGAACGCCAAAATCTTTCAATAAATACATTATCTAAAGCCCTACCTTTACCGTCCATGCTAATCTTGATTTCACGTTTAACAAGTTCGTGGATGAAATTTTTTGACGTAAATTGAGAACCTTGATCGGTATTAAAAACCTCAGGTTGACCGTGCTTTTCTAGGGCTTCTTCTAGTGCGTCGATGCAAAAATCACTTTCTAAGCTAATTGAAACCTTCCAGCTCAGAATATAACGGCTAAACCAATCAATAATGGCTACTAGATATACAAATCCTTGTGCCATTCTAATATAAGTTATATCGGTGCTCCATACCTGATTTGTCTTAGTAATTTCAACGCCTTTTAAAAGATAAGGATATACCTTATGAGCTTGGTTGCGCTTGCTTAAATTCATTTTAGGATAAATGGCTTCTATTGCCATTATTCCGTAATAACGACTTACCGCTTTGCGACCGATAACAATTCCAAACGGTACAAGATGCCTGGACATTCTTCTGGCCCCGAAATACGGATGCTCTGTGTAGATTTCATCAATTACTTTCATTATTTCTAAGTCTCTTGTAGTTATTCCTTTTGCCTTGTAATAATAAGTAGATTTATTAATTAAAAGTAGATCGCATTGCCTAGCAATGCTTAGATTTCTACAATTATTATCAATCATACTTTTCCTAGTTTCCAAGTCCAAACAATGTAGATTTTTTTTTCAGCCAGTCACGCTCAACGCTTAACTGTCCTATTTGTTCATATAATTGTTTTATCAAATCTTGATTGTCTGGATCTTTTGTTGCCGGCTTAACTTGAAAACCACTAACTAAATTTTCTATACCTCTTTTTTTCCATGCTTGTATTTGAGTTGCATGAACCCCGTACTTACTGCTTATTTGTGCTATTGTCATTTCAGCTTTTATTGCTTCTATAACAATTTTTGTTTTTTCCGTCGCACTATATTGCTTCGCTTTTTTAGACATATAATTTCCATTCCCTTGTTGTGAAATTATATCTCATTTTGCATTTTTAGCAGTCCAGTTTTTGGGTACCATTATATATTGTATATCTTGATTTTACTGGTAGATGCAAATGAAGAACATTCTAACAGTAATTGGTACAAGACCAGAAGCAATAAAACTGATTCCACTCGCTATAAAACTAAATGACAGTAGATTTTTGAGAAATAAAATATGTATTACAAGGCAACATATATCACTAGTTGATTCATTGTTTACCAGTAATAATATAAAGGTTGATTATCAATTCAGGCCTTATAAGAAAAATGCTTTTTTATCTCAGAGCTTTGCCTATATGTTATTACAATTTAATAACCTACTAGGAGTAACAAAACCAGATTTAATAATTGTCCAAGGTGATACTACTACAGGATTAGTAGCAGCACTAGCCGGTTTTTATGCTAAAATTAAAGTTGCGCACGTCGAGGCGGGATTACGTAGTGGTAATTTATATTCTCCATGGCCGGAAGAAGCACACAGAATAATTATTGATAAAATCAGTAATTATTTTTTTGTTCCAACAGAAAAAGCAAAAACTTGCCTTATTAATGAAGGAGTAAATGATGATAAAATTTGGGTTGTAGGTAATACTTCAATTGATGCAATAAAAGTTATTAGTGAAAATATAAAATCTAATTTCGATTTATCAAACAAAAGTATAGTCGTAACTCTTCACCGAAGAGAAAATCATGGTGAACCATTGATAAACATTTGCAATGCTTTAAAAAATATAGCTAGGAATTTTCCTGATGTTAGAATCAACTTTTGTCTCCATCCTAATCCTTCAGTACATAATAAAGTAAAAGAAATATTGTCTGGAATAAGTAATATAAAACTATTAGCAGCTTTAGATCACGCTGAATTTGTAAAACTTTTAACTCAATGTATTTTTATAATAACTGACTCTGGTGGCATCCAAGAAGAATCGACATTTTTGGGTAAGCCGGTTCTTATTGCAAGAAACGTGACAGAAAGAACTGAACTTATAGAAAAAGGTACAGGGATTTTAGTTGGCACTAATACAGAAAATATTTTTAAACATTCTAGAATGTTATTGGAAGATCCTATTTTATTATCAAAGATGTCAAAAATACATTTTCCATATGGAGATGGTTATGCTTCTGAACGTATAGTAAAAATACTAGAGAAAATAGAGTTATTGTCAAATGTTGTGTATGAAAAAAATTAGGCAACATATTTTTTCTCATTTAAGTTATCGTTACTAATTTCACTTACATGAATTCCATCTATAAATTTTTCCATATTAATAACTTGGGCAATGCGGTTTTTACCTCGTAAAGGTTTCCACCTTTTTTCTGCTTCAAGGAATAATTTATAGGTAGCAGCAATAATAGTATTTCTCGAAAAACAATTCCTAGATTTTCTAGTTCTATGCTTAACCGTAGCAAAGGTAGATTCAATAGGATTAGTTGTCCGCAAATGTATCCAGTGCTCCCCTGGAAAATCGTAAAAAGCTAATAACTCTTTTTCATTTTTCAATAAGCATTCTGTAGCCTTAGGATATTTAGCAGAATAAGCCAAGATAAATTTTTTCCAACTGGATTCAGCTTCTTCTCTAGAACTAGCCATATAAATATTATGTATCATTTGCTTGGCTTTAGCTTGCTGAGATTTTGGTAACTTATTCAAAATATTAGAAGTCTTATGTACCCAACAGCGCTGATGTACCGTAGTAGGATATTCTTCTGTCAGAGCTCCCCAAAAACCAAGTGCTCCATCTCCAACAGCTAAGGCAGGAGAGTGTATCAGACCTCTGCTTTTTATGTCGAGTAATAATCCTTGCCAGCTTTCCTTGCTTTTATAGTGGACTGAAAAATCAAGACAAATTTTTGTAGATTTTGTTTCCTATTATCATGCTGCATTTTGTAATGCATTGAGATAAACATCCATAGGTTTTTTATAACCAATACTAGAATGAAATCTTCTATTATTATATTTATCTACATATATGTTAATCCCCTCCCTAAGTTCTGAGATATTGTTAAATTCATTTATAAATATACAATTATATTTTAGAGTCTTAAAAAATCTCTCCATAACAATGTTATCGATGCTTCTGCCTTTACCGTTCATAGAGATTTGTATACCGTATTTCTCGAGTATTTTTATATGTTCTGAGCCGGTATACTGACTACCTTGATCACTATTGAATATCAGCGGAGGTGGGTACTTACTAAGAGCGTCTTCTAAAATACTCGTTACAAGGCTTGCATCCATTGAATTTGACAGTTTATAACTCAATATAGCTTTACTGTGCCAATCTATAATTGCTGCCATATACATAAAGCCTATCGGGGTTCTAATGTATGTTATATCCCCGCTCCATACTTCATTTGATCTTGGTACGTATACAGACCGACTACCGTTATATATTTGCCAATAAGGCTCAAGGAGATATGGATATATCTTATGATCTTTATTCTGCATAGAGATAGATTTCTTTTTCTTTGGATAAATAGCCTCTATACCCATAATACCCATGTATTTGAGAGTACGATCTCTACCAATATTTAATCCTTCCTCTAATAAAGATTTATAAATAAAACGATAACCATACTCTGGATTATCTGTATATATTTCATCTATTCTATCCATAATCTTTTTGTTGTATAAGCTCATTATTTGGGGCTGATAATAAAGCATAGATCTATTTATCTTCAATAATTCGCATTGTCTTGCCATTGATAATTCTTTCAGCTTGGAATCGACAAGATCTCGTTTATTTGCTATATCCAAGCCGTTTAGCTTTCCCAACGCCCAGTCCCTCTCTATTGTAGCCTTCCCCAGAGCTTTTGCTAATTCATCATTTTGAGATTTTAACTCCTCAATTTCTGTTTTGTACTCACTGACTACTTTTGCCGGCTCAAAAGCCATTGATGCATTACTTAAAAAATGCTTCTTCCAATTTTGAATAGTCTTTGGAGTAATTTCATATTTCTTTGATAATTGAGATATAGTTACCTCCGATTCTAGTAATTCCAACACTACTTTAGTTTTATATTCTGCACTGAAATTTTTAATATGCTTTTTTGTCATATATTTAAATTATGTTTCTTTTAATTTTATATCTTTTGCGAAACAAAACTATTGATTTTACTGTCTGACTTCTTCAGTCCACTATAATTTTATTAAATATTTTAGGAATAATCAGAATTTCACTCTTTTAGGAATTGTTACAAAAAATCAGGATGCAAGTGATAGTTTAATATCAAATCATAAAAGCATTAAAATAAATATTGATGAATTAGGTAAAGATACAAATCCAGATATTATATTCTTTAATAGTGGTAGATGGATTGAAGAGTTTAGAAAAATCCGTAATATATTTCCAAGTGCAAAATTCTTTTATCGAACAGGCGGTAACGAGATATTAAAAGCTCCATTGGTTGAGAATAATTGCTTTAGTCATAAAGCACGCCAGTTATATTGGGTTAGAACAATAAATGATAATATTAATATATTAATTACCAACTCATTATATACTGAAAAAAGGCTTAAATGCATTGGAATCAAAATCCCTTTTAAACGATTTGTTGGAGGAGTAGACGTTTCTGGTTTTAAAAATATTAAGCACCAAAAAAATGATTTAGTTACTATTTTTTGTGCTGCACGTTTTGTTCCTTATAAAAATTATTCATTAATGATATCAGTAATTAATGAATTGGTCCTGTGTGGTTTAAAGTTTAAAGTTAAATTAGCAGGAGATGGGCCCTTGTTTACTAAAATAAAAAAGCAAGTTCAGGAACATAACTTAAACTCAGTTGTTGAGTTCTTAGGTGTATTAGATAACACACAGGTATTTCAAGAAATTTTCAATGCAGATATTTATATGCAGCTTAGTAAAGACGAAGTAACAAAAGTTGAAGGTGGTTCTTATATTCACTCAGAAGGAATGGGACGTGCAATCCTGGAAGCGTTATCAGCTGGAACTTTTGTTATTGCAGGAAAAAGTGGGGCATTACCAGAAATTGTGTATCCTCCTCATGGTCTATTAATTAACCTAACTGATGAAGCACAAGAAATTGCTAAACGTACTGCACATATAGTAAAAAAACCTGCTGTTAAAATGAAAATTCAAACTAATTTTGACTGGAATAAAATTTTCACAGGCTATGAGAAATTATTTAGAAATATTTAAATGAAAATACTACTTGTTACCGAAAAATATAATCCAGATGATATACAAAGAGATGGAGGTGCGCGCTTAGTAGAAACATTAAAGCGGAGCTTTGGTAAGAGCCTAAGTATTATAGTGGACTGAAGAAGTCAGACAGTAAAATCAATAGTTTTGTTTCGCAAAAGATATAAAATTAAAAGAAACATAATTTAAATATATGACAAAAAAGCATATTAAAAATTTCAGTGCAGAATATAAAACTAAAGTAGTGTTGGAATTACTAGAATCGGAGGTAACTATATCTCAATTATCAAAGAAATATGAAATTACTCCAAAGACTATTCAAAATTGGAAGAAGCATTTTTTAAGTAATGCATCAATGGCTTTTGAGCCGGCAAAAGTAGTCAGTGAGTACAAAACAGAAATTGAGGAGTTAAAATCTCAAAATGATGAATTAGCAAAAGCTCTGGGGAAGGCTACAATAGAGAGGGACTGGGCGTTGGGAAAGCTAAACGGCTTGGATATAGCAAATAAACGAGATCTTGTCGATTCCAAGCTGAAAGAATTATCAATGGCAAGACAATGCGAATTATTGAAGATAAATAGATCTATGCTTTATTATCAGCCCCAAATAATGAGCTTATACAACAAAAAGATTATGGATAGAATAGATGAAATATATACAGATAATCCAGAGTATGGTTATCGTTTTATTTATAAATCTTTATTAGAGGAAGGATTAAATATTGGTAGAGATCGTACTCTCAAATACATGGGTATTATGGGTATAGAGGCTATTTATCCAAAGAAAAAGAAATCTATCTCTATGCAGAATAAAGATCATAAGATATATCCATATCTCCTTGAGCCTTATTGGCAAATATATAACGGTAGTCGGTCTGTATACGTACCAAGATCAAATGAAGTATGGAGCGGGGATATAACATACATTAGAACCCCGATAGGCTTTATGTATATGGCAGCAATTATAGATTGGCACAGTAAAGCTATATTGAGTTATAAACTGTCAAATTCAATGGATGCAAGCCTTGTAACGAGTATTTTAGAAGACGCTCTTAGTAAGTACCCACCTCCGCTGATATTCAATAGTGATCAAGGTAGTCAGTATACCGGCTCAGAACATATAAAAATACTCGAGAAATACGGTATACAAATCTCTATGAACGGTAAAGGCAGAAGCATCGATAACATTGTTATGGAGAGATTTTTTAAGACTCTAAAATATAATTGTATATTTATAAATGAATTTAACAATATCTCAGAACTTAGGGAGGGGATTAACATATATGTAGATAAATATAATAATAGAAGATTTCATTCTAGTATTGGTTATAAAAAACCTATGGATGTTTATCTCAATGCATTACAAAATGCAGCATGATAATAGGAAACAAAATCTACAAAAATTTGTCTTGATTTTTCAGTCCACTATAGTCGATGATTTTATAAAAAGTTTGGCGAGTAATTTTTCTACAATTACTAGTAGAAAATCTAAGCCAGGTATAAGTAATTATTTATCAATAAGTGAAGTACTAACAATAATAATTGGTTACTATGATTCTTGTTGTGATTGTTTTAAACATTATTATCAACAAGTAATCATGCGCTATCATACAATAGACTTTAAACTTGTGAGCTATGCGAATTTTACTAAATTGATAGGCAGAAATATGCCGTATTTAATGCTATTGTTACATCATTTACTTACAAAATGCACTGGCCTTTCTTTTGTGGATGCTACCAGTATAGCAGTTTGCAAGAATTATCGCATCAACTCACATAAAGTGTTTAAAGGAATAGCGGCTAGAAGTAAAACCACAAAAGGATGGTTTTTTGGACTTAAACTACATTTGATCATAGATCCAGAAGGCAATCTGATCAAAGTTTGTTTTAGTAGTGGTAATAAGGATGACAGAAAAGGGTTGAGAAGCATGATTTCTGGTATTTATGGCAAAGTTTTTGGAGATCGTGGTTATATATCTACAGAGTTGTTTGAAGATTTATACGCTAAAGGCATTCAGCTTGTCACTCGAGTTAAAAAGAATATGAAAAATATGCTAATGCCAATTACAGATAAGGTAATGTTGCTCAAAAGAGCACTGATAGAAACCGTGATAGGAAAACTTAAATTTCTTGAGAAATTGGAGCATTCTAGGCATAGATCAGTTACAAATGCATTTAGTCATATGCTATCTTGCTTGATCAATTACCAGTTGCAAGAAAATAAGCCTTCTATAAAAAGCTTGCTACCAATAGAGGATCTAGATATGCAAAATTAATTGGCAACTCGCGTTAAAAATAGAAGAAGTATTGAAAATGGACCCTATCATTGTATGAAAAAATAGCTTTAAATAAACTAATTTTGATTTTTCTTAGATTACATAAAATCTCTTTAACTTTCTAGAATAATAGCAACAATTAACATATGGTTAATTGATAATGTTCTCATAAAACTTTAAGTTATTATTTAAAATATATAGTTTTCTTACTCATTCAGAGAACTCGTCAGCTCATAAGGCTCATATTATTCAGTCATTTGGTTGATATATAATCTGAATGTACAAACATAGTGGTCTCTTACTTGCGCTGCATTCCGCTTAAGCCATTTAATTGCATTTTGACTAATTCCTTTTAACCTTTTATATTTCTTCTCTACCCACCTAACTAGCGTATAATCTAACTGCCAAAAAAATAGAAGCTAGTGGGGAAGTTCAGTTGGCTTACGCGACCAACTTGCCCCTTAGAAGAAACAAAATAATTCAGTCTTAATTTCGTTTAATACAAAGTTTAAAATTTTAATAGTACTATTATTTTTTAGAGCTTTGGCTATCGCAATAACCCCTTTGTTATCAAAATCTTGTTTACTTAGAGTGACATATTCTAATGTTTTATTGTTTTCAATTATCTTATCTCTTAAAAGGGGTGAACTCTCTGGAAGGCCACTAAGATTAAAGTTGTTATAGTATCATTATTAGCGATTGCTGGTAGCAGAATATTTGATAAAATCTCTCGTATAGCTTGATCATTTCTATACATATTAATTACAATATTTTTAGTTTAACAGGATTCTGCTGAATAACCTTAGCTATATCGTAATAACTTTTTTATGCCCTTCCTGCTTGTCATTAAGAAGCCTAGATACCTCTCGCTCTTTTAATCCACCATGTTTTTCAATTTCTTCTAACCAGTATTCTTGTTCTAATCCCAAATTAGCAAAGGTATGGGGTGAAAATGATATAAAAATTCCAACAATAATTAAACTTATAAAATTTTTCACTATAACATAAACCTATTAATTAACTTTTAATATTAACTATCTTTTTGTGTTACTACAACTCCATTTCTCCTAATAATTAATATCGCATTATTGATATTAGTTTATCTCTCATATCTTTGTTTCATCTCTTGATGATACAGTCACGGCTGCATGGTTTTAGTTTGCCTGATCTGAGCCTCCTATATCAGGCTGATACTCATGTTATGGAGTCTACAAAGAAGCTTTGAGTTTTTGGAGAATTTCAATAGGCAAGCCAGTAACAGAAGAAATGAATTTTAAATCCAGGTTGGATTTAAGCATGTTACTTGCGGCTTTTTCCATGCCGGCTTGTATCCCCTCTTCTCTACCTTCTTCTCTACCTTTTTCAATACCTCGAACCAGACCTTTGTTAAATCCTTCTTCGATGTATGAATCTGCAATAGTTCTCATAATGTTATCAGTATCTTCTTTTGATAGACTATCTTTAATTAACTGCTCCAGTAACTGCTTTCTTTCTTCTGGAACTTTTGCATCAGTATACCAGATAAATTGCTTTAAGTAAATATATCCATTTGCTTTGTCGATTAATACAACTTCTTTGAACTCTTCTAAGAACTCTCCCCATAGTTTAAGCATATCACGCTGATGTATATGTTTTAAAAAATATTCCAGCATCCCTAAATGTTGCTTCTTTTTAATCTCATCATCGGGCATCGATTGTAAATCAACAAGCCTGTAATCTTCCGTCATTAATTTCCTGGCTTGTTCGGGTGCGATAAACAAATCCCACAAGTTCCTTGGGGAGTCATATTTTTTTGTTCCATTATATACAAGTAAAGGGACAATTAAAGGTAGCCTGTTTTTATCCTTCATATGCCTTTCGAGCAGAAGCAACATATATTTCCATAACCTGAAACTTATCCAATAATCAGCTGTTGATTGACTTTCTATAAGTACATATACAAATGCTTCCTCGTTTTCTTTGGTTTTAACGGAGTAGATTATATCACTTAGCCTTCTTTTTAACCCCTCTTCAACAAAGCTCTCCTTCTCTATTCTGATCTTTGATAAGTCTATTAAATCCTTAAATTCTCTTGGCAAATAATATTCTAAAAACTCTTTTGCTGCTACCTCTTCCTGCATTATCCTTTTAAACAATGCATCACTTTTAATTGCTACCGAAGCTTTCTTTTTTTTAATCAGTTTCTTTTGATTTTTTATATTTTTTTGCATAGTTTGCCTTAATAATTAATATTAATATCGTTGTTGATATTGACTTGCCTCTGATGCTTTTGTTCCATCTCCTGATGATACTCATGCTGCATGGCTCTGGTTTGCTTTACTTGAGTGGCTATCTCATGCCGGTACTCATGTTCTAAACCGTGATAATAACCATGATCTGTTGTCATGCCATGATTATGGTATTCATGATGATCGTGTAATTGCTCATAGTATGAACTACCTCTTAATAACAGGCTATGGGTTAAATCTTCTCCCGCCCGGCTAGTAACAGATTTTGCCGTCATCTCTCTATCACTAGCAAGTAAGCTAGTATCGAGTATATTACTGCTTAAGGATTTATGCTTCCCTGATAATATTCCATCATCATAATCCTGCATCGTGTTATCAATCTTTTGATGTAAATCCGCCTGAACAATTGATACTTCTTCCATCATTTTTGTCCTAGCCTCAGTTAGTAAATCCTTGCCATAATTATTCCTAAAATCCACTAAGCCTGTAGCTAAATACCTTGCTGCTACCGGATTGCACTTAGCTAACTGCGATATCATCGGTTCAGCTTTTATAACCTTAGCTATTTCCTGTTCATAATTATCATATATCAGCTCTTTAGCAATGGAGCGGACTTCATTATGTGCAAGCTTCGGTTGTTTTTCCTGAATATGCCACTCTGCCGCAACCAGTTTTTCGGCCATAGTATCCTGCCGTAACTTACTACCTGCCGTTTCCGGTTCATCTAACCTTCCATCTTCAATTAAAAACAGGCGCATATTAGCACGGCATCTTTTAATATGTTCATCTTCATAAACTGCTCTCGCTACCAGCTTGCCTAATAACTCTTTGTTATTCATGTTATTAGCACTTGCCGTAATATATTCAAGATAATGAGCTTCTACTCTGGCAAAGACGGATTCATTCTTCACACCTGCTCTTTCCATTGCCGCTGTTACATGCTCTGTTATGACTTCAGACCTTTTTTCGGTTTCGGTTGTAATTTCCATTTTGCCGGTTTTAACCAGTTTTATCTGATCACAGGCAAGTCCTTCCCACCATTTAACGCTATTAATTTTATCATGGGCAAACGCTGCTATCTTTATGCGATCGGAATCCTTTAAGGTGCTCTGACTATTTTTGTGATTTACAACATAATTGCTAATGACTTCATATAAATCCTTACTTATCCTTTCCTTATGGATATTAATCAGATCCCTTACTCCTAACTGATTCTGATGCAAAACGCAGAAATCCTTCGTAAGTATTTCATGCAGTTTGGCTTTTTCTACATTAGTCGCTGCAAGCTTCTTATTGTCAGCAATATATTGATCGTTATTAATTTGATATCCGCTAGTGTTATTGCCGTATATATTCTGTACTTCTATAACTATTTCCTTTGGTTTTGCCAGGTAATTACCATCCTTATCCCTTTCAAATAACTGCTTAATCCTGCTTGCCTGCTCGCTACCAGCATTAACTTCCAGGTAATTGAGAGTAGAACTTGCAAGCATTTCCCTATATAAACCGTCTTTAAAACCTAAAAACTGATGAACGGGCTCGTCCACACCCTTAGCAGTAGAATAATCCATGTAGCTTAGTACCCCGCTACTTGCAAGAGCTCGTTCAATCTCCTGATATAAACCGGATTTATGCTTTATTCTTGGGCTACTATCCTTAATACCGATCGATAACTGTTGCCAGAATATTTTTTCTTCTCCCTTTATTTCATATTGCTTGGCTTCTGCTCTAAAGGCTCCTATTGTGCTATTTTTGCTTTGAGAGTTATTTATTGCCTCTTTTATTGCTTCCACCGTAATATGCTCAGGCATTTTATCGGCTAAATCCCACTTCTTAGGTAAATTTAGGCTTTTTGTATCGACTAGACTAGCAAACCCGCTAAAACCATTTGCCTTGTTAAGCTCCTGCAATATTGATTTAGCGGCCTCCTTTCCAGCTGCGTCGTTATCAGGCCAGATTATTACCTCCCTTCCTACTAGTTGTCGCCAGTTAACTTTAGCAGTTCCTTGTGCTCCTCCCATCCAGGAAATTACACAATACTGCGGTAATAGCCTTTCGGCATAATCAGCTGTCTTTTCTCCTTCTACTATTAATATAGGCTTTTTCTCATTTACCGTTTTCTCTATCCCGTATATCGGTTTATGACCGTTATCCGTAAATCCTTTTAATTTCCATTCATCCAGGCCGGTTTTCTCATTACGGCAGTAGCATACGGGCATTACCTGTTTTTTACCTGTTACCTTATCAACTACCCTGATAGTACCGCCGATAAGCTCACCCCTCCGGTTGCGATAAGTCCAGATGTTATCAATTCGATTTGTTTTTGTTAGCCAGCTAAAATGCTTATCAATATTAAGCCTTGGAGCAGTTGCCGGTATTACCGGATATGCTTCAAAACTATCCCGCACTACTAACGTTTGTTTGCTATCCTTATCATCATAACCGGTATCATTCCTGTTATCTAATTTACTATTATTGTTTACCCCGGCATTAATACCGACGATACCGGCAACGGTTAATAAGGCATCTCTTTTTGAAGTAACGGTTGCCCGGCAAATGAACTCAAATACATCTCCCTTATTTCCGTCGCTGAATCTATGCCATAATCCATTATCAAGATTCATATTCAATGAACCGCAACTGATACTGTTACCTCGTTTAACGATTTTACCGTCCGGATTAATCTTTTGCGCGTAATCCCTGAATATTTGCTCAATATGTCCTCTTGTTAATGAGGATTTTACCTTTTGAAAATCAATCTTTGGAGTAGAACCTCCGGCTTCTATCTGCGCTCTACTTCTTGCCCTTACCTTATTGCTCTTCTTAGGCAGTTGTGCTTCCTGAGTGGTTTGATTTTCTCTATGGTTAATCGTCTGCTCGCCTTTTAGGGCAATAAAATCAAGTAATAGATCATAAGCACTATCTCCCTTAAACAGGTTTCTCATTTCTTCAGTGATTTCCTTCTGCTCAGCTTTGCTGCTATCTTTTAAATGTCCGATATCATCTAGCAGCTTTTGCTCGGCTCTATTTGGCAATAAAGCCTTAAGGTTTGCAATTTCAAGATCCAGCGCCTTGATTTGAGCAGCTAGTTCGCCGCTACCTAAATTTGCCTGTAATTCTGCTCTCATGCTAACCTCATTTATGTATTTTGTTAAATTCACTCCAAGCTTTTCAAGATTTGCCTTAATTCCTTTTACTGCGTCACCTCTGATGAACTCCGCCCATAAACTCGTGCTTTTGATATCACCTAGCATCTCAGGAGATTCACCGATGGCTTTTGCCAGCATCAACGGCTTATCCGTCTCTTTTAGCAACTGCTCAAATCTTGCTAAAACGTCTTTCCCTTCATTTTTGTATATTTTCCCAAGAAAATGCGGTAATTCCTCATTTCTGAACTTTTCAATTACCCGCAGCTGCTCCAGTTCTTCAGCATGCTTTGCTTTTATTTCGGCATGTAATAACTTCTTCTCATCCAATTCCTTTTGATAGCCGGCGCAAATACGTAAAATATCTCCATGGGCTTCCATGACTATTGCTACTGCGTTAGAATCAATTACACTCTCCTCCTGACGGGTAAGTTCTACTACCTCCATTATCCTGCTAAAATGCAGGTTATCGGTAATGGTACCGTTCTTATCAATTGAGGCAAAATAATGTTTGACTTCCTCAAGTCCTGCATGTTTGCGAACTGTTTCATAATTTATTTGTAACTGGGTTATTAATTTACCCATAACAACTTCCTGCCGATAATCTGCTCTCTTACCAAGCCTGCTATCTTCAATCTGCTTTCTTAGTTCTTCGAGGTCCGGTTCTAACATCCGGCGTTTTTGATCTAGAGTAGCTAGTCTGCTTTTAGCTATATTAGTTACTTGTGGGCATAATGGTTTTTTAAGAACCGGTAAATCCTTGATATATACGCCAAGTACAGCTGCATCATAATGCTTCCCGCTAAAACCGTCCGGAAAATCCCGCCCGGAATTCCCGCTAATATGCTTTTTCTGCGATATCATCCACTCTTCTTTAATTAGCTCCTCCTCTTTCAATAAAGGGCTAGTTATGGCGGTCATTTTCTCTTCCAGATCATCCCTGATAAATCCATGATAATAATCAACAATTACTCTCGCCTTGCTTTGTCTTTCCTTCCTTGCTCCCTCTAACTCTTTCAGGGCCTTGGTAATTTCCCTGTATTTTCCACCGAGTATTGCTGATTTACTTTTTTGCAGGATGATGCCGGCAAGTAAATGCTTGTCCTCATCATCATTTAAAATATTATCGTCCCCGGCATACTGTTTTAAATACCGTTCTTTCTGCAACTTGATATTATAAAGCCTTTTTAGCTCCTTTGCCGATTCCGGTTTCTCCTGTTCGTTTTTTAATTGACTGATTCTGTCTCTATTATCATGTAAATGCTTTGCTTTAAATGCCTTTTCTGCTCTGATTATTCCAAAACCCGTCAGATTGAATTTTGTTACTTTAATGCCAAAACTAGCAAATGCTTCATAAGAGAGTTGTTTTTCTATTGCCGGTTTTTTCAAATACGAATCAAGCTCTTCTATTGCTTTTTGAGCGGCTATTACCCTTTCTCTTGCATCCAGGTACCTGCGCATGCCCCCGAAGTTACCCGTAAGTAACCTACCCTCCGCTGCAGCCTGCTTGCTGAGGCTTTCGTCAATTACTGCGATTTTATTAGCGACGCTAATAATTTTTTCTTCATACTTCCTGATCTGGATTCCTGCTTTGGCTAAAAATGATATATCCTTTTTACTTAAGAGCGAGCGGATGATCAGATTTTTATTCATCTCATCCAAAGCATCCCATTTCATCTTTTCTTTACTATCTTGCCCTAACTTGAGTTTTAACAATGCTATATGCTTATTGATTTTATTTGTTAAATCCTTTGAGGACTTGAACTTCTTACCGGTACTTTCTCTCAAATATCTATAATCATCAACTACGCCCGCTATTGCTAAAGGATCAATTATTACTTCACCCGGCTTCAAGATAAAATCTTTCTGCAAGGCAATTTCAAGTAAATTCAAACTTTTCAGTTCCTTTGCCAGCTCTTCAGCACCCTTGCTATCACCGACAATTTTCTGGTTCTTTTCAAGTATCGGTGCTTCCTTATCTTCTCTCCAGCGGTTTAAATCATCATATAACTTATTTAATTTAGCCTGATTACCTGCAATATTTTCCCGGTAAGCTTCTCTCTGTCTATGGTCTTTTTCATAAGAGGCGTAATCTGTTGCAAAGTTTAAATCCGTTCTTCTGGAGATTAGCAATCTTAGTCCTACCTTCCAAAGAGGAACGTCTACCGGTTCCCATTTATCCTCTACTTTCTGATACTTATAGGCATAAGCCGCAAACTCCTCTTTTACCTTGCTTATATCCAGATCCCGAGTACCGTATACGACATTTTCCAGCGTCTCTTTATCCAGATATATAAAGCAGTCTTTCTTATGCCTTGATGCGCCGACGTTAAAGGCTTCATAACCGCTATGCCTGTCCACACTATAGAAAAAATACTCAACATCCGCTCCTTGCACGGCATGCCCGGTTAAAGCATATCCATGTCTGAAACTTACCGGTAATATGTCTTCACCGGTTTTTATCTCAACTACTTTATAACTATTCTTTCCTTGCCTGATTCTTGCTTTGAACCGGCCAACACCATTCTTATCGACTTCACCAAGCTCTGTTATGATACCGATTTCATTGTTTCTAACCCCGCCATAACCTTCAAACTCGGGTTTATTACTCTTGAAGATGATCTTGTCACCAAGGCATAACTCAACCATGTTTTTTGGCAACTCCGTCTCTTCCTGATTTTCTAAAGTAGATGCTGCAGAGGTATATAAACGCCCTTCTCCCTTGATTATACCTGCATTCTTAAGAGACTTACGTACCATACCGTTTAAATTGGCTACTTCTGCGTTGGTAAACGCTGCAATTGCCGTATTACTCAAGGCAATCAGATCTCCTTTCTCTTTAGAGAGATTAATTACGAAAGAGCTGTAATCATCTGCCAAGGCCCGTTGTTTTTGCTCTTCATTATCAAAAATCCTTAACATCTCAAGTCGTTCATATATGGAGATGGCTTTAGCAATCTCATAGCGGCCCATGGCCTTTGTTGCTTCCTTATGCATCTCTCTTACATACTCGTCCCGGTTCTGATGACGGTTATTTTCCATTAAAACCGTTCTACCGGCTATATCACCGGTTTTTGACAAACCGCCTTTATAACCTATTGCGGGATTCTGATTATTATCACCGATCTTTATTACCTTTCCGCCGCACTCTCTAATTTCATTGGTAAAATAATCAAGAGTAGGAAGATCCACCATTGATGCTTCATCAATTATCAGTATGGTTTTTGGCGGTAATATTACCCGGCCGCTACTGTACTGTTCTTCTTTGTAATAATCAGTTCTAATATTTAATCCGGCTTTATTACCGCCTTTGGCTTCCTGCCATATTTGGCTGAGCTTTGTCGTATTTTCTACCTCTGCTATCCCGGCCTTGGCCAAGAGTTCTGCTGAAGCCTTGTTAGTCGGCGCAGTGCCGATAACAGTATAACCGGCTTTCCTGTAATGACGGACTATCTCACGTATTACTGTTGTCTTACCGCTTCCCGGCCATCCTTCAAGAACACTGATATTGCTACCTGCTAGTATATCAATAATTGCCTGCTTCTGCTCTCCGGAAAACTCAACTCCCCTAGCTACTTTTGCTATATCTTCTTCTTTGATATTTATGACATGGGTTTCTTTTGCAGCTAATTCCCTGACATTTTCTTCAAACCTCTTCTCCAGTTCTACCCGATCGAGCCTTGCAAATAACATCCGACCTTTTAGATCACATGGGTTGACTAGGTTCAGTTTATTAGAGGCAACAACTATATTATACATTGACAATAATTCCTCTTTAGACCATAACTCCAGGGATTCCTTCTCTTTAACAATGTCCGGATTAATTCCTGCAATTAAAGCTTTATGCAAGGCTTTTTCTATATCATCACCTGAAAATACCGGCTTATCTATTGATAACCGATCAATAACAATAGTCGGATCGGCTATTATCCTTGAGGCATTTTCAAGAGCTATTTCCTGATTCTGTTTCCTTAACTCGGTACTCCCTCTCCATCTGGCGAAACCTTCATGTACACCCGGAATAATATCAAGTCCGCGCTCGGCATGTGATAAGTGGGATATCCTTGATTCATGACCGTGCATCTCCAGATGGTGATTGATAATAGTAGCAACTTCCGCTCGAACGGCTTTTAAAAATGACAGTTTATCCCATACAACATTGACTTTACCCCAGTAGAACCGGCCGTCATTATTTACCTCTAAATCCCGTGTGACCGTCATGACATGAACGTGTGGATTCTCGGGATTATCCAGATGAATGTTATAATCTGCTACCATTCCTCTTGCTACTAATGAGCTTCTGATAAAATCCTCTACCAGCTCCTTGTTCTGCTCTGCCGTTAATTCTATCGGTAATGCTATTGTATATTCACGGGCTAAACGGCTATCTACTCTGCTGCCTGCATTCTCGATTGACTGCCACAGTTTTTGCCGATCAAACACCCATTCCGGTGCGCCCTCAGGTGCCATTATTCCGCTAATAATGCTACCTGATTTATGCCTGTAATCAAAAACAAGGCCTATTACTTCACGGGTATTTTCATTTAACAGATGATACTTTTCATGATAACAGGTACTTAGTTTTTCTCTAACTCTGGCGCTCATATTGCTAAATGATAGCTCCATTCTACTTCCGCTGCGATAAGCTGCAGCAGATACGGCACTTCTATTGTTACCTCTTGATATTGATGAAGGACGAGCGTACATTATCGCCATAATAAGCTAACTTTTGTTCCAATGTTTATAGTGGACTGAAAAATCAAGACAAATTTTTGTAGATTTTGTTTCCTATTATCATGCTGCATTTTGTAATGCATTGAGATAAACATCCATAGGTTTTTTATAACCAATACTAGAATGAAATCTTCTATTATTATATTTATCTACATATATGTTAATCCCCTCCCTAAGTTCTGAGATATTGTTAAATTCATTTATAAATATACAATTATATTTTAGAGTCTTAAAAAATCTCTCCATAACAATGTTATCGATGCTTCTGCCTTTACCGTTCATAGAGATTTGTATACCGTATTTCTCGAGTATTTTTATATGTTCTGAGCCGGTATACTGACTACCTTGATCACTATTGAATATCAGCGGAGGTGGGTACTTACTAAGAGCGTCTTCTAAAATACTCGTTACAAGGCTTGCATCCATTGAATTTGACAGTTTATAACTCAATATAGCTTTACTGTGCCAATCTATAATTGCTGCCATATACATAAAGCCTATCGGGGTTCTAATGTATGTTATATCCCCGCTCCATACTTCATTTGATCTTGGTACGTATACAGACCGACTACCGTTATATATTTGCCAATAAGGCTCAAGGAGATATGGATATATCTTATGATCTTTATTCTGCATAGAGATAGATTTCTTTTTCTTTGGATAAATAGCCTCTATACCCATAATACCCATGTATTTGAGAGTACGATCTCTACCAATATTTAATCCTTCCTCTAATAAAGATTTATAAATAAAACGATAACCATACTCTGGATTATCTGTATATATTTCATCTATTCTATCCATAATCTTTTTGTTGTATAAGCTCATTATTTGGGGCTGATAATAAAGCATAGATCTATTTATCTTCAATAATTCGCATTGTCTTGCCATTGATAATTCTTTCAGCTTGGAATCGACAAGATCTCGTTTATTTGCTATATCCAAGCCGTTTAGCTTTCCCAACGCCCAGTCCCTCTCTATTGTAGCCTTCCCCAGAGCTTTTGCTAATTCATCATTTTGAGATTTTAACTCCTCAATTTCTGTTTTGTACTCACTGACTACTTTTGCCGGCTCAAAAGCCATTGATGCATTACTTAAAAAATGCTTCTTCCAATTTTGAATAGTCTTTGGAGTAATTTCATATTTCTTTGATAATTGAGATATAGTTACCTCCGATTCTAGTAATTCCAACACTACTTTAGTTTTATATTCTGCACTGAAATTTTTAATATGCTTTTTTGTCATATATTTAAATTATGTTTCTTTTAATTTTATATCTTTTGCGAAACAAAACTATTGATTTTACTGTCTGACTTCTTCAGTCCACTATAGTTGTTATCATAAAAATGCGCCTTCCAATCTCTATCTTTAGAGCGCAGGTGTTGAATTTTAGTTTAACACCGTATTACGCATTATCATGAATTCCAAATTTTTACTTTATTACTCTCTAACCTAACGGTCAATCATTTTTACCTTTTTATGTTCCTGCAGGGGTAATTTATAGGGGGCAAAAAGCCCCCTTTAATACACCCCCTTACACCTAAAAAAAGACTGCTAATTTTTTATATTTGTAAAAACGTTCATCACTTTCGTGATTTAAAAATACTCCTAAAGAATTTCTAAAGTGAAAGTAATGATTCCGGTAAATAGGGTTACAAAGTGTCTAATATGTATTTGAAGATGCTGATTATCAGAAGCAAAGCTTCGGGAAATTTGACCAGTAGAGATTTTAATTGATCCTTGCTTCCGGAAGCTTTTGAAATTTTATAATTGGAATAATTGCAGTGACAAGGTTGAAAATTGCAGTAAGGATGTAAATGAATTTTTTAACATCTTTTAAACTGCTATTTTTAAATCGGAACGCTTTTTTATTTCCTGTAATACCCCGCTTTCTTTACCGTAATAATACTCAAAATACTTAATACCCTGTTTGGCAAAATTTGAATTAGCGTCGTATGAATCATCCGCTAATAACTGGTAAGCTTCAAGTTTGTATGTCATATCCATCCCGCAACCGCCAAAAGATAACAACTCATAATCTTCTTCCGATGTGATGAGTCTAAAAGGTATTAGATGACATAAGTGTGCTACTTCTTCGTTGTAAACACGAGGAGCGTAAACCCAATTATACATTAAAGCATCATCAATAATCGTGTTTCTTACTGTCCCCAGCATCTCTTCTTCATCATTGTCAAAGTCTGCAACGTCGTAATTTTCTTTTGCCTCTTCCTGAATTATAAAATCAGGTATAATAATATCGTGGTAACCGTCCCATAGTTTTTCTTGTAAATTAAACTGCGGTAAATAATAGTCTTTATAAAAGGGTTCAATATGTATGCCTGAGAATACCCGTCTTAATTTAATCATTTTTTTACTCCATTTTTATTGTTTTTTATTTTAACTTTTCCTTATAACCAATCCGGTACACAACACCCACACCCAACGCAATTTTGATGGGGATCTTCTTCTTCCTCTTCTAAAATATCTTGATATACTTTTTTCTCCTCATCCAAAACAATCCTGTTCTTGATATTCGCTAGGGCCTTCGAACTTTTTTCACTAAACACAATATCCTCAAGGACGACTAACTCAATGGTAGTGTTATGCTTAATAGCTTCGGCAAGGGCTATTATCCCTTCATCGTGAAAATTATTACCGGAAAGGTTGAGGAACTTTAATGTAGTGTTGTGCTTGATAGCTTCGGCAAGAGCTATCGCTCCGACATCAGTTAGATCGCTATGCTGAAGTTCAAGCTGCTTTAATGTAGTATTATGCTTCAGGATTCCCGCTAATACTATCGCTCCGGCATCACCTATTCTAATTTCCGGAACATACCTTGCAATTAGATATTGCTCAGTAGTTTGATCAGCATGAGAGGAGTAGTCTGAAACGGTATCTTCAATGATTTGATTGATATAATCCATTATTTCAGGCCATGTATTTTTCTTACCCTCTTTATCTAAAACCCGAATAACATAATCAAGTATATGTGTTATTTGTGTGTTCATTTTTTTGTCTCCTTTATTTATTCACCTTATACTTATATTATATCTAGAATATTCTAAAATATCAACAATAAAAAGAATGTTTACATCTTTTTTTATATTATTTTATTAACACAAGGGAATAGTTGCCGTTAAAGCACACAGCTAAACAACAACCCTCTTTTTAGTGTCCATTACTTAACTATCTTCTTAAGAGTAAATAGCCGGTTAAATGTAAAAAAGCTCCATCTGGAGCTTTTTTACTTAACCTTTGTCTCACACCTTACCCTTGAGCTACGGCCTGTTTTAACTTCCCTTACCTACTTTAAACCTTTTTGGGTTTATTTGATGGGTTACACGGTTTTCATCACGGAAATAGTAAGAAGATAAGATACTTTTTACTACCCTGTTATGGCATGCTCTAATCTCTTACGTCTTCCCCCTTACTTCCATTACATCTTCCCGCTCCAATCAAGCCCGGGCTCTGTTTTGCAGCGTCTTTTTACCCTTTCCCTACCTCTACCCGTCAAATCCAACCTTTTAACTTTTTTTAACTATTTATGATAACGGTATTATCATTGTAATATAATAACAATAAATATTGATATTTAATATTATATTTTAATATTTTCTTGTTTTGTCTGGTTATTTCATGTATACTAAGGGTATAGATAAGATATGAGTTTACGTGTTATGGAAATCATTAAAATCGACCCAAGCCTTTGTACCAGATGGAAATATGCCGATCGCAATTCTTTTGAATTCGGTGACATTAACCTTTTGGCCGAAGATATTAAACGCAACGGTCAGATTAACCCTATTTACGTTAGGCCTATTAAAGACGATAGTAAATTCAAATATGAAGTTATAGCAGGTAGTCGTCGCCTTCAAGCCTGTTTAACCGCTAACCTCCCTATTGATGCAATAGTAGTTGAAACTTCCGATGCAGAAGCTGCAACCATCCAGATCAAGGAAAATGAAAAGCTGGCCTTAAGCGAATATTCAAAAGGACTATCCTATGCAAAACTGCAACGGGACGGTAAACTTACCCAGGAACAGTTAGCTGAAATAGTTGGCTGCTCAAGAAAAAAAATGCAGAACTACCTTGCCTTTGCAAAAATAGATCAGGATATCTGGGACGCAGTCAGTAACATGGGACGGGTATCGGCAAGAGCCGCTGAAACCATCCTGGCTCTTTCCAAAAAATCCCCCGCTCATAAAAAAGCAATCATAGAGATTGCCGAAGATATCAAAAAAGGAGCAGGTAGCGTACATATTGAAAAACTGGTCAATAAAATCATCAATACCAAAGAAACCGTTAAGCAGGAACTAATTACCCTACCCTCCGGAAAAGTAATTGGCTTATGGAAAAAAGACGGTATCGTATTTTCAGGAAACTTGAATATTGATAAGGAAAAAATCAGCAATTTACTGGTAGAATTTTTTAAAGACAAATAACTAAGGATATTTTTATACTAAGAGGTCGTCTATGAACATGAAACATAACAATAGTTACGATGATTTTTCAGAAAACCCACTTGCTCCTCTGTTTTATCAATTTATCGACATTTTAAAATCAAGGTGTTTTCTGAAAGAAGCAGAAGATTTACTAAAATTAGCCGAGAAACATTACTTACCTGAAAATCGTAATATCATAACCAGAATTGCCATTGAAATGCAAAAAGCAGCAGTGTCCAATGAAGTAAACAAATTTGAGCAATTACTTAAGAGTTTATAAATTCATGGACTTTAATATCATGAACGTAAATAAAATTAAAAATGCTTTCTCCTTTATTGGGATGGAAGGTGTTGCAACCAAAATAACTACCCTTTGTCTGATTTCGGGTATAGGTATTCTGCTTTTTACTCAGCATATTATCTTTTCGTCTTCCGGTAAAGCCTTGCATTCACCTCAAAATCCTGATTTTGCTAAAACTGATTTTTCGATAGAGAATTTTATTAATGGCAAAGCATTTTCCGGGGAATTAACGCACGAGTTAGCAGTTTTAATGAGTATTCGCTGGCCTAAGGAGTCCTAATATCCTGTTCTAATTAAACTAGATGGATCTCAGAACCTGATCAGCTCAACCAAGGATAACAATTCAAAATGCGAAATCCAAGGACTGGCCTATACAGGTAGTTCAAGTCCGGTTACTATTAATATTGACTTTAAGGAAATTACCTGTGAAGTTAACGGTATTATTGAAAGGCATGAGATAGATGGTCGCATAATAAATATAAAAGCAGAAACAGTACCGGCATCGGTTGCATTTAAAAAGAAAATACAATCATTAAAAAATGATCTAAAAACAAAAACAGATAAAAAATCGATCGCCTTAATTAAATACTCTATTAAAAAAATTGAAAAAGCAGGTCCTGCTCTGGTGTTACCGGCTCATATACAAATTCAAGGCCGAACTCTTCAAAAAAATGGTAAGATGGTTATTGAATCTGTAAATAAATGAACAACTATGAAAAAACACAGAACAGAAATACTTATTTTATTTATATCTTCTATATTAATTGCATTCATGGTTCTAACACCCACTTCAGCTGTAGCACTAGTCTTACAAACAACTGGAGAAAATCGAGGGAATTTGGATTTCTATATATTGGATCTGCTTGTAAATGATTTGTTTATAATCTTAGAGGTTAGCCCATGACAAGCAAAACTGAAGTTTCAGATATAAAAATATTAAATGTTGACCCTTCAACGTGTAAAAGATGGAAATTTGCCGATAGAATTGAGGCTGACTTTTTTAAAATAGATGAGCTCGCTGAGGATATTTAAAAAAATGGGCAAATAAATCCTGTACTAATTAGACCGTCCGAAGATGAAAATTTTAAATATGAGATAATTGCAGCTAGTAGACGCTGGAAAGCATACCTACTAGCAAACATTAGAAAACCTATTGTCAGAGTTCAACTTATAATATATAGAGTTATTGTCAAATGTTGTGTATGAAAAAAATTAGGCAACATATTTTTTCTCATTTAAGTTATCGTTACTAATTTCACTTACATGAATTCCATCTATAAATTTTTCCATATTAATAACTTGGGCAATGCGGTTTTTACCTCGTAAAGGTTTCCACCTTTTTTCTGCTTCAAGGAATAATTTATAGGTAGCAGCAATAATAGTATTTCTCGAAAAACAATTCCTAGATTTTCTAGTTCTATGCTTAACCGTAGCAAAGGTAGATTCAATAGGATTAGTTGTCCGCAAATGTATCCAGTGCTCCCCTGGAAAATCGTAAAAAGCTAATAACTCTTTTTCATTTTTCAATAAGCATTCTGTAGCCTTAGGATATTTAGCAGAATAAGCCAAGATAAATTTTTTCCAACTGGATTCAGCTTCTTCTCTAGAACTAGCCATATAAATATTATGTATCATTTGCTTGGCTTTAGCTTGCTGAGATTTTGGTAACTTATTCAAAATATTAGAAGTCTTATGTACCCAACAGCGCTGATGTACCGTAGTAGGATATTCTTCTGTCAGAGCTCCCCAAAAACCAAGTGCTCCATCTCCAACAGCTAAGGCAGGAGAGTGTATCAGACCTCTGCTTTTTATGTCGAGTAATAATCCTTGCCAGCTTTCCTTGCTTTCTCTAAAACCATCATCTATAGCGACCAATTCCTTTTTTCCGTATTCATCAACACCAATTATTACCAAAATACAGTTCTTCTCCGATTCCATTCTTGCCTGTAAATAAATACCATCAACCCAGAAGTAGACATATTTCTTCTTTGTTAAATCTCGTCTTTGCCATAACAAATTATAGTGGACTGAAAAATCAAGACAAATTTTTGTAGATTTTGTTTCCTATTATCATGCTGCATTTTGTAATGCATTGAGATAAACATCCATAGGTTTTTTATAACCAATACTAGAATGAAATCTTCTATTATTATATTTATCTACATATATGTTAATCCCCTCCCTAAGTTCTGAGATATTGTTAAATTCATTTATAAATATACAATTATATTTTAGAGTCTTAAAAAATCTCTCCATAACAATGTTATCGATGCTTCTGCCTTTACCGTTCATAGAGATTTGTATACCGTATTTCTCGAGTATTTTTATATGTTCTGAGCCGGTATACTGACTACCTTGATCACTATTGAATATCAGCGGAGGTGGGTACTTACTAAGAGCGTCTTCTAAAATACTCGTTACAAGGCTTGCATCCATTGAATTTGACAGTTTATAACTCAATATAGCTTTACTGTGCCAATCTATAATTGCTGCCATATACATAAAGCCTATCGGGGTTCTAATGTATGTTATATCCCCGCTCCATACTTCATTTGATCTTGGTACGTATACAGACCGACTACCGTTATATATTTGCCAATAAGGCTCAAGGAGATATGGATATATCTTATGATCTTTATTCTGCATAGAGATAGATTTCTTTTTCTTTGGATAAATAGCCTCTATACCCATAATACCCATGTATTTGAGAGTACGATCTCTACCAATATTTAATCCTTCCTCTAATAAAGATTTATAAATAAAACGATAACCATACTCTGGATTATCTGTATATATTTCATCTATTCTATCCATAATCTTTTTGTTGTATAAGCTCATTATTTGGGGCTGATAATAAAGCATAGATCTATTTATCTTCAATAATTCGCATTGTCTTGCCATTGATAATTCTTTCAGCTTGGAATCGACAAGATCTCGTTTATTTGCTATATCCAAGCCGTTTAGCTTTCCCAACGCCCAGTCCCTCTCTATTGTAGCCTTCCCCAGAGCTTTTGCTAATTCATCATTTTGAGATTTTAACTCCTCAATTTCTGTTTTGTACTCACTGACTACTTTTGCCGGCTCAAAAGCCATTGATGCATTACTTAAAAAATGCTTCTTCCAATTTTGAATAGTCTTTGGAGTAATTTCATATTTCTTTGATAATTGAGATATAGTTACCTCCGATTCTAGTAATTCCAACACTACTTTAGTTTTATATTCTGCACTGAAATTTTTAATATGCTTTTTTGTCATATATTTAAATTATGTTTCTTTTAATTTTATATCTTTTGCGAAACAAAACTATTGATTTTACTGTCTGACTTCTTCAGTCCACTATAAATATTGATCATACCACTCAGATTTTAGCCTGGATATTACATTAGGTGATAAGTTCTTTGGCTTGCTACCCAATATAGGTTCAAAGCTATCAGCAAAATCTGTAGTAGATATTCCCTTTAAATAAAGTAGCGGTAATAGAACATCTATAGTAACCGTACGCCTCATGTATTGCGGAATCAGATTAGAAGAGAATTTTATATCCTCTTTACCTCTATCTCTTACCCGTGGTACTTTTACTGCTACCTCTCCTATACCGGTTTGTATGTTGCGCTCAGGTAAGTAGCCATTGCGGACGACTTGTTTACTCCCATTAGTAAGTAACTTATCTTGGTAGGATGATATAAAATTTTGTACCTCTTCCTCTATAGCTAGTTGCAACATTTTTTGAGCTGACTCCCTTAAAAACTCACTTAATACATCTGTTACTAAATTTTGTGTTGGATTTTTATAATCAATTATATTACTCTTTCTCATGGTGTATTCCTTATTTTATTGTTAATAGGATTTGCAAATTACAATAATAATATTAATTTGCGAATACGCCACCTAATCTTCTATCTCACCTCCATACACAACTTTCCATCATAACTCTAATATATAACCTACAGTGTTTAATTATGGAATACAGTTATGGTTCTAAACATTAAAATGCAAATGCTTTTATCAAGATATTTTCCATTTGCCCCCTTTTGGATTTGCCTTATAGGAGGATTACTATTTGTTAACAGTATTTTAGAATACCATATATTAAACGATTTTAATGCCGGCTTTCTTTATGCTTTGATTTTGCTGAATATCTTTGCCGTTATCCTTGTGAAATACAAAAGATATGAACTGAAAATTAGTCAAAAAGAATGGAAAGAATTCTGTAGTTTTCTTAAAAGAAAATTTCCTCAATATAATTTCGATGATAATTTTTTCTGTACTGAAATTTTTGATAGAAACAATAACTTTAAATACACTGAGGTTTTCTTAAAACTTGATAGTGATTATCGAGTAGTAATGGAAGAGTTTAAAATTAGTGAATTTAAATCATTTCCTGAGATTTTAAAGGTTTTTAAATAAGCATATGCAACATATAGGAAATTATTTTAATAATGTAGATCAAATAATTGATAAAAAAATCTATTTCTTGCGATTAGATAATAATATGTCTCAGGCTGAACTGACTAAAAAGATTGGTATCTCCACAACAACTACAAAAATATAAAAACGCTAAAAATAGAATTAGCGCAGCACGATTATCCTTAATAGCAAAAGTTTTAGATAAGGACATCTCGTATTTTTACCAACCTTAAACAGGAAAATTAAATTTAACACCAGATGTTTCAATTGCTCAAAATATAAGTAATACTTCTTGAACTTACAAGGATTCACTTAGCCAATGTTTTCTACAATGTTATCAACAAATTTGTTAATAACTTGTTTGATAAAACTAGTTTTTGTTTTTAAGCTTTAATATTTCCTCTAAGGTTAAACCTGTTACAGAAGAAATAAGTTTATTGTCCAGCTTCTGTTTAATCATGTTAATTGCTACTTCAATATTTCTTTTTTCAATCCCTTTCTCGATTCCTTCTGCTATCCCTTCTTCCTTGGCCTTCTCTGCAGTTTTTTTCAACGTATTGGCTTCTATCCTCAGCCACTTTAGGTGATCCTCATAAAGCTCTCTTTCCTCTTCACTAAAGTTCAGGACATCCAATACCTTTAGAGCTTTCTTCAGCTTATCATTATCCAGTTCTTTCGGTAACTTGTCAGCTTTCAATAAATCGTGTCTAGTCAAAAAGGTAAGCCACATATCAAGGGCATTTCTAGTTTTAGCAACTATATCCTGTAATTCCTCACTTGAATCACAGGTAAATTTATTCAGCTCTATAGTATGTAATTCCAAATCCTTAAAATAGGCAAACCCGTTCTCTTTTTCTGTAATATGAAAAACATTATGATAATTCTCTGCTTCCGGAATGGAAGTAAAATTAAGTATATGAATACCGATCGCTTTAGCTAGGGTTGAATAATCCTGCGCTACCTTTAGCTGCTCGGTATATAATTTTGCCCAGTAGTACAGGGCTCGTTTATCATAATCAGCTTCATCACTAATTTGAATCTCAATATTAAATCTTTTACCGTCAATCCCTTTTGCTTTAATGTCTAGTATTGATAATTTATCCTGCCTAAAATTTTGAGGATTATAAGGGTTTAGCAAAGTAATATCTAATACCTGATCTTCCTTACCAAGGATAGAGTTTATAAGAGAAATAAGCAAATCTTTATTCTCTTCAACACCGAAGATTTTTTTGAAGGGTAAGCAGACTCTTGGGGTAATATTAACCATAAGAGTCCACTCCCCGTGGAACTGAACGTGAATCTTTCGATTCATTCAGCTCGAGCCATCTTAAGCACTTTTTATAAGCACCGGTAACAACTTTCGATGATGTATATTTTGTTCTTAACAATATCATGCCTCTTTTACTTCCTTCATTGTAGATAACCGTTCAGCAAAGTATGTAGTCCATTCTCTGCAAAATGGGTTAGCTGCTGCTCTAATTTTTCTATGTCTCCGAATAGGAATAGTCGTTGCTTTAAATAGTTCATAAATTCTAGTTTTACCTTCATTTACTTCTTTTACAGCAAAGTTCCAACTTTGATTGCCGTATGTCTTAAAGTATTTATCTTTAATCCATCTTAAACCTTTGTTAGGATGTCTTCTTTTCGACCATCTCCATAGAATTTGAAAAATCTCGTGATCAACTTTTTCAAAAGTTTTTCTTGCACATACCTTAGAATGATAATACGCCCAACCTCTTATTATAGGGTTAAGCAAATCTATCAAACTTTTTTGGGATTGTGAAGAATTCTTTTGGACTAATTCACGAATTCTTCTTAGAAGCCTACCAATGCTATCTTTTGATGGTTTGATGATGATACTTGTACCAAACTTACGCACAGTCTGGCTAAGAAAATCAAATCCTTGCTTTACATTTGTGATCTTCGTCTTCTTCTCTGATACAGTAAGGCCTCTAACTGCTAGAAACTCTTTTAGCAGTGGCAACATTTGCAACTCCAGGATTTCTTTGGATTTTCCTGTTATTACAAGGAGAGTAGACCAGAGGAACTTCCCCGCTAGTCTCTCGCAGAACGGTGCGTAAACCTCTCAGCTTACACCGCTCCCATTATCCAATCGGCGATCCAAGACCTATCCTCCAATGAACAAATAGTTTTGGTTCTCGCTTTCTAACGCAACCTAACCATTTCCTCGCTCGTCGTTTATGACCTTGATATCTTTTGTATTTCCTCATTACCCATCGAGTTAGATATTGCTCTATATTTCTCAGGTATGGATACATGGCTGATTTATAATATCTTCCATAATAATTTATCCAACCCTGTACTATAGAGTTAAACATTCTCGCTAAGTCTCCTATGTTCTTATCGCTTCGCAAATGTAGCTTCCAGCTCCGTATCTCTTTCTTGATACGACTTGCAGCTTTCTGACTGATTGCGGGTGTAAAGTTTACAAACATCTTCCCTTTCTTATTCTTTGATAGTCTGGGGCGAAATGTATAACCTAGAAAGTCAAAGTTTTCATACTCATGTGAGTCTTTTCGATCGACATCTTTGCAATACACTATTTTCGTTTTATCTGAATGCAATTCAAGACCACATTCTCTTAATCTGGCTCTAATTGCCTCCAGTACTTTTTCCGCTAACTTTTTGGAACTGCAATGCACCAGCGCATCATCCACGTAACGTTCGAACTTTATTTCTGGAAATTGTCTCTTCATCCATTCGTCAAATGCATAATGCATGAATATATTAGACATCAAAGGACTAGCTACTCCGCCTTGCGAAATTCCAGCATTTCTTTCAATCAATGTCCCATCTTCTTTTTGAATCGGGGCTTTTAACCACCTTTCAACATAAAGATGAATCCACTTCTCTTCAGTATGGAATCTTATTGCTTTCATTACGAGTTGGTGATCTACAGTATCGAAAAAACTTTTGATATCCAAATCAATACACCAATCATTTCTCCAGCATCTCTCTCTTGCTACTCCAACTGCATCTAGAGCCGATTTCCCAGTTCTATACCCGTAGGAATCTTCATGAAATATCGGTTCTACTATAGGCTCTAAATGGCTTTTAACCACAGCTTGCGCCACTCGATCTGATACAGTTGGAATTGATAACAAGCGATGACTTTTGCTACCATCTCTTTTAGGTATTTCCACACCTCTTACAGCTGGTGGAAAATAGCTACCAGATGACATTCGATTCCATAACTTGTAAAGATTGTCTTTTAGATTTGATTCAAAATCTGCTATAGATTCTAAATCTACTCCATAAGTTCCTTTATTGTCTTTGACTTTTTCCCAAGCTGCCATTACGCTTTTCTTAGAAATACAAAATGATTTTGTCTTACTCAATTTAACTCCTCCCACCTTTTGGTAGTTGATTAACAAATAAGACGGATAATTCAACCCCTTCGCTCCAGTGTCTTTCAACACCTTCATAACTACTACGAGTTAATCCGCCCCTATATACTACATTGGTACTCTGATCCTTATGGTGCTTCCACTTGGATTTCTCCCTTAGCATTAGTACACAGGTTCCCACGTTCCATATAAAAGCCTGATTCAAGTTCATGCCACCTCTATGCCGGAGATCACTTAGCCAGTAAACAGGTTTCCGCTAAATTTATCCCGAAGCAACGACTTCTCCTCGGTTTTGATCTCATCTATACGCTTTCGACACTTCAGCAGTGGTTCAATCGCTTCATCTCCCTGAATCTTACCTGATATCTTGTTAGACACCTTTTCTCTAACGCTCACCACCATAGCTTTTGACTACAGCAGCTTAGAGTGGTTTGAAATCTTTTCCTGTAAAACGATTTCGGAGGGCCGACCTCCATCTTTTATATAGTTACACACAAATTCAAATTATTATTTTGGCTTCATAAAATTCTCCTTTGTGCTCGTGGCACACGGAGAGTAGACCAGAGGAACTTCCCCGCTAGTCTCTCGCAGAACGGTGCGTAAACCTCTCAGCTTACACCGCTCCCATTATCCAATCGGCGATCCAAGACCTATCCTCCAATGAACAAATAGTTTTGGTTCTCGCTTTCTAACGCAACCTAACCATTTCCTCGCTCGTCGTTTATGACCTTGATATCTTTTGTATTTCCTCATTACCCATCGAGTTAGATATTGCTCTATATTTCTCAGGTATGGATACATGGCTGATTTATAATATCTTCCATAATAATTTATCCAACCCTGTACTATAGAGTTAAACATTCTCGCTAAGTCTCCTATGTTCTTATCGCTTCGCAAATGTAGCTTCCAGCTCCGTATCTCTTTCTTGATACGACTTGCAGCTTTCTGACTGATTGCGGGTGTAAAGTTTACAAACATCTTCCCTTTCTTATTCTTTGATAGTCTGGGGCGAAATGTATAACCTAGAAAGTCAAAGTTTTCATACTCATGTGAGTCTTTTCGATCGACATCTTTGCAATACACTATTTTCGTTTTATCTGAATGCAATTCAAGACCACATTCTCTTAATCTGGCTCTAATTGCCTCCAGTACTTTTTCCGCTAACTTTTTGGAACTGCAATGCACCAGCGCATCATCCACGTAACGTTCGAACTTTATTTCTGGAAATTGTCTCTTCATCCATTCGTCAAATGCATAATGCATGAATATATTAGACATCAAAGGACTAGCTACTCCGCCTTGCGAAATTCCAGCATTTCTTTCAATCAATGTCCCATCTTCTTTTTGAATCGGGGCTTTTAACCACCTTTCAACATAAAGATGAATCCACTTCTCTTCAGTATGGAATCTTATTGCTTTCATTACGAGTTGGTGATCTACAGTATCGAAAAAACTTTTGATATCCAAATCAATACACCAATCATTTCTCCAGCATCTCTCTCTTGCTACTCCAACTGCATCTAGAGCCGATTTCCCAGTTCTATACCCGTAGGAATCTTCATGAAATATCGGTTCTACTATAGGCTCTAAATGGCTTTTAACCACAGCTTGCGCCACTCGATCTGATACAGTTGGAATTGATAACAAGCGATGACTTTTGCTACCATCTCTTTTAGGTATTTCCACACCTCTTACAGCTGGTGGAAAATAGCTACCAGATGACATTCGATTCCATAACTTGTAAAGATTGTCTTTTAGATTTGATTCAAAATCTGCTATAGATTCTAAATCTACTCCATAAGTTCCTTTATTGTCTTTGACTTTTTCCCAAGCTGCCATTACGCTTTTCTTAGAAATACAAAATGATTTTGTCTTACTCAATTTAACTCCTCCCACCTTTTGGTAGTTGATTAACAAATAAGACGGATAATTCAACCCCTTCGCTCCAGTGTCTTTCAACACCTTCATAACTACTACGAGTTAATCCGCCCCTATATACTACATTGGTACTCTGATCCTTATGGTGCTTCCACTTGGATTTCTCCCTTAGCATTAGTACACAGGTTCCCACGTTCCATATAAAAGCCTGATTCAAGTTCATGCCACCTCTATGCCGGAGATCACTTAGCCAGTAAACAGGTTTCCGCTAAATTTATCCCGAAGCAACGACTTCTCCTCGGTTTTGATCTCATCTATACGCTTTCGACACTTCAGCAGTGGTTCAATCGCTTCATCTCCCTGAATCTTACCTGATATCTTGTTAGACACCTTTTCTCTAACGCTCACCACCATAGCTTTTGACTACAGCAGCTTAGAGTGGTTTGAAATCTTTTCCTGTAAAACGATTTCGGAGGGCCGACCTCCATCTTTTATATAGTTACACACAAATTCAAATTATTATTTTGGCTTCATAAAATTCTCCTTTGTGCTCGTGGCACACGGAGAGTAGACCAGAGGAACTTCCCCGCTAGTCTCTCGCAGAACGGTGCGTAAACCTCTCAGCTTACACCGCTCCCATTATCCAATCGGCGATCCAAGACCTATCCTCCAATGAACAAATAGTTTTGGTTCTCGCTTTCTAACGCAACCTAACCATTTCCTCGCTCGTCGTTTATGACCTTGATATCTTTTGTATTTCCTCATTACCCATCGAGTTAGATATTGCTCTATATTTCTCAGGTATGGATACATGGCTGATTTATAATATCTTCCATAATAATTTATCCAACCCTGTACTATAGAGTTAAACATTCTCGCTAAGTCTCCTATGTTCTTATCGCTTCGCAAATGTAGCTTCCAGCTCCGTATCTCTTTCTTGATACGACTTGCAGCTTTCTGACTGATTGCGGGTGTAAAGTTTACAAACATCTTCCCTTTCTTATTCTTTGATAGTCTGGGGCGAAATGTATAACCTAGAAAGTCAAAGTTTTCATACTCATGTGAGTCTTTTCGATCGACATCTTTGCAATACACTATTTTCGTTTTATCTGAATGCAATTCAAGACCACATTCTCTTAATCTGGCTCTAATTGCCTCCAGTACTTTTTCCGCTAACTTTTTGGAACTGCAATGCACCAGCGCATCATCCACGTAACGTTCGAACTTTATTTCTGGAAATTGTCTCTTCATCCATTCGTCAAATGCATAATGCATGAATATATTAGACATCAAAGGACTAGCTACTCCGCCTTGCGAAATTCCAGCATTTCTTTCAATCAATGTCCCATCTTCTTTTTGAATCGGGGCTTTTAACCACCTTTCAACATAAAGATGAATCCACTTCTCTTCAGTATGGAATCTTATTGCTTTCATTACGAGTTGGTGATCTACAGTATCGAAAAAACTTTTGATATCCAAATCAATACACCAATCATTTCTCCAGCATCTCTCTCTTGCTACTCCAACTGCATCTAGAGCCGATTTCCCAGTTCTATACCCGTAGGAATCTTCATGAAATATCGGTTCTACTATAGGCTCTAAATGGCTTTTAACCACAGCTTGCGCCACTCGATCTGATACAGTTGGAATTGATAACAAGCGATGACTTTTGCTACCATCTCTTTTAGGTATTTCCACACCTCTTACAGCTGGTGGAAAATAGCTACCAGATGACATTCGATTCCATAACTTGTAAAGATTGTCTTTTAGATTTGATTCAAAATCTGCTATAGATTCTAAATCTACTCCATAAGTTCCTTTATTGTCTTTGACTTTTTCCCAAGCTGCCATTACGCTTTTCTTAGAAATACAAAATGATTTTGTCTTACTCAATTTAACTCCTCCCACCTTTTGGTAGTTGATTAACAAATAAGACGGATAATTCAACCCCTTCGCTCCAGTGTCTTTCAACACCTTCATAACTACTACGAGTTAATCCGCCCCTATATACTACATTGGTACTCTGATCCTTATGGTGCTTCCACTTGGATTTCTCCCTTAGCATTAGTACACAGGTTCCCACGTTCCATATAAAAGCCTGATTCAAGTTCATGCCACCTCTATGCCGGAGATCACTTAGCCAGTAAACAGGTTTCCGCTAAATTTATCCCGAAGCAACGACTTCTCCTCGGTTTTGATCTCATCTATACGCTTTCGACACTTCAGCAGTGGTTCAATCGCTTCATCTCCCTGAATCTTACCTGATATCTTGTTAGACACCTTTTCTCTAACGCTCACCACCATAGCTTTTGACTACAGCAGCTTAGAGTGGTTTGAAATCTTTTCCTGTAAAACGATTTCGGAGGGCCGACCTCCATCTTTTATATAGTTACACACAAATTCAAATTATTATTTTGGCTTCATAAAATTCTCCTTTGTGCTCGTGGCACACAGTCATCCGCATACCGTATCATGTGCACCCCACTTTTCTTACGTTTCTTATCCCCTTTACGTCCGAATTGTTTTTCTATAACAGTTTCGATACCATCAAGAGTCATATTCGCAAGAGTTGGCGAAATAATTCCGCCTTGCGGGGTTCCCCACTTTGTAGAGCAAAACATTTGCTTTTCTATATATCCAGACGCTAGCCATTTTTGTAAAATCCTTCTTTCCATAGGGATTGAACTTAATAACCAGTTGTGGTCTATTTCATCAAAGCATTTCTTGACATCAACTTCTAAAATCCATTCTGCACGATGCTTGCCTGCCAGGGTTTTAAATATCTGACTCATTGCATCCGCAGTAGAACGATACACTCGAAATCCGTATGAATGTTTATCACCTATTGTTTCACCAATTGGAGATAAACCCATAAGATGTATAGCTTGCATCGCCCTGTCTTTCATAGTTGGTATGCCAAGAGGCCTTTTACCACCATCTGATTTAGGGATGTAAATTCGTTTCAGTGGAAGAGGTTTGTAACCTCTGTGTCTTAGATCGTTAATAGCCTGCAACTTCGAAGTCGAAGACTGCCATAGCTGACCATCTATGCCTGCTGTACATTTCCCTCTATTCGTTGTAACACGCTTTACCGCTAAAACCTTAGCACTAAAACTTCGAGTTAAAATATGCTGTAAAGATTTTACTTTATTCCATCTTTCTTCTTTTGTTGCCTGGACAATACGGTTTTGTAGCCTTAGCGTGTTTTTATTACATTGCTGCCAATTGATTTGACTCCACTGTGTTATTTCACTAAAAGATGCACTTACAGGTTTATTTGTAATCATTTGCTTTTCTTTTCTAACAAGGTTCTACAGAAGCTCTCATCCAAGATGACCAAGTAGAAGTGGGCACTCTTTCGAGTCAGGTGACGTTTAAACCTGTATCTTGTTCATTACAAACAAGCATTCGCTTTCTCCACTCTCCCAAGCCCACATATCTATCGGCATCACTTACGCTTTGCTTCCCATATTTAAATGGAGATATATGGGGTTTCCATGTTTCCCCGATTGAACGAAAGTACGGGTTAGGATCGATCTATACACCGGTGGTTTTTTTGTTTGCGTATCAGAAGCATTCAATCTGATATCCTACCACACACCTTTTGGTTCAAGCCTATCAGCACCTTTGGCTTGTTCAGACCTTACGATGCTTACAATCGTTCGCTTATGCTATCCATACCGTACACCCTAGCCCCCATACCAATTTGTGCTATCAGTATTGTTTCCTCCTCACGGATTCTTCTTACCTTTCCAGGTGAGGTTCATTGTCCTAAACGCTTTACGCCCCACATTGCTGCCTGAACGTAGTTTAGTAGGGTACAAATGGCAAAACATTTGGTTTAGTCAGTCTTTCGCCTGCTAAACAATTCAATCGGTGACTTCATGTCACACAAATGCGACATCTACTCGAGGAGATATTTTTTCCATAATTATTGCTATAATTTATTATACTCATTATAACATAATATATGTTAGTACACAAAGTTATACTTATAATTAATAATGGCCTTAATCCCAGATCAGGTTTTTGTTAAAACTTTTTTCATATTTGAAATATTTATAGTTTTTCCCTTAGCCAACTACCACGCTTTGTTAGCTTCAAATAAAAACATATCAAGGTCAGATTGATCAATTTCGTTTTTAGGTCTAAGCAAACTAGTTATTAGCTTATTTTCTATTTCAATAAATTTATTACCAAAGATTTTTTTAGTTTCTGTTATGCTAACTGTCCTATTAAATTAAATCAAGTAGAATTTTCTTGAAATTTTTTGCGATGTTTTTTATTTTTTAGTATAAAATTGCCCTTTTATAGGTTAAAGTATTAACTGTACAGGTAATATATAGAACAAAAATGATGATTAACACAGAGGAACTAAAAAAAGCTGTTAGAAGTTTTAATGAATATTCTCCTAGTCAACGTACTATACTAGAGTTATTTATAGATATAGCAATTGATAATGTTGTTCATGTATCAGCTAAGTATATTGCTGATAAAACAAAAATAAAAACTTCTACTATTTATTTTGCAATTAATCTTTTTTTAAAAGATGGAATTATTAAAAGAGATAGTGGCACTTCAAAAGCTTATATTTTATCTGAAGAAAAACTTAATTACATAATGCAGACTTATCAAAAAAAATATCCATTAGAAAAATAATAGAATTTTCCATTTTTTTTCTTGATTATTCCATAAATATATATTATTATAATCTACAAGCAAGGCATAAAAAAACGTCTGAAAGCTGGAAACTTCAAACGTTTTTATGTTTTGTGACTGAGGATATTTACACTTTTCGAAGGCTTAAATATCCTCATTTTATCTCAATAACCCTACATATAGAGGATCAAATGTATAATAGCAACAATTCCGCCTTAAGTAAAGATGTAATTTTTGGGACAAAAAATTACACCAATATAAATTCTGTATTAAACAACATCAAATTGTTCAAGAAAATAAGTATTAACAATCTGGTATATCTTTATTTCTCTGTAAGAGAAGTGGAGGTATAAAAATGACTGTGGTAAAAGACCGTTTTATTTCACGAGAAGAAATATCCAAACTTCTCTGGGGTATGATTAATGATATTTCTACCCATAGTTTATCAATGTGGTTAAAATCAAAAACTGATAATGAATTTGTGGTAGTGCCAAGAGAATTTTGTGTTTTAATAGTGTCATTTTTGGAACGACAAGTTCCACAGAAGGAACATTTACTGCTTAATTCGCAAAATGTACTTGGGCAACTTGAAGAAATAAAACGCTATTTATAACTGTAAAATAAGAAATTGTTGATTGTAAAATCTCAAGAAAAATGATGAAATTAATATTAGTCAAAATATTATTGAGTTTTAAGTGGAAGGATCAAAACAACAAAGTCTTACTAGAGAACAGAACGAAACAGCAGGGTTATAATAAAGCATTGAATTTATTTTTTTAATGTATGCAATTTAGGTATCTTATTAATTAGGAAAATGAGTAATTGATTTATTATAACCCTATTGTATTTTTCGTTCGGTAATATAAAAGCTCCTTTACATTACAGTAAAACCGTTTTTCATGAATTAGATAAAGCTCATTCCAAGATATACATATTGCAGATGCAGATCTTGGAATGAGGTTTTTTGATGCTCATAATATTTTACTCGAGTATTTTGTAATATCCATACCGCTATTTAATGATGTTATTAAAGACGAACTTGACGAGTGGCTCCATATGATGAAACATTCGGAAGTAAAGGAATATTTTAAATTCCCTTATATGAAGAAAGTAGCCGAATAGGTTAAATTTCCTAAAAATGACTCCTGCAGAAAGAAATATACCACTTACCGTAATGAATCTCTAAAAGAAAGGGACTATACTAGTTTCTGCCGAAGAAAAAGGTATAGAGATCGGTAAGGCCGAAGAAAAATAAAAATTGCTCACCACGCTATGCTACCAGATAGAGATTCAATAGAAAAAGTAGCCAGAATTACCGGTTTGTCATTAGATAAACTATTCACACACGAGAATAACCTCGGTTGGTAAGTGTTATATCCTTGCATTGCGCTACCTCACTTACATCTTAAAAGGCTATTTATACAATACTTTCCAAAAAGCATTAACAGCTAATCTTTACTATTTGGGGACTTTTTCAACAGATCCGACCATTTTCGGACAAATGTTACCATTTAAAAGGATATTTAGTAAATAATTTTTAAGAATCTTTTGCTATCTCTAGTAATAGCAGATTTTTTTATCATCTTTCATTCTGTCGTAAGTTTTGTACATCATACTTATACTTATTATATATAACATTATTTATATAATTGACATAAAACTTTTATAAGTTATTATTAATATAATTACAGTATTAGAAATAACCTTATGAAAATAGAACACTCACAAATGGATAAACATGGTAGAATATTAATACCTTCTAATATCAGAAACTCTTTGAATTATAAACAAGGTGACACGTTTGTAATTAGAGTTATAAATGATGAGCTGCATATTGTCAGTATTAATAAAGAAATTAAAGCTGCGCAGGAATTATTTAAAAAGTATAATGCTAATGCTAATTCTGCTGTAGATGAATTTCTTGACTCTAGAAGGAACGATGCAAATAATGAAAACAAAGAATTTACCTTAAATGAATAATCCAGATCAATATGTAATCCTTGATGCTTCAGCGTTAATAACGTTACTTTCCGAAGAGAAAGGGTACGAAGTCGTAGCTTCTATTTTACCAAAATCAATTATGAGCAGTGTTAACGTTGCAGAAGTAGCTAAATTTCTTATAGAAAAACGAGGTCTTTCTAAAGAGGAAGTATCCAATATCATTCATAGCTTAATTGAAAAGATTATACCTTTTGATACAAAACTAGCTCTAACAAGTGCTGATATTATTAGCCAAACAAAAAGTTTAGGGCTGTCACTTGGAGATCGGGCATGCCTTGCTCTTGCGATATCAACCGGCTATACAGTTTATAGCTCTGATAGAATATGGTCTCAACTGGAATTAGATTGTAAGATAGTGGTTATACGCTAGTAACTGAGTGTTATATAGGGATATACAAGCAACTGAAGGTGTATCTAAGCAAAGAAGAGGCTTCTAGTGTCTATTAGGCACTGATAATGTCTTAAGGAAAAGCCTTTTTACAACATCGTCTTTATATTAAAGACAGAGCATAGAAATCTGTTTTTTTATTTCCAGTTAATCAGGAAACCTATATATTGTATTATAAATTATGGTACAAACCGTATAAGGACATTCAGAGTAAGGTTTTAGAGCCGCCGCATATAGCCCTTCGCCCGAATTTATATCTTATTTATCCCTTTTAAGCTGCTATTTAAGAACCAAGGAGCTCCTTTATTGCTTTTACGGCACTATGTTCTTTGCCGTAATAATGCTAAAAGTACTTAAATACCCTCTTTTGCAAAATTTGAATTAGCATCGTATGAACCATCAGCTAATAACTGGTAAGCTTCAAGCTTGTATGTCATATCCATCCCACAACCGCCAAAAGATAAAAATTTATACTTTGCAGCGGGTGTAATGAGTTTAAAAGGTATCAGATCACATAGATACGCTACTTTTTCATTGTAAATACGAGGAGCGTAAACCCAATCGTACATCAACGCATCCTCAATGACCGTGTCTGTTACTGTGTATAACATCTTTTCTTCATCATTGTCAAAGTCTGCAACGTCGTAATTTCCTTTAGCCTCTTCCTGAATTATAAAATCAGGTATGATAATCTCGCAACCGTCCCCTAATTTCTCTGTCAAATTAAATTGCGGTAAATGATAATTCTTGTAAAAAGGTTGAATATGTATGCCTGAAAATTCCTCTCTTAATCCAATCATTTTTTTACTCTTTTTTTATTGCTTTTTTATTTTGAATTCTTTTTAAAACCGCAGTTATCCTGAAAGTTCAAACACAATTGCAGGGGCTATAGCCCTTTATCTTCTCCTGTGTTGTGATTGTCAAATAAAAATATATTTTATGCCATAATAAAACGTTACCACGAACTTACCCATAAACATATGTTGCTTTCATAAAAGCTCCCGGAAAGCTTGCCGGTCTAGCAATTAGTTTTCTAAAATCCATATATTACCAATCAATAATTGCTAAATTAAACTTATAGATTTAACTTTCTATAGTACAACGTGTTTCTCTATATAATAGATCTTATATTAGTTGAAATATAAGCAAATTATGAGTAATTCATTAAATTATTTCCTTTAATGGGCCAATTTAAGTATTAACAGATTAAAAAACTGGAACGGCATTTAACCAGGACAATACTTACTTCCATAGGTAAGATAGAGAATTGCATAAAAGATGAGTTTTACAGGTTTTTACAGGATATCCGGAATGCATTATTGAAAACTTCTACTTTTTAAAGGTGATTTTTTCTATGACCGGCTCGATTAAATTGTGCTTTTTTATATATTTATTGATAGCAACGTTAGTGCAACGATATTCTCTAGCAATAGCATACCTATGAGTGCCTCTATCTAAAAGGCGCTGTATTTCTTCTGGATCTATGTCTTCTATCGGACTATAGCTAAAATTTCTTTTACAATCCCTGCACCTGTAGTATTCGCCATTTCTTACTACATTAGTTTGTAAACAATATTTACACTTCATTAATAATAAGCATCTTCCAGTTCTTTCATGGTTCTTTTTCTTTTGTTTTCTTCAAACATTTCTTTAAACTTCTCTAAAGGCTCTTTAAATTTATTTTCACTTTTATTTTTAGCTTGAGATTTTAAGGATTTCCATACTTTATATGGAGGAGGGGTATAAGAAAGATTATGTTCTTTTATATAAATATTAAATGCCCGTATATTTATTTTTATCTGACGGACTATCTCTGATTTAAACTTTCCACTATTTAACAGTTTCTGTATTTCTTCTGTGGTGTATTTTTGCAAAACTAAGGCACTTTTAGAATTATTATATACTTTGCTCATAATGCTTCTATATCTCAGATGTTTTTATTGTTCTTTATTTGGATAAGTTTTCCCTTTATTTGTTTATATAGCCATTAAACTCAATTATTTATAATAGCTAATACAATAAATGATTGCAAATTGCGTTATATACCTGTTTTAATTAGGTAAATATTATAAAATCATTATTAAATTTTTATGAAAACAAAAATAACAGCCTTTCTTACAATATCGCTAATAAGTGTGACAGTTTTAGCTAATAATATTACTAATGAGAAAATACCGGTAGTTTCCGGTTTAAACATGAAAATAGGAGCATACGCATCTTTTGAAAGCGGTTTTAGCAAAGAAAATCACCTTAAAAAATCTGAAAAGAATATATCGGCAAATAAAGAGAAGTTTGCTTTTTATAACGATACGGCCCTATTTGCTACTATATCAAATAAGGCTGATGAGATTACTTATGGTGCCAAGATCATACTAGTACCCACAACTAAAAGAAAAGTTAATAAAGATTATAACGGCTCATACGTATTTCTAGAAAACAATTATGGTCGTATTGAAGCCGGTTCTCCAATACCGGTTGCAAAAAACATGATGATAAGTGACGGTTCCATACCTATAAAATATATAAAAACAAATACAGCATATCTAAAACAGGATACTAAAGCTAATCCGTCTTTTTTAACAGGTGAAGGGTGTTTTTTAGGTGATTCGGTAGTTGCCGGTTTAGATTTAGCTACTTATAGTAGTGAACCGCCACGTACAATAAATTATTATACCCCTAAATTATCCATAAATGACTCCAGTAAAATACAACTCGGCGTATCTTACACACCTGATACGGCTAATACGGGTGTAGATAATCCTTCAGTAAAATCAGATGGGGTCAAAAAACACGGAATATATGCAAACGGTGTTGATAGATTTGAAATAGACAGGTCTATTAAAGATGCAGTTACTATAGGTTTATCATTAGAACAGAAATTAGCAGAAGACGTAGAATTGAAGTTAACTACCACCGGTGAGTACGGTAAGTCTGTAGGTAAAATTAAGAAATTTGCTAATAAGGACGATCAAAATCCTGAAGAATATAAGCTTCATAATCTACAAACTTTTAACATAGGAGCTGAACTAAAAGTAAACAATTTCAAATATAATGCATGTTATGGTTCTTTTGAAAAAAGTTTTTCCAATAAAGAATTACATAAAGCAGGTTTAAAGACTCGTTATTATAATGCAGGAGCAGCTTATAAATATAATGCTACAACAATTACATTATCTTATTTTGGTTCAGAACAATTCAAAAATAAAGTTGATAGTGTAAAACTGAATATCAGTCATTTATTAGCTCCGGGATTAAAACCTTATGTAGAACTTCATAATTATAGATTAAAGGGAAAACCTGAATTTTACTCGGAGTTAAAAGCAAGAAAAGTAAAAGGAGCTGTTGCTCTTATAGGTATAAAGTTAACCATATAGTAACTGTTAAAAATATAGTTAACTTTATTGAAGCTGTTAAAAATATAGTTAACTTTATTGAAGCTGTTAAAAATATAGTTAACTTTATTGAAGCTGTTAAAAATATAGTTAACTTTATTGAAGCTGTTGAACAGTAAAATTTAGAAGAAAACAAAATTTTTATTGCATGAGGTAAAAATGTCAAAACTAAAAAATCAGAATTTAGTTTACTAAATCAAGTGCAATGTTAAAATGGCTGGATTCCAGGTTTTAAACTAATTAATGAGGATAATCATGAATAAGGAAGAATTTAGTAAACATATTGCCCTACTACATAATATTACCCAAAAAGATGCTCACGATGTTATTGATATATTTACCTCATCGGTAATTGATGCAATGAAACAAGGTAAGGAAATATCACTGGTTGGTTTCGGTCATTTTACTATCGGTAAGATTCCGGCTCGGACAGGACGTAATCCAAGAACAGGAGAAAGCCTCAATATTTCTGCTTATAATCAAACCAAAGTTCAAGGTTGGGCAAAAATTAAAGGATGCCGTCAACCCTTCACGTTAGAGTTTCTATACCTGCTATAAGTTTAGAGACAATAAGGATTTTCTGATATCCCCTGATATCGTTTTTCTTCTTATGGATAATTCCTTGCTAATCGGATCTTTATACTGGCAGGTTTACTATCTCTTACCGGTAAGTCCTATCAAATCAATCCTAAACCGGAAGTATCACCGTAAAAGTTGTTCCCTTTTTTCCGTCACTTTCGGCCTTAATAGTACCGCCATGAACTTCCAGAATACGTTTACAAACAGCAAGGCCGACACCTCTTCCCCCTGCGGGAGTACGAGTTCTGGAGCTTACAGTAAAAGGCTCAAATACCTCATAAAGCTCTTCTGCAGGTATACCAATTCCTTCATCGGATAAACTTAAGCGTACGTGATTCCTGTCTTGATTCAAGGTAATGGTAATCCGACCTTCTTTACAATAACTAATAGTATTGATAACCAAATTATCCAGTAACTGAATCATATAATTCCTGTCGGCATTGACCCGTATATTTTCTTCAACATTTACAATAAATTCTCTATCATCCTTATTCTCGTCATACAGTTTACGACATGTCTCTACCCTCTCATATACTAGATCACTAAAATTAAAATTCTCTTTCTGGAGTTTATAACGAGGTTTACTCAAATCAGAGAGAGTGGCAAGATTCTCGTCAAATACTTTAAGGTTATGGGCACTTTTTACGATTACGTCAATTGCCTGCTTTTTCTGATCATCAGTTAGCTTATCATAACCGGTTTGCAGGGGTCTCGGCCATGCTGATTACTCCGGTCATAGGCGCATGATATTCATGGTTCATATTACGGATAAATTCAGTTTTAAGAGCCAACGCCTCTTCTACTTCTTTTTCCCTTGTTTCTATTCTACTGCTCAAGTGTCTGTTCTTTTCTTTGGTAAACTCCTGGTATTGCTGGTTAGGTTTTAAGAAAAATATTAGTGAACTGCTAATCAGTAAAAGCAAATAAATTATTTTAAATTGTGAAGAGGTAAAACCAAATTCAACAATACCTAATGGGTGATAATATTCATAACAGAAACTAACGAGCGTAACCCCAAATAAAATGTTAAATAATGATACTGTCCACTTACTCAGTGAAGATATGACGATAATGTTTATCATAAACGCCATTAGCTGAATTTCAGAAAACTCACTAACGAGTACAATTAAAAAGGAAAAGCACACTAATACTGCCAAACTGACAAAATTCCATAGTATACCGACTAACTTTTTTTCTTTCCATTTTTGAAGCCATAATGGATAGCTAATAAGAAGCGCAGCACTACAGAGAGTTATCGGGTATAATATATTGAATAATTTAGCATAACGCAGTTGATACTCTTTTTCTAAAGTATGTGTACTGCTAAAAATAGAAATCATTACAAAAAAGCCCAGTATTGAAATCAAACCCTCACCGTAAGGACAGTTATTTTTACAGATATCTACAATATTAAGGGATTTAATCTCCGACCAGAACTCTTTGAGTTTCCTCTTCCTTTCTTTGCGAATCCTCATTAGATCGCTATTATCCTTAATACCGACCCAACCTCCCGGTTGTTTGAGAACATAATGGCTACTCATTAAAACCGTTAGATTAGCGAGCATACCAATCACTATGCTGTTCACGGCTTTTATATCGAGCACTTTCCAGGCCAGAACAGTCAGTAACCCCGCTGCCATTCCCAATAACACGGATTTTTCCGAACTCCTGAATCCCAGCAGTGACATTAAAAATGGAACACTTACAATTGGCATATAAAATGAATTAGCTAGAATGAATAAATGTAAAAGACCGCTCTCACTTCCATATAAAGCTAAAACTATCCCGGCAAAGCCTATTAGATATGATACAATACGAGCTGAGAATAATTCATTTTTAATAAACTTAATCCTTAAAGGTTTACAAAAATCATGAACAATAATAACGGCGGTAGCATTGATATAACTATCAACCGTAGACATAACCATTGCCATTACCCCGGCTAGAATTATTCCTTTTAATCCTACAGCAGCATAATCAGAAACCAGATATTTTATTACACCCTGTGATGGTAGATTAGGATTAATAGACAGTACTAATACTCCAATAAAACAAATAATTGCTCCAATTACAAAACAGACCACAGCTGCTACAAGAAAAGACCTTGTGACTTGTATTGTATTTTTTGCCATAGCAACCCTTTGGAAAGTTGCAACGCTAAATCCAGGAATCGCAAAAAAGAAAAATATAAAAAGATGATAAAGTGATTGAGGTTCTGAAAAATTAAAAACCTTTTTATAATCAAAAATAGGGTTGGTATTTATCGTATATGTAATAGCGTCAATATTCTCCAGGCTTTCCAGAAGAAAATAGGCAAGCGTAGGCATTACAACAGTAAAAGTCAGAAATTGTATTACATCTGTAAAAGTAACTGATTTTATTCCTCCTAAAGCGGAATATGAGGTTACTATAATTCCCGCTAATAAAATACCGTATATGTTGGCAAAACCAACAGCATATTCAAACATCATGCCGGCTATCCTGAACTGCATGGCAATTAGACCGCTAATACCTATAAACCCTGAAATTGCCGTAACTATCTGGACTCTCCTCCCAAATAAATCCCCCATAGCCGATGCGATAGACACTTTACCTAAAAACTCTTTCATACGCGGAGCAAAAAACAAGGCTATTAGCGATAGACAGAGAATATCACCAAGCAAAGTAACCCATATAAAATGCAAACCGTTACTATAAGATTCGGGAATAAGAGTACAGAAAAATCCACCGCCAATCCAGGTAGCGACTATCGTTGCCGAAATTGTAGCAGTACTGAAATTCCTGTCACCTATAGCATATTCTCTTATGTTTCTGATTCCTCTACTTGAAGAAAGACCGAGCCACAAATTAGCTACCAAAAACCCGGTAAAGATTACTGAGTCCATGTTAAAGTTCATACCGTTTCCCCTATTTATCCGTTAAAGAATTTTTATCATGCTGATTGATGGGATATTATGGAAATAGACTTCTCCGTTTTCCTTGAAACCAAACTGTTGGTAAAAATCCAGCATCGCTTTATCACTTATAGAAAGCCTTATTATTTCTGCCTTTCGGCTATTTCTTACTTCATTAATAACCCGTTTCATCAATTCTCTTCCGTACCCCTGATTCCTGTATTCCTTAATAACAGTTACTCTGGCTAAATCTGCTATACCGTTTTCATACATTATTCTAACTATACCTACTATCTGTTTTCCCTGTACAAGAACGTAATGATTAGCTTTTATATCAGTTATGCTAAACTCTTCCTTGATTTTTCTCTGATATTCACCGAGATAAACTCTACATCTAATAATCAGATAAGTTATTAAGTAACCCAAATTATAAAAGTAAACCGGTTTAAGTAATAACATAACTTTAGCGTATTTTTACCTTTGGAATAAAATTAATGTTAATTTTATTCGCAATCATCCCTTGACATTCAATAATAGATTGTATATTACTGATATATTTGGTCAGTTTTATAATAATTTATTATGTTGGAATTTTTTAAACAAGTTTCTAATACTATTGTCAGTGATTATATCAAAGATTGGCTGGACAGTAAAGCATTACCTTCTTTTGCTTTTATTTGCAGTAGTTTGGGGTACTATATGTTAACGCAACAGTTTTTAGGTGCTATATTTTTATCTCTACCTCTCGTTTATTTAGTACATAAATGTAAGCAAAATTATAGTATTAAGGATAAATTATTGATAATTCCAGAACCTAGATTAGAATTTCCAGATAATAATATACACAACATTCGAATTGCTATGTCAGTTTATAACTGTTCTACTCAGGTGATTAGTTGTTTTTTAGACCAAGAAAAGACAGTTATAATTGTTAATGGTCAGACACATCAAAAAGATGAAATAGATGTAATAAATAAATCATCAGTTTTACTTCCACCTTATTACCTTTCTAATGCAGCGACAGGGATAATTAAAGTAAAAGATATAAACATAGCTAAATCTTTAAAAATTACAGCAACTATTGCTTTAAAATACGGTATTTTAAATAATGAAAAATATGAAGTTTATCATAAAGTACATATAGAAGGTATTTTAAATCGTTTAGAAAATGGAAGTCTCTCTATTCAATTCGTTAGAAAACCGCCTGTTGTAAAATCAAATTAAATACACAACCATTTTCTCTAGTATTATATCTAAAAGCAAACTCATCAACATACTTTTGAAGATGCTTAGCTGATACGTGGTGATATATGCCGAGTATTCCACGCTTTAGAGTTCCCCAAAAGTTCTCCATATTGTTGGTGTGAATGTTACCGCTGGCTACATATTCTTTCGTATGGTCTACTCTTAAATGGATATGGCTTGTTTTCTTACCGAGGATATTATATCCTTTGAACTCATCGCTAATAATGACGCTATCTTGGGTTATAACTTGATTCAATACATCTAATAGCTGCTTACCTGTTAATTTCTTGCCATCGTTGTTTTTAATCATAACTTTAGCAAATACAGACTTATTTATCTTATCAATACAACCAACAACAACGTTCTTTTTAGTACCACGCCCCCTTTTATTTACTGGTGGTAAGTTATCGTTATCATCATCTCTATTGTTTTTCTTCCTAGGTCTACCGCCTACATAGGTCTCATCCACTTCAATTAAAGTACCAAAAAATTGCTGGTTTTCAATATTACCCATAGCAAGCCTGATTTGCTTAAGCATACGCCAAGCCGTTTTATAAGTAACGCCTATTTCTCTTTTTAGTTGGTAGCCTGATATACCTTTTTTACTATTTAAAAACAAGTGAATAGCATAAAACCATTTACGTAAATCAGTGTCAGACTTCTCAAATATTGTCCCTTTGAAGATTGAGAAACCTTTATTACAGAAGATACATTGAAAATTTTTAGGTGTATCTCTTCTGTGTGTTAATCTGTCGCTCCCGCAATGTCTGCAAACGGGTTTATTATTATACCTAATTGTGATAAAGTACTTTATACAATCAAGTTCAGTAGGAAACTGTTTGTTAAATTCAAAAAAGTTCATAATTCTTTACCTTATTATAAACCTAAGTATAAACTATTATCTATTGAATGTCAAGGGATGATTGCGATTTTATTTATACATGATCAGATTTCCTGATTCCATAGCTAATTTAATTTTCAGTTGTAAGAGTATGGAACTTTAATAACCTTTTTTAGGTTCACTAGGTAATTCAGGAATAAATTAATTTTTATTTAAGGAATTTTAAAACGGTAAATAAAAAATTCTAGGTAAAATTCATAATCCTTTTAACTTGCATGAAGATAAATCAAACTACTAACATTTATTGATTACAACGCATTTACTGCACAAACAAATTAATATCACAATAATCATAACTTGCTCTCTATTAATTAGATAATATAATCTTGATAACCTGATGTATCTCCTCTATCTCCTCCCTAAGTAACTCTACTGAAGTCCTGGTTGCCTTCTGCTGCGCAATTAACAAGTGACTTGGTTCATAATTTGAATCTCTAGTGGTAAGGAAGATTCTTATATCCTCTTCCTGTTTTTCTATTTTTTTCTCCAGTTTTCGCAGCTCGTTAAAAATATGACCTAATAACCTTTTGATTTCTTCATCTTTACTTCTCATAATGTCATAGCTATGTGATTATTTACAATTAATTTGAGCTAACTAGTTCTTGGCAAACCGGAACATATTTAGCGAAACCTTTTACTTTATACATAAAAATCGATAAGCTCAGATATTTACATTTTTTATGTAAAACGGCTTGATTCAAAAGTAAAAAGCTTTGTTTCTATTAAACCCTTAAAATTTTAAAGAATCTTGTTAAATTCAGATAGGAATATAATTTCCAGGATAGAAGTTCGAATTTCACCAAACGTTTTTGAAATAGAAGATAACTTTAAAGTATGAAGTAAATAGCTTGGATGGAGTTTATTAATTGCTCCAAAATTGTAATTATCACTTATCATATCAACCTCTTTAACCTGTTTAACTGGTGCCAGGGGCTTGAACAAGTCATTATCAAAACAACTACCTGCTGGTTCCATGCCAGAGACACTTATAACAGCAGACCCCTGGCCTAAAGCAGCAGGTTTCAAAAGGTTGGTTTTGTTAATGATGTGTTCAAGTCATCACTAGCGGCGTTTATGATATCACAATAAAGATCCTTGTTCAATAACATATAGGTAATATGCCAATATTATACTTAACTAATTAATAACACTAGCTTCTGGTGACGTCATTGCTAATGTTTTTCTGTTAATTTTTTTGTAGATTCCATACCTAATTTAATTTTAGTTGTAAGAGTATAAAACTTATAATAACCTGTTTGGATTTATTAGGTACTGCGGTACATATAAGCGGTACATATAAAATATATTGAACTATTTTCAGAAGATGCAACACGAGGATATAGAGAATCTAGCTACTATTTTAAATAACTCAGGCCATTACAGAGTCACTAAAAAATATCAGAGGCCGGAATATTATAATACCGGCGATGAAGATGATAAAATGATCGCTGTTTTTCTGGATATTGAAGCATGTATATTGAAAATAAGCTCAAAAAGATATAGCTAATCTTAATGAGTGGGGAGAGAAGATCCTGTATTGAAGCTAAGATTTTTAATCTGTCCTAGTTGATTAGACCTCTCTCCCTAGAATTGTTAGCTGTACAGTATCTTAGAAAAGCTTAAGGCAGCTTATTCTGTATTTGCATGCTTAGCTAAAGATTCAAAATACAACTTTATTTATAAGGTATTATAATGGAAAAATCAATATTAGGTATAGACGTCTCAAAAAAAGAATTGGTTGTGGTATTGCTCACCAATAACAAAAAGAAAGAATCAACCTTTAGCAACGATCAAGAGGGTTGTAAACAACTTCACAAATGGATTCAAAAAGTTGAAACAAATAAAGTACTTGCATGCGCTGAAGCAACCGGGCAATATTCGGAGAAAGTAGCGGAATATTTATATTCTAAAGGTTACGAAGTAAGTATAGTGAACCCTTTTTGTATAAAGTCATATAGTAATAGTATATTGGCCAGGCATAAAAATGATCAGGTTGACGCTTTTGTGATTGCTAAGTATGCACAGTTACACAATGTACCACTTTATAAACCAAAAGATCCTGTTATAAAAGAATTACAATATTTGTACAGATGCCTACAGGATTTAAAAAACATGCGTACTCAGGTTGGAAATCATCTTGAAAGTGAAGTACCAAGATCTGTGAGTAATACTTGGGAAAGTGTACTAAAGGAAATAGAAGAAAGAATAATAAGTATTGAAGAAAATATAAAACAAATAATATTTGAATCTTCTGAGTTGTTAGAACACTATAATAATTTACAAAGTATACCTGGAATAAGTAAAATCACAGCAGTAGCAATACTTGCAGAAGTGCCGGACGTATCGTCTTTTAGAAACGCCAGACAATTAGCAGCATATGCAGGTCTGACACCAAAACATATGCTTTCCGGCTCTTCTCTTAAAGGAAAAAGCAGAATATCAAAAATAGGATCGGGAATATTACGTAAGGCTCTCTATTTTCCTGCGGTTGCGGCAAAAAGACATAACCCTGTAATCAAGCTATTTTGTGAAAAACTCGATGAAAAAGGTAAGAATATTATGGCTATAATTTGTGCTGCCATGCGTAAACTTATTCATATAATTTATGGAGTATTAAAAAGTAAAAAACCTTTTGATAAAAATTTAATTACTACCTAACGAATAGAAAATGCCAAAATTATTATTGACACTTAACACAGTATCAACAGGCCTATCCTACACACAGGATAAACTGATAGAACTGGGAATGGTCAAGTTTGAATATAACAGGCACGGCTCCATATTTCGCTTGCTGGGTGATTTTAGCGGCTATCAAGATCCGGGCATCCCGATAACTGAGTATATTACAGAACTTACGGGAATTAACGATGATATGGTAAAAGGCCAGAAAATACAAGAAAATGCAGTTGCTAATTACTTGCAGGATGTTGACCTGATTATCGCTCACAACGCTCAGTTTGATCGTACATTCCTTGAAACCACCTTCCCTTCGCTTCCACCAAAAGCTTGGGGTTGTCTAATGTATGACGTTGACTGGGATAAAGAAGGGATCTCAAGTCGTAAACTCGAATACATTGCTTATAAATTCGGGTTTTTCCATGAAGGACACAGAGCAATAAATGATTGTCTCGCAGGTGTTCACCTTTTAGCGCAGCAGTTACCAAAATCACAGGTACCGGTATTAAAAGAGTTACTTACTCAATCTAAGGCTATCAGGTTCAAGCTATATGCAGTTAACTCTCCATATGATAGTAAAGAACTGTTAAAAGCACGAGGTTATAGATGGAGCATGAGTCAGAACGATAAATATAGGGCCTGGTCTATTGAACTGAACGAAGATAAGGTAGCCGAGGAAATAAATTACCTACGCTCTAACATCTACAATACATCTTCGATTAATATACCTGTAGAAATATTTGATGCTTATAGTAGATTCTCAAGTACAAACAATAAATCCAATAATCATGTAAAATACCGAGATAAGCTGGAATGGTTTCAAAAACTGTGTACCTCTTAAAAAGATACACATGAGCATACATAATCAAAATGTTAAAGAATATCTATCGGGTAACATCGAGCGCATTACTTATCATAATCCTGAAAACGGGTTTTGCGTTTTAAGGGTTAAGGTTAAAAACCACAAGGATCTAGTCACCGTTACAGGCAGCGTCCCTTCCGTATCTGCCGGGGAATATATTAAATGTAGCGGCATTTGGTACAATAATCGCAATCATGGCAAGCAATTTAAAGCTGATTTTCTGAAAGCTCTTCCACCGGATACTTTAGAAGGAATTGAAAAATATTTAGGCTCCGGTCTTATCAAAGGAATAGGAGCTCATTTTGCTAAAAAGTTGGTTACTGCATTTGGTGATCAAGTTTTTGATGTAATTGAACACAAACCGGAATTATTATCTACTTTAGACGGAATAGGTAAAATTAGAGCAAATAGTATTTGCAATAACTGGAAGGATCAGAAAATTGTACGGGAAATCATGATCTTTCTTCAATCTCATGGGGTCGGTACAACAAGAGCAACCAGAATATTTAAAACCTATGGGGAAGAAGCAATTGCCATAGTATCCAAGGATCCATACCAATTAGCTAAAAACATAAGGGGTATTGGATTCGTTTCGGCAGATACGATTGCCTCTAACTTAGGTATTGCAAAAGATTCTCTTATACGTGCTAGAGCCGGTTTATCTTACGCATTATTGGAGGCAACCTCAAATGGACATTGCGCCCTACCCTTGGAGACCTTAATAGAAAATACTCAAAAACTACTCGGTATAGACTCAAGTTTAGTAAAGCTAGCTATTGAAAAAGAGATCGAATCAAAAACTATTATTTGTGATCTGATAGAAGATAAGCCATGCATATTCCTAGCTAGTTATCACTTCTATGAAAAACAGATAGCAAAGATGCTCTTATCTATTGATAAAGAGAATGTTCCGTTATAGTGGACTGAAGAAGTCAGACAGTAAAATCAATAGTTTTGTTTCGCAAAAGATATAAAATTAAAAGAAACATAATTTAAATATATGACAAAAAAGCATATTAAAAATTTCAGTGCAGAATATAAAACTAAAGTAGTGTTGGAATTACTAGAATCGGAGGTAACTATATCTCAATTATCAAAGAAATATGAAATTACTCCAAAGACTATTCAAAATTGGAAGAAGCATTTTTTAAGTAATGCATCAATGGCTTTTGAGCCGGCAAAAGTAGTCAGTGAGTACAAAACAGAAATTGAGGAGTTAAAATCTCAAAATGATGAATTAGCAAAAGCTCTGGGGAAGGCTACAATAGAGAGGGACTGGGCGTTGGGAAAGCTAAACGGCTTGGATATAGCAAATAAACGAGATCTTGTCGATTCCAAGCTGAAAGAATTATCAATGGCAAGACAATGCGAATTATTGAAGATAAATAGATCTATGCTTTATTATCAGCCCCAAATAATGAGCTTATACAACAAAAAGATTATGGATAGAATAGATGAAATATATACAGATAATCCAGAGTATGGTTATCGTTTTATTTATAAATCTTTATTAGAGGAAGGATTAAATATTGGTAGAGATCGTACTCTCAAATACATGGGTATTATGGGTATAGAGGCTATTTATCCAAAGAAAAAGAAATCTATCTCTATGCAGAATAAAGATCATAAGATATATCCATATCTCCTTGAGCCTTATTGGCAAATATATAACGGTAGTCGGTCTGTATACGTACCAAGATCAAATGAAGTATGGAGCGGGGATATAACATACATTAGAACCCCGATAGGCTTTATGTATATGGCAGCAATTATAGATTGGCACAGTAAAGCTATATTGAGTTATAAACTGTCAAATTCAATGGATGCAAGCCTTGTAACGAGTATTTTAGAAGACGCTCTTAGTAAGTACCCACCTCCGCTGATATTCAATAGTGATCAAGGTAGTCAGTATACCGGCTCAGAACATATAAAAATACTCGAGAAATACGGTATACAAATCTCTATGAACGGTAAAGGCAGAAGCATCGATAACATTGTTATGGAGAGATTTTTTAAGACTCTAAAATATAATTGTATATTTATAAATGAATTTAACAATATCTCAGAACTTAGGGAGGGGATTAACATATATGTAGATAAATATAATAATAGAAGATTTCATTCTAGTATTGGTTATAAAAAACCTATGGATGTTTATCTCAATGCATTACAAAATGCAGCATGATAATAGGAAACAAAATCTACAAAAATTTGTCTTGATTTTTCAGTCCACTATACTAAAGACAATATCAAGATACAAGGTATATTTTTCAATTTTCTTTTTCATATTAGTTCTCTCTTTATTTTGACACATTTTGTGTCCAGAAAACTAATACAGGATCAAGGGTGAGAGAAAATAGAACTTGGAGATTTGAATAATGATAAATAAAAATAATTACTTTTTGCTATTAATTTTTACCATGGGAGCACCCCATGCCAAGCTCTGCTCCGAGATATCTAACGGAATTGCTTAGCACCAATAAATCAAGTTATACTCTTGCGAAGCATAGCTTAGGGGAATTTGATCCAAAGGGATTAATAGATCCCAGTATACCTAATATAAATGCTAAATAACTTGATTATATACATGTTTTATGTAAAATATAAATATATTTTATAAGAAAAAGAAATGTTAATAGAATTCCGCGTAAAAAATTTTCGGTCTTTGCGTAATGAACATGTGTTCAGCCTTGTGGCTTCAGAAGATAAAACATTGCGAGATACTAATACACAAGCAACTAATACCAAAGCAGTGCCAGCATTACTAAGAAGTGCAGTAATATACGGTGCTAACTCTGCAGGAAAATCTAATCTTATAAAAGCCCTTCAGTACATGGTTTATGTGATATCAACATCAGCTCAAAAACCGTCGGAAGAACATTTTAATATTAAACCTTTTTTACTAGATAATTATTCGCCAAATAACCCCAGTGAATTTGAAGTAACATTTATTCTTGATGATGTTCGTTATCAGTATGGTTTTGCTCTAACTGCACAACGTATTATTAGTGAATATCTCTTAGTTTACCAAGCATTTAAAGCGCAACATTGGTTTGAACGCTCCTTTGATTTTACAACAAATAAAGATGTTTACAAATTTAGCTCAAGTTTAAAGGGTAAAAAAAGTTTGTGGGAAAGTGCTACACGTCCCAATTCACTATTTCTATCTATGGCAGTACAGTTAAATAGTAAGCAGCTTCAACCTATAGTCCATTGGTTTATGAATAATTTAGTTATTATTGGTGATCATCATTTTTTTAACATGGATTTTACAATAGAAAAATTAAAAGACCCAGATAGTAAGAAAAACATCCTTAATTTCCTTCAGGCAGCGGATACCAATATTACTAATATCGAGGGGATTAAACACAAAGTACCTTTGAACAGCATACAGTTTAATGACGCTACTAAAGAAACTAAAATTACTCCTATGGATGGAGCAGATTATGAATTCCGCTTTCACCATAGTACTAAAACTGCACATGCAGTGTTTGGCTTAAATGATGAATCAAAGGGAACAGGGAAACTATTTTTTTTTACTCCTCCTCTACTCCATTTTTTAGAAAGAGGTTTAACTGTAGTAGTTGATGAACTTGATAGTAGCTTACATATTTTATTAGTACAAAAATTAGTACGTTTATTCCATTCTTCAAGATCTAATACAAATGGTGCCCAACTTATTTTCACTACGCATAATACTTCTCTTCTTGATGCCCCTCACCTTTTTAGAAGGGATCAAATATGGTTTGTTGAAAAAAATAGCGAGCAAGCATCAGAGTTATATTCTTTATTGGACTTTAGCCCCCGCAAAAATGAAGCGCTAGAAAAAGGTTATTTGGCTGGGAGATACGGTGGTTTACCTCTTTTGACCGACGGAGATTAAATACTAGTGCTTAAAAAAAATATATCGAAAGAACGTAGTAGAAAAACACTTGCACGTAGCTCTGGGCGACGAAAAAGCTGTGACCGCATTCTTATAGTAACTGAAGGGGTAAAAACTGAACCTAACTATTTTAATGATATACGTAAAGACTACAAACTAGCTACAACTAATGTTTGCATATGCCATAGTTCATCAGGGACAGCGCCTCGTAATGTGGTAGAATACGCTGAACAATTATTTTTAAAAGGTAATCAACATAAAGGTCTTGCAGCTCGAGCCTTTGAACAAGTTTATGCAGTATTTGACCGTGATAACCATGATACATATGCTGAAGCGATCGAAAAGGCTAAGAACTTAGACAAAAAACATTCAAACGATATTAAACAGCAGGTTAAGTTTGCAGCGATACCTTCAAATCCTTGTTTTGAATTATGGTTATTACTACATTTTGTGGATATATCCGCACCGCTTACTAGTTCTGAAGTGATGAAACAAGTAAAGAAACAGATACCAGAATACGACAAGAGTAGAGAAGGTATATTTCAACTTATTGCTTCTCGCTTAGATCAAGCTTGTAAACGGGCAGATAGATTAATACAATCTAATTCTGCAGATAATGGTCAATATCCCTATACATACGTCCATAACTTAGTAAAATTACTTATAGACTTAAAAAAATAGAAAAAAACCAAAATCTCAAAGAGAGTATCATGCTCATTTTAATCGTCCAAGCTCAATATTTTCATTTAAGAGGCTAGTGGAAGCACCCATTTTTGCGGTTTTATTTTTAGGCCCGAGGGTAGGGAACGTGCGGAAATCGCAAAGTTACTCTGTAGTCCTTGATTGTACTAGTAGGGGTATTTAAAGAAAGTTTATCAAAAAGTGTTATTCCGTTTATAATTTTTGGATTCTAGACATAATACCAGTATCAAACTATGGGGATATAGTTTAAATACCGAGAATAAAAGATAGATAGTTGTTAGTTAACTTGTTAAACTATTTAGGAATTTTCTTTAAGTTTTCTGCATAATACATCTATGATCTGTTCACTATCGTGTATGTATTCTTCTACTGCTTTTAATAACCCATTAATATTTTCTTCGGTAGCATTATCCATTTCACCTAGCCCTTGTATATTGATATTGTCTGTAGTTTTAACTATAAGATACTTAAGTGGGACCTGTTGCAAATAAGGGGAGAGGCGAATTAGTTTTAGGATATGATGCCAATGCAACTGGGATATCGTCTTCTAATTTATAATAAGATTGTTCTCATAAAATAAAACTGCTTATAATAAACTGTTAATTAAACGACCGTTTCTTGAGTACTTGTGCGTCCAGTTAAGGCGCTTATGTTGAGTGAGAGATAAACTCACCACGGTAAAAGTTAGAGCCGTGTAACTAGGATAGCAATATAATGCGAAATCATTATATTGAAGCCTATCGACAAACCAATTTAAAGAATTGGTGTGACTGTTCAGGTCGTAATGCAAATGAACACATTGGTAGCCTCGTAAAAGAATTAAGTCTGAAGGTTGAGCCTCTAAGTATTAGGTGAAAACAGTAAAACAAAATGAAATCTAACTGACACGTTTTGTTTCTTCAGCGGGGTAATAGTGACGACATGAACAGATAGGACATAGGTAGCAACTGGAGAGGCCCTCCTCATCCCTAGAGAAATACTAGGAGCAAGATCTTTTCTATAACGAGATATATCTCGGAAAAGAAGAGAAGATGAGAGGGAGTCGGATAGGGGCATAGTAGTGATGAAGCAAGGTAATGCTTGTGGAGCGAAGGCCTCTTACTTAGAAAACATCTTCTAACAAAACGAGAGGTAAAGGAGAATGATAAAAACTCCAATTTTATTACAAGATCTGAGGAAGAAGATATACATTCAAGCGAAGTCTGAAAAGACTTGGCGATTCTGGGGCATTTATGTACATATTATAGTGGACTGAAGAAGTCAGACAGTAAAATCAATAGTTTTGTTTCGCAAAAGATATAAAATTAAAAGAAACATAATTTAAATATATGACAAAAAAGCATATTAAAAATTTCAGTGCAGAATATAAAACTAAAGTAGTGTTGGAATTACTAGAATCGGAGGTAACTATATCTCAATTATCAAAGAAATATGAAATTACTCCAAAGACTATTCAAAATTGGAAGAAGCATTTTTTAAGTAATGCATCAATGGCTTTTGAGCCGGCAAAAGTAGTCAGTGAGTACAAAACAGAAATTGAGGAGTTAAAATCTCAAAATGATGAATTAGCAAAAGCTCTGGGGAAGGCTACAATAGAGAGGGACTGGGCGTTGGGAAAGCTAAACGGCTTGGATATAGCAAATAAACGAGATCTTGTCGATTCCAAGCTGAAAGAATTATCAATGGCAAGACAATGCGAATTATTGAAGATAAATAGATCTATGCTTTATTATCAGCCCCAAATAATGAGCTTATACAACAAAAAGATTATGGATAGAATAGATGAAATATATACAGATAATCCAGAGTATGGTTATCGTTTTATTTATAAATCTTTATTAGAGGAAGGATTAAATATTGGTAGAGATCGTACTCTCAAATACATGGGTATTATGGGTATAGAGGCTATTTATCCAAAGAAAAAGAAATCTATCTCTATGCAGAATAAAGATCATAAGATATATCCATATCTCCTTGAGCCTTATTGGCAAATATATAACGGTAGTCGGTCTGTATACGTACCAAGATCAAATGAAGTATGGAGCGGGGATATAACATACATTAGAACCCCGATAGGCTTTATGTATATGGCAGCAATTATAGATTGGCACAGTAAAGCTATATTGAGTTATAAACTGTCAAATTCAATGGATGCAAGCCTTGTAACGAGTATTTTAGAAGACGCTCTTAGTAAGTACCCACCTCCGCTGATATTCAATAGTGATCAAGGTAGTCAGTATACCGGCTCAGAACATATAAAAATACTCGAGAAATACGGTATACAAATCTCTATGAACGGTAAAGGCAGAAGCATCGATAACATTGTTATGGAGAGATTTTTTAAGACTCTAAAATATAATTGTATATTTATAAATGAATTTAACAATATCTCAGAACTTAGGGAGGGGATTAACATATATGTAGATAAATATAATAATAGAAGATTTCATTCTAGTATTGGTTATAAAAAACCTATGGATGTTTATCTCAATGCATTACAAAATGCAGCATGATAATAGGAAACAAAATCTACAAAAATTTGTCTTGATTTTTCAGTCCACTATAGATAAAACTAGACTTGTGTATGCAGAAAAAGGTAACACTTTCTCTTTCCTTGGTTTCCGCTTCAAACGAATACGGACAAGGCAAGGAAAAGAAGGAGTACTGCGCCTCCCTAAAATAGAAAGTCGTACAAAACTGTTGAGAAAGCTCAAAGAAGTATTCCGACAACATCGATCACATCATGTAAGACAAGTTATCGATGAGATCAACCCAATTCTAAGAGGTTGGGTATCCTATTTTAGGATCGGGAACTCAAGTGAATGCTTTGCATTTATCAAAGACTGGATAGAAAAGAAGCTGAGAAGACATCTTATGTATGCCCAAAAGCGTCAAGGATTTGGATGGAAGAGATGGAGTAAAGAGACACTTTATAAAACCTTAGGGTTATATAATGGATACCACCTCTTGAAAGTAACTCCTGTTCAATTAGGTCTCATAAACTTGGATACGAAATTCTAAGGGAAAGCCCGTTGCGGGAAAACCGCACGGCGGGTTTGACGTGGCGGGGGCAGGAAACGTGGCTCTTGAGTTTGAGTGTGCGCGCCTGACCTCGACCCTACTGACCTTATGTTATTTGTCCATATGGCTGTTGTACTAAACGAAATATTTTTTCCAAAATTTGATCCGTTTACTAATTCTCTTTTATCTGCTTTCACATTTTGTTCTACTTTTGCTCTAAAGCCGATAGGAGCATTACTGTTTGGATATATTGGTGATAAAGTGGGAAGAAAGCATACCGTTATTATAACAACGATGGTTATGGCAATCTCGTGTATAATTATGGCAAATGTGCCAACGTATGCTCAAATAGGCATAGCTGCTTCATGGGTTATTACAATTTGTAGAGCTTTACAAGGGATGTCTTCCATAGGTGAATCTATAGGTGCTGAGCTTTATACTGCGGAGTTGATAGATCCGCCTTTAAGGTACAAAGCAGTTGGATATATAGGTTTTGCCGGAGTTGTTGGAATGTCTGTCTCATTGATGGTAGCACAAATTGTACTATCTCTTGATATAAACTGGAGAGTTATTTTTTGGGTTGGCGCAACAATCGCCTTAATTGGTTCTGCAGCAAGAATAACATTGCGTGAATCTCCTGAATTTAGTGATGCAACACGTAAATTACGTAATATGCTTGAAAGAACGGTCGACAACGGCCAAGCATTACAAAATAAGAGTTATTGTCAAATGTTGTGTATGAAAAAAATTAGGCAACATATTTTTTCTCATTTAAGTTATCGTTACTAATTTCACTTACATGAATTCCATCTATAAATTTTTCCATATTAATAACTTGGGCAATGCGGTTTTTACCTCGTAAAGGTTTCCACCTTTTTTCTGCTTCAAGGAATAATTTATAGGTAGCAGCAATAATAGTATTTCTCGAAAAACAATTCCTAGATTTTCTAGTTCTATGCTTAACCGTAGCAAAGGTAGATTCAATAGGATTAGTTGTCCGCAAATGTATCCAGTGCTCCCCTGGAAAATCGTAAAAAGCTAATAACTCTTTTTCATTTTTCAATAAGCATTCTGTAGCCTTAGGATATTTAGCAGAATAAGCCAAGATAAATTTTTTCCAACTGGATTCAGCTTCTTCTCTAGAACTAGCCATATAAATATTATGTATCATTTGCTTGGCTTTAGCTTGCTGAGATTTTGGTAACTTATTCAAAATATTAGAAGTCTTATGTACCCAACAGCGCTGATGTACCGTAGTAGGATATTCTTCTGTCAGAGCTCCCCAAAAACCAAGTGCTCCATCTCCAACAGCTAAGGCAGGAGAGTGTATCAGACCTCTGCTTTTTATGTCGAGTAATAATCCTTGCCAGCTTTCCTTGCTTTCTCTAAAACCATCATCTATAGCGACCAATTCCTTTTTTCCGTATTCATCAACACCAATTATTACCAAAATACAGTTCTTCTCCGATTCCATTCTTGCCTGTAAATAAATACCATCAACCCAGAAGTAGACATATTTCTTCTTTGTTAAATCTCGTCTTTGCCATAACAAATATTGATCATACCACTCAGATTTTAGCCTGGATATTACATTAGGTGATAAGTTCTTTGGCTTGCTACCCAATATAGGTTCAAAGCTATCAGCAAAATCTGTAGTAGATATTCCCTTTAAATAAAGTAGCGGTAATAGAACATCTATAGTAACCGTACGCCTCATGTATTGCGGAATCAGATTAGAAGAGAATTTTATATCCTCTTTACCTCTATCTCTTACCCGTGGTACTTTTACTGCTACCTCTCCTATACCGGTTTGTATGTTGCGCTCAGGTAAGTAGCCATTGCGGACGACTTGTTTACTCCCATTAGTAAGTAACTTATCTTGGTAGGATGATATAAAATTTTGTACCTCTTCCTCTATAGCTAGTTGCAACATTTTTTGAGCTGACTCCCTTAAAAACTCACTTAATACATCTGTTACTAAATTTTGTGTTGGATTTTTATAATCAATTATATTACTCTTTCTCATGGTGTATTCCTTATTTTATTGTTAATAGGATTTGCAAATTACAATAATAATATTAATTTGCGAATACGCCACCTAATCTTCTATCTCACCTCCATACACAACTTTCCATCATAACTCACAAAATAATGCAGCATACTTAGAAAAAGTATCTTTTAAAACTTCTTTAGCTTACTTCTTAATTTTTTGCGGGTGGCCATTCTGTTTTTATTTTTCTTATGTTTATTGTACCACAATACTAAAAAACCAGTTTTATTATACAAGCGCAGAACTAATTAATCATAATTTCCTCGTATCAATATTTAATTTAGTTGGTTTATTCATATTTATTCGACTTACAGAGAAAATACATCCTTTATTTTTATTAAAAGTGAAATTAATAATTTATATTCCATTTCTCTGTCTAGTTCCTTTTTTACTAACAAAAGCAGAATCGCCTTCAATAATTTTAATTATTCAAATAATTGGGGTTGTTTTTGGACATTCTACAATACCTGCAAAAGCTATATTTTTAATGCACTTTCCAATTTTTAAAAGATTCCGTTATGCTAGCATGAAAAGATTCCGTTATGCTAGTATGATTACAGCACTTGCACATATAACGCTCTATATCATAACATCGTTTGGGCTAGTTTATGCAACCAACTTTTTTGATGTGTATGGGATACTTTTGATCTCCCTTCCTATTACTCTCTGTTTTTTACTTGGTTTATTACATTTTGAAAAACTTGAGAAACAGTCTGGTGACTATATTACAGCACTTGCACATATAACGCTCTATATCATAACATCGTTTGGGCTAGTTTATACAACCAACTTTTTTGATGTGTATGGTATACTTTTGATCTCCCTGCCTATTACTTTCTGTTTTTTACTTGGTTTATTACATTTTGAAAAACTTGAGAAACAGTCTGGTGACTATGCGATACTTCTAAGGAATCTAAATAAGACTTACATTCACTGAATTGAAAATCCTTATCAAAAGAAGAATCAATAGATAAATTATTACAGCAAAGTTCATAAATTACTTTTTCTAAGTCTTTGTAGCCCATATACATAGCAGTTATAATAAAAAAATTAAGCGTTTCCTCTGTTACTTTTTTTGCTTTTTCTGGCAATATACATCCTAAAGTCTGCATATTATGTAACCTATCAAATAGTTTTATTAGCAGCACTTCCCTCTCCTTTACTTTATAAGAGTTATTTAAAACCTCCTCTACAGTTAACTTTGTTCCATCTGGTCTATCACGGGAAAGCCTATCAACCATTTCTGCTATCCTTTCGCCAAAAGTACCTTGTATCATCTCTACACTAACTTCTGTATCTTCAACGGTGTCGTGCAATATACTAGCTACTATTACATCCGTTTTTAAATTGTAGTCGGATATCATATAAGCTACTTCTAAAGGGTGGGTGTAATATAACTCGCCTGATTTCCTTTTTTGGTCACCATGATATTTCCTAGCGAAGTAAATAGCTTTATTAATTAACTCGAAATCTAGCACATTTTGAATATCTAATGATTTAAGTTTTTCTGTTAATCTTAGTGAGTATTTACAGGATGTTGAATAATCCATAATTTAAAAATCAGTCAATGACGCCATTATATAATAACCCCTTATTAGTTGGAATATAAGCAAATTATAAATATTTATTAAATTATTTTCTTTAATGTTACAAATTAAATATTAACAGCTTAAAAAATGGAACAACCTATAACTTCCACAAATAAGGCGGGGGATCGTATAAAAGATGAGTTTACAGGTTTTTACAGAGGTAGGGTTATTATTTCTGAGGACTTCAAAGATGAAGTAGCCTTATAATGACAATGGTAATAACTTTAGTGGTCTTACTTCCCCTGTCATCCTATTAACTCCATTTGTGGATACGTTCTTAGTACGGCCTACCTAAATCTTCATAAAAATCACGTGTAGGTTCTCTATGTAAGTCATCTTTGTTTATAAATTCTTCACACACTGCTTTATTAGGAGTAAGCTCGGAAAAAATATTTATAAATTTATGGATGAAACTATAAAGCATTTTTTGTTATAGAGAATTAAAATGTTAAAGTATTTAATAGGCAGCTAATGAGTATCTTTTTCCTATACCTAACAAACAACTCTAAAACCTAAAGCTTATTTATGCAAGTAAATTGTCAGTAATAATACTAATTTCACCGAAAATACCCTGCCCATATTTCCAGAAGTCGAATTTTCCTTTTTTAAACATTCGCATTTCCTCTAAATCGCAATAACTTATACCATACTTACAGTACCATCTTACCGCCCAGATGATTATATCTCATATTTGAAATGTGGATGCTTAAATAGGTTCATAAATCTAGTATTCTATCTTTACTTAGGAACAATGATTTTATCCCCTTACCTCTCTATTTACAACAGGGCTCTTAGGGCTGAATTTACACAATTGATTCAAAAGACTCTACAACTCATCTTTTATTTATATCAATCATTACCAGATTACATATAAAAAATTTTATTATTTTTTATACCTATTCAATACCTTGTTTTTTATATTAATGTTTTACTTATCTCAACAAACATACCTAAAATCTTGAGAAGGTTAAACTTTCAACTTCTTCTTGCTTCTTTTTGAATTGTATTACTTGATTAAAATTTGTCTTTAGTGTATTTTTCTGCATAAGATCTAAAAACAACCCCCTTCGGAGAGGTGGCCGAGTGGTTTAAGGCGCTCGCCTGGAAAGCGTGTTCACAGCAATGTGTCGAGGGTTCGAATCCCTTCCTCTCCGCCATTCAATCTAAGTTGTGGTTTTTTCGAAAAATCTGAGCAAAAAATTTAGAGAAGTCCTAAATTTTTTTAGTATTTCCTCTGGCATATTGGAGTGCTCTTAAGAATAAGCCTACCCCAGATTTATTATATATATATTATTACTAATAAAACTGGTAAGATAGTATACTAGGAAATATAACTATTTGTTCTAAAAATATTATCTGTCCCTTATATCAGATAGTGCTATTTAGATAACCTTTATTATTTTTTATAATTGCACCTGTTATATCTCCTTTAATTTGGACATTTGATCCTTTTACGATAACACCTTTTTCAGATATAAAATTAATATTTCTTTTTACTAAACTTTTTCCTTTTAAATGTAAAACCTGCTTCTTACCATTATTATCGTTGATAACTATATTATTAAGATTAACGTCTTTAAGTGTAATATCATTGCTTGTTACTTCTAAATCCTGCATAGATGTAAATTGTAATCAGCTATTTTCCACTTTCTTACACACAGTTAAGTTATAGATTAATAAAAATATAGGTATAAACATTGCACTTATTAAAATGTTGAAAATAAAAAAAGTAGTCCAATCCAAGTATGACGCAGCCACTCCAGATAAGCAAGAAAGGAGTATACGTGAAAATGAGCTGAAAGAAGAAATGATAGAAAATTGTGTAGCTACCAACTGCTTATCACAAAGAATGGAAAAATATATTACTAACGCAGTACCTCCTAAGCCTGAAGTAAAGTTCTGCAGAGTAATAGTTAGAAACATTATTAAGATATTATTACCCATTATGGATAATATTGCAAACATAAGTGGTGACATCAACTGAAAAATACCACATATAAAAACGCTTTTCACAATTCCTACTTTAGCTGTTATTATACCCGCTATAGCACCGCCCATGATCATTAATAAAAGGCCGTATGCTTTAGATATGCCCGCTATCTCGGTAGTGGTAAAAGACAAATCTATAAGTACTAGTGAACTCATAGCAGCCGGCACTGTATCGCTCGATTTATACAATAATATAAATAAAATTATTAAAAACCATTTTGGATTTTTTATTTTTAATAATCTAAAACTATCCTTAATTACTTGGAGATATTCTGTAGAAGATAATAAACTGGTTGCGGTTTTACGTTTTAATATACCAGGTTCTGTAACCTGTAAAATGATTATTGGCCCAAGTAGAATAACTACGAAAGCACATAAATAAACATAATGCCAATTTAATATACTGGAAATATATAATCCTCCTGCACTCCCTATTAACATCCCTATACGGAATCCTGTAATGCTAAAGGTGCTTATAAGGGAGAGCTCCTGTTCAGTTTTGGCATGTTCTATCCGATAAGCGTCTAAAACAATATCCTGGAGAGCCGCACAAAGAGATATAACTGGCATAAAAATAATAGTTATAAGGGGATTATAGGTAGGCTCAATTATTAAAAATACTGATATAGAAATTAATAGGCATGCTTGAATTGCAAGAGCCCACCCTCTCCTATGACCAAGTCTCTTACACAAAAAAGGTATTGAATATGTGTCAATAAATGGGGCTAAAATCGGTTTTAAACAGTATGGTAAGGAGGTCAAGAATATTAACCCTACAAAAGTAGAAGAGTATTTAGCTTCAGCCAAGTTATAAGGTATAGTAAAAGAAATTAAATTAAAGGTCATACCTGAAATCATACCTAATAAACATATTCCATAGGAGTATGGAGGTATAGTTTTTAAGAATTTAACAAAATTGAACATTTTACTTAGTAGTCTATTAAATTTAAGTATAGTTATTATATGTAATTTTAGAATATTTGCTGACTTTTAAGATATCCTATAACGTTAATTACCCGTTAATATTCGATTAATTAGCTCTTTAACAGTAGGAATAAAACCATTTTTGTAAAAAGGATCTTGCGCAAATAAATAGGCTAACTTTCCAGAAAACATCAGATTTTCTTGTATATCTCCTCCATGGGAAATATTGTATAAAGTTCTCCTGATACAATAAGAACGTGGGTCAGGAATTTTACCTTCTGCCAGTTCTTTTTTCTCAGACCAATTGCTAAAACGGCAATAAGCTAGGCAGCCAGTACAATTTATTTGGGTCTCTCTTATTTCATCATATTTTTCCTGAGTAATAAAAATTAGGCTTGAATCCGGAGTAACCATAGTTTTGTTAAACCCTGCTTTTATCCAGCAATTAGCTTTTTGATTATCTTCCTCAGTTAAATAAATAGCCTTATTCTTAATTTTGTTAATCACAACAGCCATTTTTCGTTCCTCGGTAGGCGTAAGGGAATAATATACTTGCCTAAGCGACCTGTCTTGAAGTTCTTTTATAAAGTTATTTACTACAGCCAATGAATGAAATCCTGTCGGACTAAAGTGATTAGACTTAATTTCAGCAGGATCTAAGTCTAAAAGTTTCTGTTTCCAACTATCAGAAATAGGGCTTTCCACCGTTAGTAAAGCTCTAGTTCCGAATTGAAAAGCAATTGGTCCAATTTCGGTGTTATTAATCCAATTTTCCCAATCCCTCAAAAACCACACCCCACCAGCCATTATAATCGGAATATCGTGCAAACCACATTCCCTCATAATTTGCCTAATAGCTACAACTCTTTGGTAAGGATTTTCAGGAAGGTCACAATCTTCGTTATTACTTATTCCATTATGCCCTCCAGCCTTCCAAGGATCTTCATATACTACTCCGCCAAGCCATTCCCTAAAATTTATATATGATCGTTTCCATAATAGGTTAAAAGCTCTCGCCGAAGAAACTATAGGGTAATAGAAAACTTTGTGTTGAGAAGCTATTTCAGCCAACTTAAACGGCAGACCAGCTCCGCACACTACTCCATGAATTAAATTTTTTGTATTTTTTAACACTTCCTGAAGAAAATACTCAACTGAGCTTATCCCCCATAATACATTCATATGGATACGTCCTGCTCCTCCTGACAGATCGTACGCTATCTTAGCTTGGGATATAGCTGCTTTTATAGCATGATTAGTTAGCTCTATACTTCGTTCACTCCTAGTTTTTCCTCTAAAAATCAATGGTATAAACTTCCCCGTTTCATCATAATAATCTCCGTATACGCCGGAAAAAGTTCCCACCGCTCCGCTGGATGCCCAAGCTCCGGCACTTTGACCGTTACTAACTGAGATTCCTTTACCTCCCTCAATTAACGGTAATACTTGTTGGCCAGAAAGAGTTAATGGTTTTAACGTTTTCATAAAAATAATTAATACAACTTAGTTATTAATAAAAATATAGGATTAGATTTATTTAATCTTTGATCTAAATCAATTTTTTGTTTTTACATAGTTGCTAAATTGGTTCGGAATTTAATAGATGGGTATTCAATAGAATTTGAAAGTAATTTAATGAGGCCGTAATGAATGTCTTTGATAATAAGAAAATAACCAAAGAATCTCTAATTAATCATTTACCGATTTCAATATACAATAGCTTACAGGAAGCATTTTATAGTGCTAAAACCAGGATACCCAAGAAGTTCTTTATTAGTTTAATTTCAAGCTTAAAAAAGCAAAAAGAAACAGAAAATAATATAACATTAATTTACCACAATTTAGTTAAAGCGAAGTTGTTTAAAGTTTTGGAATATTTTATTCATTTTCAAAACGAGCAAAATCTAATTAATATGACAGCAACGGATACTAAAATTAGCTGTAAGGAAACCATAGAAGAATATATCAATAAAGAAGATTGGAGAATCAAAGCTAATGCGAACGTAAGTTATTCTAATGCGTCATTAATTAATCAAACGGCCGGAAAAATAATAGCAAATTTTTGGTTAGATAATGTTTATTCAGAAGAAGAAATGTTATCACATCGCATGGCAGATATTCATATTCATGACCTTGACAGCCTTACGGGATATTGCGCTGGTTGGAGTTTAAGGGTTCTTTTAAATGAGGGATTTAATGGTGTTTTAGGTAGGGTTTCAAGTCGTCCGCCAAAGCATTTTAATGAAGCATTAGGTCAAATAGCAAATTTCTTAGGCGTTGTACAGTCTGAATGGGCAGGTGCCCAAGCGCTTAGTTCTTTTGATACTTATCTTGCCCCATATGTATTTAAAGATAATCTTAATTTTTATCAGGTAAAAAGGTTATTAAGGAAATTTATTTATGACTTAAATATGCCTACCCGATGGGGACAAAGCCCATTTACTAATATTACCTTGGATTTCAAGATTCCAAAAGACCTTCAGGAGCAAATTCCCTGCATTAATAACGAGCATTTGTTTGAAAACTTACAAGATGATAAAGAAGTATTAACAAGAGCCAATGCAAGAAATGTAAACTCTCTGAAGGACTTAACTTATAAAAACTTTCAGCCTGAAATAGAAATTATAGATCAGGCTTTCTACGAAATAATGACGGAAGGGGATAGTAATAAACAGCCTTTTACGTTTCCTATACCTACAGTAAATATTACCGAAGATTTTGATTGGGATTCGAAAGCCGCTAAAGCTCTGTTTGATAATACTGCTAAAATGGGTAGTTCTTATTTTCAGAATTTTATCGGCAGTCAATACGTTTTAGATGATAAAGGGAACAAAATTCCTAATCCGGAAGCTTATTCCCCTGACTCTGTAAGAAGTATGTGCTGTCGCCTTCAACTGGATTTAAGGGAATTAGTAAAACGTGGAAACGGATTATTTGGCTCAGCAGAAATGACAGGTTCAATCGGTGTAACCACCATTAATATGGCAAGACTAGGGTATAAGTTTAAAAAGGATAAAAAGGGACTTTTTGATCAATTAAAGTATTTAATGAATTTATGTAAATCCGTATTGGAAAAAAGACGTAAATTTGTTCAGGAAATGTACAATCGTGGATTATATCCTTACACAGCTCGATACTTAAAAGATTTTAGAAACCATTTTAGTACTATAGGTGTTAATGGTATGAATGAGATGTTAATAAATTTCAGTGATAGCGCTTATGATATTGCTTCTGAGCAAGGTATAGAGTTGTGTTTAGAAATTCTGGAATTTATGCGTAAGGAACTAAAAAAATATCAAGAAGAAACCGGTAACCTCTACAACCTTGAAGCAACTCCCGCAGAAGGAGCTACTTACCGGTTTGCTAAAGAAGATAAAAAATACTTCCCTGATATTATCCAGTCCGGTTATTCCGAAAATATTTATTACACAAATAGTAGCCAACTTCCTGTTCATTTTACAGATGATCCATTTAAGGCTTTAGAAAAACAGGATAAATTACAATGTAAGTATACCGGCGGTACTGTTTTACATCTTTATACGAATGAAATTTTACGTCTCCTATTGCCTGTAAAAATTTTGTAAAAACTGTAATTGAGAATTATAAATTACCATATATTACTGTTTCTCCCACTTTTTCTACATGTAACAAACACGGTTATCTCTCCGGTAATCAATTGGAATGTCCTTATTGCGGCCAGAAAGTCCTTACTTGGACAAGGGTTATGGGATACTACCGCCCTGTAGATAGTTTTAATGTGGGCAAAAAAGGGGAACACGAACAAAGAGTCTATTTTAAGCAAAGCTTCTCTAATTAAATTCAGGAGATAACCCACATCAATGCCAATAGAAACTACTTATTATAAAAAACCGCCGATTTATGATATTACCCCTTTTACGCTTCAAGATTTTCCAAATCTTAGTGCATGTATTTTGTGGTTTATCGGATGTAATTTTCGATGCCTTTATTGTCATAATCCGGACATCGTTTTAACAAATAAAGGGAAGAAACATGTAAACGAAATATGGCACTTTCTCCAGAGTAGACAAAAACTATTAGAAGGAGTGGTAGTATCAGGAGGAGAATGTACTCTATATCCCGGGTTAAAATTATTCTTGGAAAAGGTTAGGTTTTTAAACTTTAAAATCAAATTAGATACTAACGGGACAAATCCAACTATGATAAAAAGTTTATGCGAGCAAAAGCTGATAGATTATATAGCCCTAGATTATAAAGCTCCAGCAGGTAAATTTTTGCAAATAACAAAATGTAAAAATCAAAAAGCTGTTTTCCAAACCCTGGATTATTTATGTAGCAGTAATACACCTTTTGAGGTAAGAACTACTGTACATACAAGTATCTTAAATGAGGATGATATTAATCAAATAATAATTGACCTAGAGGCACGCAATTTCCTAGGTACTTATTATTTACAAAACTTTACTCAGTGTAAGACATTGTTTCCTTTGCCAGATCAAAAAAGGGAACTGGATTTTAATTTATTACACCAGCCTAGAGAATTTATTATAAAAGCTCGAGGATTTTTAGAGTCATCACCTAAATTGCCTTATAATTAAAATTTAACATTAATAAAGTTAATAATCCGAGCTACTGTAATAACGGGCATTCACTCTTATTATAACGAGGACAGCGAGGATATATACTAACATCACAAAAGCTACATAAAGACTTTATATTAGGCATTATTACCACGTCACTTTTTATTTGAAAACCCTTTTTCTTTAGATCATTCAATGCTCTAGAGAAAGTTTCAGCTTTCATCCCAAGATAAGATGCTATAATCCCCTTATTATATGGCAACTGTAATACATTTGAGAGAGCATAATTATTAGAAAATAGATTTAAAAGAAACCAACCAACTCTCTCTTCTGCAGCTTTAAGCCGTATATTGCCGATTTGAGAGGTAAGTGTTTCTAACTGCTTAGATAATAAATTTAATATATTTAGAGCAAAAAATTGGCAATTTTCTGCTAGTTTTTTAAGAGCTGCAACCGGAATACTTATTAAAGTAGTAGATGACATTGTTTGAATATTGACCTGGGACGGAGTATTAAGAATCATGGAAGATTCTATCAAAGTATTACCGGAGCTAAACAGTTGAACAACAGATTCTTCCCCTTCAAAGGATATCTTTGACAGTTTTATCCACCCGTTTAAAATAAGGTAAAAAGCTGAAGGATAATCACCTTCAAGCAAAAGCACTGTACCTTTTTTATATTTTTTTACTTGGGCATTTTCTAATAGTAATTTCAGTTTCTCTTCTTGAACCCCAGCTAGAAAAGAAAAAGTCTTAATAAGACTACATAACTTATTACCCTGGTACATTTTAATTTCCGACCAATTAGCTTGTTTTAATAAGCTTTTTTTAGTGCAACCCTTATCTGCCGTAATCTTATTTATCAATAGTGAGCTCAAATTTTGTAATACCAAATGTAATTTTTTTTCATAATTTACAATAGCTAGATGTATACGTCAAGCTAGTTAGTCATTACTATGACGAAACAGAGGGAGGCTAAGAGAAATTTTAGGTACAGTGGTTGGAAGCATAAATATTTATGCTTCCAACCTTATTACATTTCTCTTACTTATAATAAAATGTAGTAAATTTAAGCAGAATTACTGACTTTTAATAATTTTTTTAACAATCATATTATTCACAACTCAAGCTATGGCATTAAATATAGGCGGTATTGATATGGATAATAAAATAATTATTTGAGACAATGACGGTACGATAACCGGCTCTAAAGACCCGAGCGACGAAACCTCAAAGGCTAAAGTACTACTACCCAATGTTAAGCAGATTATGGAAGTTGCAAAATTCAATTTTGTAGTTTCTGGTTTTAAATCCCCTGAGGGTAAGACGCAAAATTTTGATCCTGACCTTGTGGCGGAGAAATTTATAAGTCTGATGCAAAAGCTTCCAATTAGTGCTGCTGCTTTTTCGCCGGCTATTGGTGGTATAGCCTTTTTCGTGAGTTATTATTTTAATCTACTTTGCACCCAGCCTGCAATCTTCTTTGCTGTTTTAGCTACATCGTCTTTGCTGGTATCAATGATCTTGATATTAGCCTTCTGAGTCCAGGAACTAAGGTCATCCTAAAGCACTCCAGTTTAAAGCGCTCCAGGAATTCTCTTTTATGGCCTGTAGATGCCAATGCGGATCGAAAAGATGCATACGAAGCCATGCAGCCCAGCTTAGCATATTTTGATCAGCTCCATATGTACCTCGTTTCCTTAGACGCTTGATACGTTCTATGTCACTTACGTCCAAAAAGCAAAAATTGATCTTGCTAAGCTGCGTAGCAGACGGGCAGGCAAATATTTGGCCAAGTAGGCAGGCATCTTGGTTATCGCTTAACAGTTTCTGCAGCCATTTTTCAGTAGATTCTTGACGCCATTTTGTATCAGCATCTTTTGGTACTCCAATCTCATCAAAATCATATACGGCAATCCTCTTGCCCCAAAGTTCTTTTAAATGAGGCATGATAGCTGTTTTACCACTACCACTTGCTCCAGCCATAAAATATAGATTCATAAAACTTTCCTCATTTTAAGATGCGGGATTGTGTCCTTATCGAAATAATCACCTTCAGAAGCGTAATTGTTTTTGAGATAAAGGTTAACAGCCGAATCTCCTACATGACAATAGATAGAATGAATCCTTTGTCTCTTGCATAAGATTCGCAGAATTCCATCATTTACGATCCTATACCAGAATCTTGCAGGCCTTTTTTTTCAACGACCCTCTGAATCTTATAGGTTTTACCTTCAGGAATCAGAACCGCAGTGCTAACGACTTCATCATCTTGAAATCCCTCAATTTGAACATGATCTTTTTCTGCTTCTAATTCTTCAGGCAAAAAAGTTAGTCCCAAAGGTTTACGCAAGATCTCCTCACGTAATTTTACAGCTTTCTTAAATTCAGGAGAGCTATGCTTAATGATTTTGAAGGCTATATTATTCAGGTTCACAAATTTCTTTAAATACTATTATATTGCTGCATTTTCAAGTTTTAGAATAAGATTCTCTGATTTATTTATTATATTATCAATATCAAAATTTTTTTGTTGAGTTATTGTATTAGAATAGCGCTGTAGCATAACTAGATTATAATGAATATAACATTCGTCAAGATAATCTCTAAGTTTTTCAGATTCATTTAAATCAGCGCATATAAATAGCCCCTTATTACTAAAAGATATAAGTTTAGCAAGCTCTATTATTCCTTGATCAGCTGTTAATCCCCAGCTATCTATCTTACCAAAATAAGCATCAGATAACTTCTTGTTATTGGACATTGCTATTACTTGTATAAAAATTAAATCATATGCAGCATTCAAAGATTGTTTCTTCATATCGCCACTTTTTATAAAATTTCTTATAATTTTTTTATGAGTTTCAGAAAGCTTATTTGTATCCGCAAATGAGTATTTAGCTATTTCACATATTAATCCGTCTATAAAACTTAAATGCTCTTGTACTAAATCTAAAAATTTCTTAAACTTTTCCAAAGGCGATAAATGTGAATATTTATTTCTTACATATTGTATAAGAAATATTGAAGCCCAATCATGTAGTAAATAAAAGCTTTCTTGCTTTTGCAATGGTTGGTAATCCAAGGAATTATAGGCATCTACATATTTAGGAAGATATTGCTCAAGAAATATATTGAAAGCCATAATATTTTTCTCTTTTAGAGCGTCACATGACTCATAAAATGCTAAGCCTGGTGAGATATAGACATTTAAGAGCTTGCTAAAAATTTCTATTATTTGCTCTATTATAAAACAAACTCTGCTATCGAGAGATGGTTCTTTAAAAGTAAATTTTCTAATATTTGAAATAATATTTGTATCTAAAAATATTGTAGTCTCGATACCATTTTTAAAATTTTGAATGCATAATTCCGGAGTACATACGTTATTGATTGTTTTAAAAGAATCATTGGAAAGGTCATGATTCATACGAAATAGCTGAAGCTTTGTTTCCATAAAACACTTCTCTTAAATCGCTAAGAAGCGATAAATAGATCTTAATGCGTAAAGAAATTACGTCTTGATTTGGTATATTAATCTATCAAAAATAAATCAAACAAATCTGGCGGAGAGAGAGGGATTCGAACCCTCGATAGAGATATGATCCCTATACTCCCTTAGCAGGGGAGCGCCTTCGGCCACTCGGCCATCTCTCCATGACATGCTAGGTATAACACTGAATTTTTTACTTTTCCAGCTTTATTTTATTAAATAGAGCAAAATATTATAAAACATATATTCAAGTAAAACTATACAATATTAAAATTTTCCAAAAGGCGGTAGTTCATGCAGACTACCTATCTTAGTAACAAGAGCAAAAGCAATAGCAACCGGATAGTCATCTGAGAGAGAAATATAAATAGAGTAATTATCTAGATAACTAGCTGTTTTATTAAAAATTTTTGCACTTGGGGCTCCCCTCAAATCATTAAATATTGCTATTTCTTTAAAGCTCATTTTAGCTCCAATACCTAACCCAAAAGCTTTTGATATAGCTTCTTTAGCAGCAAATCTCTTGGCCAAAAACAAGCAGTGTTTTTCCTTAGTTAACTTCCAAAAATCTTTTATTTCAAGTTCATGATAATTTCTAAGCAAAAACTGCTCTCCGAATTTTGCATACAACTTTTCTATTCTGGGTATCTGGACTATATCTGTACCAATACCTACAATAAGGCTAGGCAAATTTTGCATTTTAATTTTTGATTACTATTTTAGTATATCCTTAATTACCAAGACCAGATACAGATACTAATTCAGCATTTTTAATATTAACATTTGTAACAAAAGCTCTCCTAAAATCCAGATTATTTAATTTAGTTGAGCTTAAATTTGTTTCGTTTACAGTCGTTTTCTTTAAATTAGCATCAGTAATTTCTGATCCAGAAAAATCCGCCCCAGAAAAATCTGCATTGCTAAAATCCACACCCTTAAACACACAACTTATGAACTTAGAATCTACCAGTTTTGCCCCGTTCAGAAGAGAACCGTTAAAATTTATTTGCTTTACTTCAAGGCCTGAGAAATCTATGTAGGCCATGTTCAAATTTGATAAATCCCGGCTAGCCATTAATTCACCCATTGAATTATAAGAATTTAGGATCACCATATTAGCTAACCCTTTATTATTAAGTAAAATAGTACGTGACACGGGTGAATTAATTATAACCGATGCGATATTAGTTACCTCTCTAATCTGGGAATTGCTAATTGGAGAATTATTAAACACTACTTCCTCGAGATTGGAATTTATTATAGCTATTTTGTTAAGAACACTTGCTGTAAAATCCGTTCTTTTGATTTCTGATTTTAAGAAAATTGCCTTACTTAAATCTGAGTTTTTAAAGGAAGAATCTTCTACGCTATAATTTTCAAACAAAGAATCAGATAAATTAACTTTAATAAATTCTCCCTTGCTCAAGGTGTTATTTGAAGAATGAAGATTACTCAAATTAGAATTAGAAATTTTAAAATCTTTTAAAGAAGCCTTTTCCCAATCACCATTCGTGATGGATACATTATCCATATAAGAATTAAAAATATCAGCTCCAATAAATTTTGAATTATCTAGATATGTATCCTGGATTCTACTCGATTTCATAACTAATCCTGTAAATACCGTGTCTTTCATATTACAATTACTAATCAATATTTTATCAAATCGCACGCGCTTAAATGAAGCATAAGGAAATAAAGAAGAGGCAAACTTTGTGCTTCCAGTAAATTTAGAATCATCCAAGATAATTTGGCTAAAATCCGCTTCCGTAAAAATACCATCTATAGATTCAATTTCACTTAAATCTGAGGATTCAAAGCTACAATTTTGCGATGTTACACTTGTTAATTTTGCCTTCCTCATATCCACGCCAAAAAAAGCGGAATTTTTGATATTAACATTAACAAATATAGAAGATATTAAATTAGCTTTTTGAAAATTAGAATTCTCAATTATAGCATCTTGAATAGTGACTTTTGATAAATTAGCTTTATCAAACTTTGAATTTTGAATTTTAGTACCAGTAAATTCTGCCTCTTCGAAATTGCAATATGAAAAGTCTGAATCTATAAACTGTGATTTATTGAATACAGATGCCTGAAAATCAGCCTCCGCAGCTGTAAAATTACTGAATACCACTCCTGAAAAATCACTTTCTTGAATTGTTGCTCCTTGAAAATTAACGCCATTCAAATTGCATCCAGAAAAGTCAACTCTGGCTATTTCTGCTCCTGAAAAATCAATGCCGGATAAATCCGCCCCGGAGAGATTAACTCCTATTAATTTTATCCCTTTTAAGTTATTTCCAAACGTATTTTTTATATCAATAATTTGCTTTTTCTGAGATCGCAAATAAATATATTCTCTTATTTTATCGTTCTCAACTTGTGACAACTGTCCCTTATTTTGAGTATTCTCATCGCTGCACGCTAGCACCAGACATAACAAAGGAAGAAAAAATAATTTTTTCATAAAAGGCCAATATAATTTGTAAGTCAATAATTAAACTAGATCAAGTTCCTTTTCCTGATCTGTTATTTTACTTGCCGAATGTATACTTAACATTTTTAGCTTTCTATGCAATGCAGATCTTTCCATGCCTACAAACATGGAGGTTTTTGATATATTATTATTAAATCTATTCATTTGTGCGGACAAATATTGCCTCTCAAATACTTCCCTTGCTTCACGCAGCGGCATAGACATCATATCTAAATTATTATCAGGTTTAGGTATATTTACACTATTGCTTATAATATCTTGCGGCAGCATGTCGGATTTTATTCTTTCTATAACTCCAGATGCCAGAGGGTTCATTATCAAGGTCCATTCAATAACATTTCTAAGCTGCCTTACATTACCTGGCCAATAATAAGCTTGCAATGCCGCTATCGCTTCATCAGAAAATTCTCTTTCTTTCAACCCAGAAAATCTAGATAATTGTTTAACAAAATATTTCACTAATAGAGGTATATCTTCTTTCCTTTCTGATAAATTCGTTACATAAAGAGGAACAACATTCAATCTGAAATATAGGTCTTGCCTAAATTTACCTTGAGCAATTTCCTCCTGCATATCTTTAGTTGAAGAAGTAATAAATCTTATATCTAATTTTACGGCCTTATTGTTTTTTATTAAACTCTGATCCTGCAAAAACTTCAGCAATTTATTTTGTATAACCATTGGCAAATCGCCGACTTCATCTATATACAAGGTGCCGTTGTGAGCTGCCTCTAAAACGCTAATTCTTTTGTCAAAAACAGTTCCTTGTTCTTGTTTCTCTTCATCACCAAATAGTTCCTGTTGTATCTTAGTTACCGTAAGTGCAGTAGGGCTAAAAACTATAAAAGGGCCGCTTGCCTTTCTTGATTTTTTATGGATTAACCTTGCAGCCAGTTCCTTACCACTACCTCCACCTCCGTGAATCATAACTCTTCCAGAAGTTGGGGCTACTTTTTCAATCTCAGATTTGAGCTTGGTAATAACTGAAGAAGATCCTATAAGTTCTGTTTTATCAATAACTTTGGAACGCAACTCTATATTTTCCCTGCGTAATTTTGATGATTCACAGGCCCTTTTTAACAATATTATTAACTTATCATGGGTAAATGGCTTTTCCAAATAATCATAAGCTCCCATTTTTATAGCACTTACAGCTGTCTCAATAGTACCATGACCGCTAATTACTATGACCGGCATTAAAGGATATTGCTTTTTTATTATCTCCAAAATACCTAATCCATCAAGTTCGCTACCTTGTAGCCAAATATCCAGTATCACCGCATTTGGTACTTTTTCAGCAATTGCTTTAAATGCTTGGGTGCTATTTGCTGCAGTTCGGCTGGAAAATCCTTCGTCTCTTAAAATATCAGATATTATGTCCCTAATATCCATTTCATCGTCTATTACAAGCACATCTAATGCCATAAACCTTCCCCAAATACAAAAACAGTTTTGTTCGCTTAACTTTACTCTAGAAATATTAAACAATTAACTATAAACAATACCTTTAAGTTATCCTTATAAAAAATATAAATCAACATAAATAATAGCATTTATGCAACATATTGTTCTAAATTTTACAAAAAAGTTAAAACATTAACAGTCTAAAAGGTTTATTTTAACTTAACTCTTAACTCTTTAGCATTAAAAGTTAACTTCACACATCCTCCGCCTTCTTCTCTGTTAAAAATATTTAAAGTACCAAGATGATCTTGGACAATCTTATCAACAATAGCAAGGCCAAGCCCTGTACCTTTTGCTTTAGTCGTAAAATAGGCTTTCGTTGCATTTTCTAAAACATGAGGAGAAAAACCCAAACCGTTATCTAGGACAGAAATAGCAATAAAATCTCCATCTAACATAATATGAACAGTAATTCGCTTTTGATAGCTAATATTTTCAAGAGCATGCTCAGCATTTTGTAATAAATTAACCAAAACCCGATTTAATTGCGTACCATCACATACTAATTCAAATAATTTTACATTCGAAAAAACTTGATACAAAATTTTATCATTGATAAGACGTCTTTCGTCAACTAGCTGATTAATAATTGAGACTATTTCATGCTTGGAAAAATCAGGGGAAGGTAATCTTGCAAAATTAACAAACTCTGAAACTATCATGCGAATTTCGTTGGAGTTTTTTAAAATATTATTAATATATTTTTCAAAAGAGTCTGGATCTTGTACTTGGTTTTTAAATTTCTTAAGTAACCTTTCTGCCCCAAGATGAATCGGGGTTAATGGATTTTTGATTTCATGCGCTACCTTTCTTGCTACATCAGACCAGGCTAGAGCTCTCTGGGCAATAAGTAAATCGCGTTGCTGACGGTCTATTTGTTTAACCATTCGGTTGAATGCTAAAGACAATATTTTTATTTCATCTTTTTTTAACCCTCCTTCAGGGACTTGAGCAGTCAAATCACCGTTTTTTACTTTTTCTGCAGCAATTACCAATTCTCTAATTGGTTTTACGAGTTGTTCCGCAAAATGTCTTCCCCAAATAATTGCTGCTAAAAGCAAAATTATTGCTAGTAAAATAAAAATCATGGCAAATTTTACTTGCAGATCAAATATATGGCCCTTTAGCCTAAAATATTCCTGGGCTGTCCCATTTGCTCTATTAATGTGATCAATTATTTTCTCATCTATTAACCTCCCTATTAATAGATAAGTATCATTGTAATTCCTGAGTTTTATTAAAATTCTCAGCTTAGTCGGATCAGAGGAAATTTGTACCACTTCTCCTTTACTGGCTTTATCAAAAACATAAGACGGAATAGCCAAAAAAGATAAAGAAAAACTTAAAGCTGTTTGAGCTAAAATCGTATTGGTATCTTTCTTAAAAATTATTGCCTCATCAAGAGTTCTCATTTCAGCTTGTCCTGTAAGAATTTCTTGGAATAACTCAGGGTTATAAACCAGCTTATAATATAAATCGTCATAATCATCGGAAATTGAAATCGCCGTTTCTTTTAATTGCATTATATGCTCATTTATATAAGATTCTCCAACGATAATAGATTGTTCTAGCACCCTGGAAACTTTATCGTCAAACCATGATTGCACTCCAAAATTAAAAAAATACGTAGAAAAAACAGCAACGATAATGGTTGGTACTGCTGCACCAAAACTAAAAGCAATGATTATTCTCTTTCTTAACTTGTATGCCCTTTTTCTAGTTCTTTTAATAAAAGAAAACAAACTAGAAACCGGATTATTTAATAGCAAAATAACAAAAAGAAGAGAGCCTACCAGAATAATTAACATTAACCCAATAACACTTACCGGATCGACTTCACTATACTGAAATTCTAGATAAACAAAAAAACTGTTAATTAAGAGAAATATTACAGCTGCAGCAATAATAGTATATGGAACATTTTTACTGTAACGGTGTTTAACTATACTTTGCCAAAATTTTTTTAAAAACATATATCAAACACCTAAAATTAGCAAATATCTTATGTTATAGCCCCAGCTCCTTCATTTTTTTTCTCAAAGTATTTCTATTAATACCTAATATCTTAGAAGCTTTGATTTGAACACCATTTGTATGGCTAATAGTTTTTCTAATAAGAGCTCTTTCAACTTCTCTTACCACTCTTTCGTATAAACCGGTCTCAGGAGATTTGCCTTCGTGCATTTCAAAAAATTTATCGATTTTTACTTCAATCGCATCAATGATCGACTTATATTCCCTATCTCTCATAAAAATAACTTAGTGTTAAATAGAACTATAAAATTCTTGAATTTTTTCTTTTACCACATCGGCATTGACAGTCCGATTAATAAAAGCCCTAAACTCGCTAGAATTGGGGAGTCCACTACTATACCAACCCAAATGCTTTCTAGCCAGTTTTACTCCAGCATCCATACCATAGTAATTTATCATATCATCATAATGATTTAAGACAATTACTAGCTGCTCTTTTAGGGGCGGATCAGGTAATTTTTTGCCAGTTTTTAAAAAATGGGCAACCTGTGAAATAAGCCATGGTTTGCCGTAAGCACCTCGCCCGATCATTATACCGTCAGCGCCAGATTTATTTAGAGCTTCTTTAGCAGAATCGAAACACACTATATCACCATTCGCCACCACAGGAATTTTTATTGATTTTTTTACGTAAGATATAAATTCCCAATCTGCTTTTCCTGAGTAAAACTGACATCTGGTCCTACCGTGTACCGTGACCATTTTTATACCGGCATCCTCGGCTATTTTTGCAATAATGGGAGCATTTTTTGTATTATCATCCCATCCGGTTCTCATTTTCAGAGTAACCGGAATTTTTACCGCTTTCACTGTAGAATACAATATTTCAGCTGCTAATTTTTCATCTTTCATCAAAGCTGAACCGGAATATCCACCTACAACTTTCTTTGCAGGACAACCGAAATTTAAGTCAATGATTTTAGCACCCATGTCCTCATTCATTCTAGCAGAATCGGCTATAACCTTAGGCTCACAACCAGCCAACTGAACACAAGCACCAGTTGCATCATCATGCAATATAGCAGATTTCTTCATGGATTGGTGAGATTGGACAATCATAGCCCTACTTGCTATCATTTCCGAAACAACAAGACCAGCACCAAAGTGTTTAACTAATTTCCTATACGGCAAGTCAGTCACTCCGGACATTGGAGCAAGTATTACTGGACTTGATAACTCAATATTGTCAATATAAATTGTCACTTCTAATTTTATTTTCGGAAAAAACTCAATCTTATAGCATAGGTAAAGCATAAAATCATCAAATAATTCACCCCTTTGTTAAGAAATAAAATCAGATAGACCAATCGCTTGGCAAACTTTATTATAGGAAACACTGGAGTTTATCAAATTGATAAAAAATAAAACCATTATGAATAAACAAACAATATTAATTACTGGAGCTACCAGTGGCCTTGGCTATGAGATCGCTATGCAATATGCCACGCCACATGTTAGATTAATACTAGTCGGAAGAAACGTTTATCAGCTAAATAAAATAGCTAATTTATGCAACCTCAGAGGAGCTCAAACTCATCTACTTGCCCTAGATATAAGAGAGAAAAAAGCACTAACCGACCATTTAACAGATTTTTGTAACCAATACGGAATTGATATTGTAGTTGCTTGTGCAGGTGTTTCCGCTGGAACTTTACAAGGGCCAGAGAGCCCCTCTCAAGTTCAAACAATATTTGATACTAATATTAACGGCGTCCTGAACACAATAATGCCTATAATACCGCACATGATTAAAAGAAGAAAAGGAAATATAGTTATTATTAGCTCAATGGCAGGGTTAATTGGCCTTTCCAGTGCTCCTTCGTACTCCGCCAGTAAAGCATGTATAAGGGTTTTTGGAGAAGCGTTAAGAGGATACCTAAAACAATATAACGTTCATACAACCGTTGTTATCCCAGGTTATATCAAAACTCCAATGACTGAAGTTAATAATTTCCCTATGCCTTTTATAATTTCGGCAGAGAAAGCCGCTCAAAAAATAATTAAAGGGGTTAGCAATAATAAGGGAGTAATAGCTTTTCCAACCACTATTTATTTTCTTCTTAAATGTTTTAACGCCTTGCCCAATCAACTAATAGATTATATCAACTCCAAAATCCCGGGGAAACCGGCTTTTGAAAATAATGAACTTAAAGAAGACGATCAATAAACTCTAGAATCTAAAGTTGCTATTTATTGAAAAAGTTATTCCTACTGCTTTTGAGTGTTTTTCTTCCATACATAATACAGAACGAGTACGCCGACTAAAACCAGGAAAATGATATTAGCTTGTTTTAAGTACTTCTTTATCAAGTGCTCATTTTCCCCGATAACATAACCTAATGATATTAAAACAGCACACCAGATAGTCCCCCCAAGTAAAGTGTATAGGCAAAAAGGTTTTAAATCCATTTTCGCAAGACCCGCAGGAAATGAGATAAAATGCTTGACTCCTGGTAAAAATCTACCAGTAAAAACTGATATTGCCCCGTGACTAGCAAAAAACTTTTCTATTTTTTCCAATTTAGATTGATTGATAAAAAAGTACTTACCTTTATTCGTAAATAATTTCCTTCCAAAAAAATATGCAATATAATAATTTGCCAGTGAACCGCCTAGAGTTCCAATACTACTTACCACCAAGACTAATAATCCATGCATTTCCCCCTTGTGTACAAGGTATCCGGCCGGAATTAAGGTAATCTCTGCTGGTATTGGTATAAAAGTGCTTTCAACAAATGTCATGATAAATATACCTAGATAACCTAGGCTTTCGACAAACCAAACAATCTCAAGAAAAATCTCATACATTACTATTTATACAACCCTTATTTAGATAAGTTAAGTTAACGTTTTTTAAAATTTGATTATAAGTTGGCAATTTAAAAATACTAGTGCAAAAAGCTTATAACTTAAAATTCTGCATCCATAACTCAAAGTAAACTACAAATCAAAAAGTAATCTTTCCGGATTTTCAATAGCGTTTTTTACTTTAACCAAGAAAGTTACCGCATCCTTACCGTCAATTATTCTGTGGTCATAAGATAGGGCAATATACATCATTGGACGAATTTCAATCTTCCCATCGATAACTACCGGCCTTTCTTGCGTATTATGCAAACCTATAATACCGCTTTGTGGAGGATTAATAATCGGAGTTGAAAGTAATGAACCATAAACCCCACCATTAGTAATAGAAAATGTCCCTCCTGTTAAATCAACCATTGCAAGTTTACCGTCCCGGGCCTTTGCTGCTAAATGTCCTATTTCTTTCTCAACCGTAGAAAAACTCATTTTATCAGCATTCCGCAGAACCGGTACTACCAAACCTTGATCAGTACCAACAGCTACGCCTATGTCGTAGTAACGCTTGTATATTATATCATCTCCGTCTATCTCAGCATTTACAGCAGGTATCTCTTTTAAAGCATTTACAACAGCTTTAACAAAAAATGACATAAACCCCAGCTTAACACCATGCTTTTTCTCGAATTCCTCCCGGTGTTTCTTACGTAAATTAATCACGTTTAACATATCAATTTCGTTGAAAGTAGTAAGAATAGCTGCTGTATTTTGTGAGTCTTTTAAACGCTGAGCTATAGTCTTTCTAAGACGGGACATACGCACTTTTTCTACCGGCTTATCTCCAGGTATTACCGTTTCTATTTCTGGGGCTCTTACGGTAGTTGTTGCTAAAACATTTAGCACATCTCCCTTATTTATTCTTCCGTCTTTGCCAGTTCCTGCAATAGTTGCTGGATTTAGATTATTTTCTTTTACTAATTTCTGTACAGACGGTGGCATAGCACTTACTGAATCCACTTTTTTTTCTTGAATTGTCGGTACTCTGGTTTCTATCCCAAGAACTGGAGTACTTGAGGCTTTTTGATTTACTTCTGTATTTTGGGTCGCTATTCCCGGTTTTATAGAACCTAAAACTTGACCGATACTAACAACGTCTCCTTCTTGCTTTAAAATCGTATCTAATATCCCTTCTGCCACCGCACTAACTTCTAAAGTAACTTTCTCAGTTTCAAGTTCAAGTAATAATTCATCAAGCTTTACAACATCCCCAGCTTTTTTATACCACTTAGCGACAGTTGCTTCAGAGACCGATTCTCCTAACGCTGGTACTATAATTTCAACATTCATAAAATTCTCCAATAATTTCTATAATATAAACGATCTTTTCCCGTTTGGGGTTATTTAAAGTTCAAAAGCTTCTTCTAACAAAGTTTCCTGTTGTTTATTATGAATATACAAATAACCAACAGCTGGAGATGCGGACCTTTCTCTGCCAGTATAACTCACTTGTGCTTTAATTCCTGCTTTCTCCAAGCATGAATCTAACTGATGGCGTATAAACTTCCATGCTCCCATATTCCGAGGTTCTTCCTGACACCAAACAAATTTTGAAGCTGTCTGATATTTCTTCATAATTTTTACGACATCTTCTTCTATAAATGGAAATAATTGTTCAAAACGAATAATAACAATGTTATCTATTTTTCTTTCGCTCCTTGATTCAATTAAATCATAATAGACTTTACCAGAACAAAAAATTACTTTTTTTACTCTTTCAGCTTTAATTTCTCTATCAACTTCATCAATTACCGGGATAAATTTTGTTCCTTCATCCAGCTCTGCAAGACTAGAAACAGCTAACTTATGGCGGAGCAAAGATTTAGGCGACATAACAATCAGAGGTTTCCTAAAATTTCTTTTCATCTGACGGCGCAAAAGATGGAATATTGAAGCTGGAGTTGTTGGGTAAGCCACGCACATATTATCCTCTGCGCATAATTGTAAAAACCTTTCCAACCTTGCTGAACTATGTTCAGGTCCTTGGCCTTCCATTCCATGAGGTAAAAGCACAACAATACCACTCATCCTAAGCCATTTTGTTTCAGCAGAAGAAATGAACTGATCAAAAATAATCTGCGCACCATTGGCAAAATCGCCAAATTGAGCTTCCCATATCACTAAACGGTTAGGATCTACTATCGAATAACCATACTCAAACCCAAGCACGCCATATTCAGATAAATTACTGTCCGCAATTTCAAAAAATGCCTGATCTTCCGATATATTATTTAAAGGTTCGTAAATTGATTTATCAGTTTGGCTGTGGAGTACGGCATGGCGATGAGAAAAAGTCCCTCTCTCGACATCTTGGCCAGTAAACCTAATTGGTGTCTTTTCATTAAGTAATGTTGCAAACGCTAGTTGTTCCGCCGTGGCCCAATCAATTGGCTGGTCACTCATCAGGTCATTGCTTCTTACTTCGAATAATTTAGCTAATTTATGGTTTATAGAAAAATCACCAGGGATGCTACAAAGTTTGATACCAATTTCCTGTAGCAAGGACTTATGGACGCCTGTTAACAATTTATCCTCACTAAGACGATCAAAACCAGACCACTGCCCTTCTAGCCACTGAGCTCTTGGTTTATAATTTTTAACCTCATTAAATTCTGAGTCTAAAAAACTCTTAAACTTTTGTTTCAGTTCTGGATAATAATTTCTAGCGATCAACCCTGCGTTACTCAATTTCTCTGAATAGATAGCAGCTGGGGTTTGTTTATTTTTAATTACCTCATACATTACGCTCTGGGTATACATTGGCTCATCGCCTTCATTATGGCCATATTTACGGTAGCAAACTATATCAACTACCACATCTTTCTGAAATTTTTGCCTATATTCGCAGGCAATTTTAGTAACTAATACTACTGCCTCTACATCATCTCCGTTAACATGAAATATTGGAGCACCAACCACTTTTGCCACTTCTGTACAATATCTACTAGCTCTTGAATCATAGCTATTAGCCGTAAAACCAATTTGGTTATTAATTACTATATGGAATATCCCTCCTACATCATATGGAGCAAGACCAGACATTACTAAACTTTCTGCCACTACTCCCTGGCCACAAAATGCAGCATCACCGTGAATCAAAATACCCACAACTTTTCTACGGTCGCGATTCATACAATCTTGTTTGGCTCTAACTTTACCGGCAACTACCGGATTTACAGCTTCTAAATGCGAGGGGTTTGCTGTTAAAGAAAGATGAACTTTTTTTCCGGATTTAGTAATTTTATCTGAAGAATAACCCATATGATATTTTACATCGCCTGTTACACCAAGATCACTTGGAAAGGCACTGCTTCCCATAAATTCAGAAAAAATAGCTCTATAAGGCTTATTCATAATTTTGGTTAGCGTCGATAACCTTCCTCTATGTGCAAGACCAATCACCGCTTCTTCTGCTCCGATAGATGCTGACTCTTCAATTATTCTATCAAGACTTATTATGGAAGCATCCCCACCTTCTATAGAAAATCTCTTAGCTCCAGGAAATTTTACATGTAAATACTGCTCAAAGCCTTCTACTTCCACTAGGTCTTGTAGCGTTTGTTTTTTTTCCTCTAACGATAGGTTAATATGCGTACTAATACTATCTAATTTATTATATAACCATTCTTGGGCTACTGAGTTCTCCACATGCGAAAATTCCACTGCTACTGAACCGGAATAAGTTCTGTTTAAAACATTGACAAGTTCGCCGAGGGTAATGATTTTTAGATCATCAAATTCTCCCGATACATCAACAAGCTCTGATAACTGATTCGCATTAAAGCCAAAATCTGCTAAGTTTAATTTCAGCTCTTCCTTAGTTTTTTTCACCTCGAGTCCTAACGGATCTAGGTTAGCTAGGTAATGGCCATGCTCCCTATAGGCCTTAATCATGAATTTTGCTCTCAAAGAATTTTCCGCTAAAGAAGAACTAGTTGGCACGTCTTGATTAGAAGAAATAACCGGTTTATCCTGGATAATAATTTTGGCAGTGGTTTTCAAAGGGGTGATATCACTTTGTACTGCAAAAAATTTTGTCCAACTCTGGTCAATAGAATTCGGATCTTGTAAATATTTTTGATAAAGCTCCTCAATAAATACTGAGTTACTACCAAATAGAAAACTTGAATATTCAAAATCCTTTCCCACCACTTCCTCCTAAAACAAAATAAATCAACACTTATTAATTAGTATAAAACTACCAAGATTCATAAAATAAACTTTCCAATCCAATAGACAAAAATTTCTACTTCTAAATAAGCTTAGGTATTATTTCTGCATCACTATATAGTTTGGGCAAACAAAGGTGAAAAATAAGCGTTTTCTAAAGTAGGGCCTTATAACCATCAATCCCTGTTTACCAAATCCCCTTATATTTTACCACTCTACTTAAAAGCTTTAAATAATATTAGTCATATGATTATATTTAAAGTTACCTATAGTAGCTACACAAACAACAAATTCCTATATCACGTATCCTGTTCTCTTAAATCTGCTTATGCTTACTAACATAACAAGATGACTCTTCTAATACCTTGATAAAAATACAAGGTTTTTAGTCTAACCTGTTAAATAAATAACCAGACTTCATTGTAAAGAGAATAAGTATCTCTTTAAGCTACAACGTTGCAAAATTTTGTAATATTAATTTTTGCAACGTAAATAAATTCAGAGAACTTTACAAGTTTGTAGAAAATTGAATATGAAAAGTTTGTTTTTCATCATATTTCTGTTTCTTCATTGGGAAACCCCAGTATACCTTGATAGGAGCAATTTTGGTTATCCATATAAAGCCAAAACCTACTGAAGCTCTTAGAGCTTTATCATTGTAGAATCCTTCTGGAGTAGAAGATTTTGAATCAGCATCCCATAAGGAACCAGCATCCGCAAAAACGGCTCCCGTCACATTAAACTCCTGCGGTAAGCCTAGTGGAAAATTCAATTCTGAAGATACAGTATAATATTTCTGACCGCCAAAACCTTCATCGGTTTTTTTATCCCTAGGTCCTATACCCCCTGGAGCAAAACCCCTCAGAGAAGCATCTCCCAAATTAAATCTATCCGAAATCCTTACTTTTTTACCGCTTACACCTTTAATATGACCAGCAGCAGCAGACAGCTTTAATGTGTATTTATTCTCAACAAAGGACTTGAAATATTTACCGTCAAGTTCATGTTTTAGATATTTTGTATTGCCGCCAACCCCAGCAAATTCCTGGCTTCCGACTATTAAATAGCCGTTTTTAGGCAATATCCTACTGTCAGTTCTATCGTAAGTCAAACTGTGGCCAATAGCCGAAGTCGTAAATTTACCCATTTGCTCTTTAATAAATACAGAAGCAGAATCTGATGGGCCACTTAGTTTGTCCTGTTTAAGTAAATACTCAACCTCATGAGATAGATCGTCGGTTATGTCATAACCAATCGATGTCTTGCCCCCGGTAGAAGTTTTAGAGTAATTCTGTTCACCGTTACCAAAACCACTACCGCGACCATCCTGGGTTCTAAAAAAATTCACTCCTAAAGACAAATCTTTATCAAGAAAATGAGGATTTGTCACCCCTCCATAATAGCTAATGCTTTTTTTACCGACTTGTATACCAGCATTTAAATATTTACCAGTACCAAGTAAATTCCTTTCTAAAAAGGATATGCGCCCAAAAGGACCGCCAGCAGTATTATATCCAAGGTCTAGTCCAATAGAAGAAGTAGATTTTTCTTCAACATCTATATTAATATCGTAACGGTCTCTTCGATCAGTAGGAGCTATTTTTAGCATTAATTTATCGAAATAATCCAAATTACGAATATTTTGCTCACCTTTTTCAATCTTTGAGCGATTAAATATATCACCTTCTGCTATTCTAAGTTGACGTCTAATAACATGGTCCTCGGTTTTCAAGTTGCCTTCAATATTGATTTTATTTATAAAAATCTTATCAGCCTGATCAACTACGATTACCACATCTACTATTCTAGCTTCCCTATTTGGTTTTATATCAGGATAAACCTCTACTTGCGGATAACCACGACTTCCCAAATAACTGGTTATTTTCTCGGCAATCGATTCCATAGAGTCTAAATTAAAAGTTTCTCCCTTTTTCTGAGAAATAAACTTTTCTACTTCTTCAGTTGCGACATTTTTTAATTTATTATTAACTGTAATATTCCCAAATTGATATTTGTTACCTTCATCAACTGAATAAGTTAATATAAATCCCTCCTTTGTCGGAAGTAAATCCGCTGTAACTGAAATTACGTTAAAATCTGCAAATCCTACTGAGTTATAGAATTTGGTAAGCAGATGCTTATCATATTCTATCCTGTCAGGATCATAGGTATCGTTAGTCTCTAAAAACCTGAACCATTTAGATTCCTTGGTCATTATAACAGATCTTAATTCAGAATTTGAATAATTCGCATTACCGGCGAAGTAAATGGATTTCACTCCAGTTTTTGGACCTTCAGTAATTTGAAAAATAACTTTGACGGCATTGTTGCCCTGTTCCTCAATTTTAGAGTTAACGTTAACAGAAAATCTACCAGAACGTTTATACATTTCCTTAATTTTTTCTACGTCTGCTCTCAGTTTTGCTTTTCTTAACGATTCACCCGCAACAGTTGAGATTTCATTTGTAAGGATTGCAGATTTTATCTTGGAATTCCCGGTAAAAGTTACTTTGCTTACAAAAGGTGTTTCTTTTACATCAACTCTTAAAACCCCGTTTGCAAAATTTATGGAAACATCTTCAAATAATGAAGTTGCATATAAACTTTTAACGGCATCATTTTGAGATTCTAAAGAAAATTGCTGTCCTTCCCTTAAACCTATATACTCTTCGATGGTTGATGTCTGAATTCTTTGATTCCCATGTACAACAATCTTGGTAATTTTTTCATCGGCAACAGCATAGGAAAAAACAAACAAAGAGCTTGCCAAAAAAATTAGTCTTATTACTTTATTCACAAACACGCCTCTTATAAAAAACAAACTAAAACTTATAGAACAAAATTATGCCCAGAACTAATAGATTTTTATAGCAGTTAGAACAAAAATTACAACAAGAAAAGCTATTAGGAACGTTATGATTGATATAAATGCTATTAACTCAGGGATTTTAGAACTAAAAATAGATATTACTGATAAAGACTCCGAAGCAATTAGATCAGAGTTATGATGGAAAGTTGTGTATGGAGGTGAGATAGAAGATTAGGTGGCGTATTCGCAAATTAATATTATTATTGTAATTTGCAAATCCTATTAACAATAAAATAAGGAATACACCATGAGAAAGAGTAATATAATTGATTATAAAAATCCAACACAAAATTTAGTAACAGATGTATTAAGTGAGTTTTTAAGGGAGTCAGCTCAAAAAATGTTGCAACTAGCTATAGAGGAAGAGGTACAAAATTTTATATCATCCTACCAAGATAAGTTACTTACTAATGGGAGTAAACAAGTCGTCCGCAATGGCTACTTACCTGAGCGCAACATACAAACCGGTATAGGAGAGGTAGCAGTAAAAGTACCACGGGTAAGAGATAGAGGTAAAGAGGATATAAAATTCTCTTCTAATCTGATTCCGCAATACATGAGGCGTACGGTTACTATAGATGTTCTATTACCGCTACTTTATTTAAAGGGAATATCTACTACAGATTTTGCTGATAGCTTTGAACCTATATTGGGTAGCAAGCCAAAGAACTTATCACCTAATGTAATATCCAGGCTAAAATCTGAGTGGTATGATCAATATTTGTTATGGCAAAGACGAGATTTAACAAAGAAGAAATATGTCTACTTCTGGGTTGATGGTATTTATTTACAGGCAAGAATGGAATCGGAGAAGAACTGTATTTTGGTAATAATTGGTGTTGATGAATACGGAAAAAAGGAATTGGTCGCTATAGATGATGGTTTTAGAGAAAGCAAGGAAAGCTGGCAAGGATTATTACTCGACATAAAAAGCAGAGGTCTGATACACTCTCCTGCCTTAGCTGTTGGAGATGGAGCACTTGGTTTTTGGGGAGCTCTGACAGAAGAATATCCTACTACGGTACATCAGCGCTGTTGGGTACATAAGACTTCTAATATTTTGAATAAGTTACCAAAATCTCAGCAAGCTAAAGCCAAGCAAATGATACATAATATTTATATGGCTAGTTCTAGAGAAGAAGCTGAATCCAGTTGGAAAAAATTTATCTTGGCTTATTCTGCTAAATATCCTAAGGCTACAGAATGCTTATTGAAAAATGAAAAAGAGTTATTAGCTTTTTACGATTTTCCAGGGGAGCACTGGATACATTTGCGGACAACTAATCCTATTGAATCTACCTTTGCTACGGTTAAGCATAGAACTAGAAAATCTAGGAATTGTTTTTCGAGAAATACTATTATTGCTGCTACCTATAAATTATTCCTTGAAGCAGAAAAAAGGTGGAAACCTTTACGAGGTAAAAACCGCATTGCCCAAGTTATTAATATGGAAAAATTTATAGATGGAATTCATGTAAGTGAAATTAGTAACGATAACTTAAATGAGAAAAAATATGTTGCCTAATTTTTTTCATACACAACATTTGACAATAACTCATTAGATCAATTTACCACTTCTATCAATTCTAAAGTTTAAGCAAATAGCTTACAGAAAAGCAACAGTGAATTTCAGATAACTATAGAGGATCTCTATGGAAGATCTAAATAATAAATATTTCTTAGTAGAAAGGAGGGAATTTTAAAGATTCTCCACATATGGCGGGGAATATGGAACACATTGCGAGCCCTAAACCAGAATCATAGGCTTGAAATTATCAATATCTCACTAATGGAAACATGACAATAATTTGAGAGAAAACTATTACCATATCAATTCTACACCAACAATATCTTACTGCCAAATAATATAAATATGCATCCAGCTGATACTTCTAATACTCTATTAAAATTTCTAGTATAAAAAGTAATTTTTTCAGAAGAGATAACTAGTGAAACTGTAACAAACCATACAGAACTTAGAATTACAATCTCTAACCAACATATAAACTTAACTCTAAAAGATTCTATCTGATCTACAAAGACAGTGATTATACTTATAAAAAATGTAAAAGCTAAAGGATTTAGAAATTCAACAAATAAAGCTTCTAAAAGATAATTTTGGTTATTACTCAAACATGATTTTTTAGGTTTCTGTTCATCTAAACTTAATTTTTCTTGCTGTCTAGCAAATAACATCCTTATTCCTAAGTATATTAAATAAATAGAGCATAAAATTTTTAATATTTTAAAAAGGACTAAGTTATTTTCTATAAAAACTAAAATAGTCAGTACTAAACCAAATTGTAATGCTGTTCCTAATATTGTACCTAATGCAGCTTGTATACTTGACAAACGAGAATTTATAAGAGCATTTCTAATAATTAATGCAATAGATGGCCCAGGCATCATTGCTGCTAATAAGTACGCTATACCTAACTCTATAAAATTATATATACTCATAGTAAAACCTGTAGTTAATTTAAGATCTAGTTTTATATTCTTTTAAAGCTTGTTTTAAACGTTTTATTCCTATCTCAATCATGTTAATATCACACAATGCAAAGCTTAAACGTAAACAAGTTGCTAAAGAACTATTATGTTTAACTCCAAAAGCTGAGCCAGGCAAAAAAGATACTTTATTGTTTTCTAGGGCCTGAACAAAAAGCTTATTTGTATTAATATCGGGAAGTCTTCCCCATATAAAAAATCCACTGTTAGGTATAGAAAAATCCATCTCTGGAATATAATGTTTAATTGCTTCCACCATTATATCTCTTTTTTTCTTATAATGGTTTTTAAGAAACTGAAGATGTTCATTTAGACAACCTTGGTTAAGATAATTATTAATTATGTATTGTGATAAGGTTGACGTATTGATGTCCATACCTTCTTTTAATATTTCCAGTTTTTGTATTAAATATTCCGGAGCAATAATCCAACCTAGCCTAGCAGCAGGCGAAAGTATTTTAGAGAAAGACCCTATATAAAATACTAATCCACTAGAGTAAGAGTAAAGTGGAGGATTTATCTTACCATAGTTAATAAACCCATAAGCATCATCTTCTACAATAGGAAGTTGCCAAGAACTAGCTATATTGACAATTTCCAAACGCTTTTCATTGCTTAAACTTATTCCTGAAGGATTATGTCCCTCAGGGATAGTATAAAGCAATTTAGGAGTTTTATTTTTCATTAAAAGTTTTTTTAATTGCTCTGTTATTATACCGTTCTTATAATCAACAGGAGTAGATATAAGATTAGCATGTGCAGATTTAGCAATTTGTATAAATCCTGGGTAACTGATTTCTTCAATTATAACACTATCACCTTTATCTATTAATAGTTTACATATTAATGTCATTGCTTGTTGAGCACCAGATGTAAGCAAAATTTGCTCAGGTTTACATTTTATCTGCCTTTCTTTCATAAGGTTGGCAATATGAATTTTTAAAGAAAATAAAGGAGAAGAATATTGTAGAATACTAGGAGAATTAATGCTCTGAAAGGCATTTTTATATTCGGTCAGGGGTAATATAATATATCAGACATCGTTAATGAATTATCCTTAAATTTTCATAACTACCTTGATAAACCTTATATTCTGTTTGGTCACAGTATTGGAGCGTTAATATCGTTTGAATTTACACGCATATTGCGAAAAAAAGCAATGCAGCAACCCAAAAGCTTAATTATATCAGGAACCAAGGCGCCACAAGTACCGCTAAAAAGACCCCCTATTCATCGCTTACCAAGTCCAGAACTTATCCAAAAAATTCGTGAATATAATGGAATTCCAAGAGATATAATTGAGAACAAGGAACTGATGGACATATTCCTACCAATAATACGTGCTGATTTCTGTATATCTGAAACCTACAGCTATTATAGCGAACCACCCCTAGCTTGCCCCATAATGGCGTTAGGAGGTCTGAATGATGATACATTTGACTCCCAAGATTTACTAAAATGGCAGGAACAGACTACTGCTTTATTTCAATACGAATTACTACCTGGTGATCACTTTTTTATTAAATCCTCTTACCAAAAAGTGATTAATATAGTAAACAAGATTTTATATAAAGAAATTACGCAGTTTGTCACTTTAAATTAGAATATCTGGAGAAATCTAATTTTTGGCCTAAGAATATTTTGCATTTATGATATACATCATATCCAAGATACTTGCTATTTTAAACACCTTATATTTTTAGCACTCATTTATTTCTCCCGGAGGTTTTATGCGATTGTGCATTTCAATGATTTTATTTACCAGTTTACTAATTCCCGTATGTATTTGAGTTAATGGTGCATCTATCATAAAAGCAGGAGTAGTAACCAGTTTATTTTCCCAATCTATAACTATGTCATCAGCCACACAAATTTCTTCCAATGTCCCCAGTTTAGCAACAAGTTCATTTTTATCACCAAGGGTAATTTTTACTTGTACAAAATCTTTTAAAGCTAAAACTAAAACCGCAGGAGAAATACATATTCCTCCAATAGGCTTTGATAACTTATAAAACTCTATGATTATCTTCCGTAAATCTTCAATTACTGTGGCATTTTCATTTTTGAATGCTAAGTCTGATAAATTCGTAGCTGCTCCGAACCCTCCAGGTAAAATTAATGCATCAAAATCTTTTACCTGCAATTCATTTAATGACTGAATTGCTCCACGAGCAATACGTGCAGATTCAACAAGGACGTTACGCTCCTCAACTACTTCTTTTTTAGTCAAATGATTGATGACATAATGCTGTTTCTGATTCGGAGCAAAAATTCTAGTCTCAACATTATTTCTATCTAGTTCAAGTAATGTAAATACTGTTTCAGAAATTTCAGCTCCATCAAGATGACCACAACCTGAAATTACCACGGCAACTCTTATCATAATTTCTTTCAATAAAATATATAATATGTTTTATAATTGTAGCAGCTAATTAGTGAAAGTCTAAAATTTCTTGAATATTATAGTTTTAAATATGAAAAATAGTTTTTTATTTCTTTTTTAATTTCAGTAATCTTTAAATTTACCTCATTATCACCTGCATTGATTCTCAACATTAATTCAATATCATTAAGCAATTTTTTAGCTTTTTTTTCTACTGCTTTCACTTTAACTTTTTGATTGGTTTGCTGCCACTGTTTTATTTTAGCAAATTCTTCATTTAAGAATCCAATTATTCTCTGCTGAGACTCTAATTTAGTCATTATAATCCTTATTATCAAAAATTATTTTGTTGATTGTTCATTTCTAGATAAACTATTTCATCTATTTTATTCTCTATTCCAATAGCTCCGGAGTAATTTTCCGGGACTTCTAATTCATAGCAATACCATTGTTGACTTAGTTCATTATTCACATCATTAAGCAGAATGCCTTTACCAGATAATAATCTCATAACTTCGATGGTATTAATAGGATAAGATAATCCTTGACCAATAGCCTTTACTAAAGCTTCCTTTTTGGTCCAGAAAGTATAAAAAAAACTAAGTTTATCTCGAGGTTTAAGACTGGATAAATATTTGTGCTCCTCTGGAGTTAGTACATAACCAGCAAGCTCCTCAATGTTTAGATTTTTATCATGTAATTCTATATCGATACCCACCCTACAGTTTAAAGCTATCATATAACTGACCATGTTATGGGAATGAGACATATTAAATTGGATATTACTATTTTTTAAGAAAGGTTTTCCATACTCATTATAATTAAATTCGATTTTTTGAGGATGTTGTTTTGTGTAGAAACTCAAAATATACCTTAAAATACCATGTGATATAATGTATTTGTTACTTAAATATTCAGTATGATACTTGTTTGCCTTTATTTTCTCTTGAACCGAGAGGTATTCCCAGTACGTGGATACGTTATTTATACAGCTAGTTAAATTTACGATAAAGATAAATACTTTATTTACACTTGTGTTAAATACCAATGAGTTATTGTCAAATGTTGTGTATGAAAAAAATTAGGCAACATATTTTTTCTCATTTAAGTTATCGTTACTAATTTCACTTACATGAATTCCATCTATAAATTTTTCCATATTAATAACTTGGGCAATGCGGTTTTTACCTCGTAAAGGTTTCCACCTTTTTTCTGCTTCAAGGAATAATTTATAGGTAGCAGCAATAATAGTATTTCTCGAAAAACAATTCCTAGATTTTCTAGTTCTATGCTTAACCGTAGCAAAGGTAGATTCAATAGGATTAGTTGTCCGCAAATGTATCCAGTGCTCCCCTGGAAAATCGTAAAAAGCTAATAACTCTTTTTCATTTTTCAATAAGCATTCTGTAGCCTTAGGATATTTAGCAGAATAAGCCAAGATAAATTTTTTCCAACTGGATTCAGCTTCTTCTCTAGAACTAGCCATATAAATATTATGTATCATTTGCTTGGCTTTAGCTTGCTGAGATTTTGGTAACTTATTCAAAATATTAGAAGTCTTATGTACCCAACAGCGCTGATGTACCGTAGTAGGATATTCTTCTGTCAGAGCTCCCCAAAAACCAAGTGCTCCATCTCCAACAGCTAAGGCAGGAGAGTGTATCAGACCTCTGCTTTTTATGTCGAGTAATAATCCTTGCCAGCTTTCCTTGCTTTCTCTAAAACCATCATCTATAGCGACCAATTCCTTTTTTCCGTATTCATCAACACCAATTATTACCAAAATACAGTTCTTCTCCGATTCCATTCTTGCCTGTAAATAAATACCATCAACCCAGAAGTAGACATATTTCTTCTTTGTTAAATCTCGTCTTTGCCATAACAAATATTGATCATACCACTCAGATTTTAGCCTGGATATTACATTAGGTGATAAGTTCTTTGGCTTGCTACCCAATATAGGTTCAAAGCTATCAGCAAAATCTGTAGTAGATATTCCCTTTAAATAAAGTAGCGGTAATAGAACATCTATAGTAACCGTACGCCTCATGTATTGCGGAATCAGATTAGAAGAGAATTTTATATCCTCTTTACCTCTATCTCTTACCCGTGGTACTTTTACTGCTACCTCTCCTATACCGGTTTGTATGTTGCGCTCAGGTAAGTAGCCATTGCGGACGACTTGTTTACTCCCATTAGTAAGTAACTTATCTTGGTAGGATGATATAAAATTTTGTACCTCTTCCTCTATAGCTAGTTGCAACATTTTTTGAGCTGACTCCCTTAAAAACTCACTTAATACATCTGTTACTAAATTTTGTGTTGGATTTTTATAATCAATTATATTACTCTTTCTCATGGTGTATTCCTTATTTTATTGTTAATAGGATTTGCAAATTACAATAATAATATTAATTTGCGAATACGCCACCTAATCTTCTATCTCACCTCCATACACAACTTTCCATCATAACTCAATACCAATTGATCGAAAATACTACTCTCAAGCATACTATTAGTAAGCTTAAGCCTGGTAATTTTATTTATATTGTTAATCATAGTATTATTTATCTAACTAATATTTTATTATTACCATATTACTAAGGGAATGAAGACTTTTTCTTAGTTTGATATAACGAATTAATCCCTTATTACATATTACTGCTATAACTAGAACTTTCTTCTGTCCTACTATCTATTATTACTAAATTCCTACCTCTTGTAATATCTGTTTATATAATATTAGGTTTAAGCGTCTTAAGATCAATATTAGGCAGATATCTGTCAACGATTATTAGACATGAGGTTTTATAATAATATCCTTATTTTGTTTTATACAAGAATTTATAATGGCAATTTTTAACTTAAACACAGTAATATTTAGAAAGTTTTAGTATTGTAAAGGTTTATAGCATAGATAGCCATGTTGTAAAAGTGTATATTATTAGTATTATTTTGAACTATATTTTCTATTTAGCTTTTGAAAATGCTTCCCAATATTATAAAAATCGAAATATTGACTTATATTAAAAAATTACATTACTATGCATGCCCCAAAAAACATACTATTTCAAAGAGGATAAAAAACTTAAACATGGATGATAAAATTTATACAACAATATGCGTATTATTTGCGGTACTTATTGTTATGGGTAATATGGTATATCAAAAATTTGTTGTTTTACCAATATTACCTTTTCATACTTTTGAACTGTCAGTGGGAGCCATAACATACCCTCTAACTTTTTTACTGACAGATTTAATAGCTGAGTTTTATGGTAAAAATAAAGCTAACTTTTGTGTCAAGCTTGCATTAACAATGAATATAATGGTAGCGATATTAATAGCAATTATGGATTCACTCACTGCGACTGAATGGTCCAAAATTGACGATATAATTTTTCATAAAGTATTTGGGTTATATAGTATAGCATTTGTTGGCTCCATTATCGCCTGTTATACCGCTCAGCTAATTGATATTAATATTTATTTATGGATACGCAAAATAACCAAAGGTAAGTATTTATGGCTAAGAAATAACAGTAGTACTGCAATCTCATTATTAGTAGATACAACCATTGTGATTAGCTTTATGAGCCTTTTTGGTGCACTACCAATCGATAAAATGAGCACACTTATAATTAATAGCTATTTATACAAACTATTCTTTGCAATATGTAGTACTCCATTATTTTATGCAATTGTTAGTTTAATAAAGCACATAAAAAAAATATCATAACTATTACTTTAATAATTATGATAAACTATACATTTATTTAAGTATAAACCCAACCAGATCGTTATTACAATATTACAAAGTTTATTAACTTGATACTTATGCTAATAAGCTGTTAATCTTTGCTGCCAGGATAAAGTCATTTTCGGTTAGACCGTTAATACTATGGGTCCATATTTTAACTTTACATTTCCTCCAAGAAATTTCTAGGTCAGGGTGATGGTTCTGCAGTTCCGCTACCTCAGCTACTTCATTAGCAAATTTGATTGCATCAATAAAATTATCAAAATAATATTCTTTATATAATTGACCATCAACATTAATAATCCAACTTTTTCCTAATTCTGATAATAACCTTAAAGCTAGATCAGAACTTAAGGTAGATCTCTTTTCCTGATATGGAATATAAGTTTTGTCTAATAAGTGAGTATCATCATTTTCCATGTATATACCTATCTATAAGTATCTGTTTTAGCTGTATAAGATTTACAGCAATTCTAATCATTATAGCCTATAAAATTATTTATTACAAAATGTAATTGAATCATAAAATCCAAGGATGTCAGCAATCTCAATCTATGTTACATAGAGCATAAACCACCACTAGACTATAGTGGACTGAAGAAGTCAGACAGTAAAATCAATAGTTTTGTTTCGCAAAAGATATAAAATTAAAAGAAACATAATTTAAATATATGACAAAAAAGCATATTAAAAATTTCAGTGCAGAATATAAAACTAAAGTAGTGTTGGAATTACTAGAATCGGAGGTAACTATATCTCAATTATCAAAGAAATATGAAATTACTCCAAAGACTATTCAAAATTGGAAGAAGCATTTTTTAAGTAATGCATCAATGGCTTTTGAGCCGGCAAAAGTAGTCAGTGAGTACAAAACAGAAATTGAGGAGTTAAAATCTCAAAATGATGAATTAGCAAAAGCTCTGGGGAAGGCTACAATAGAGAGGGACTGGGCGTTGGGAAAGCTAAACGGCTTGGATATAGCAAATAAACGAGATCTTGTCGATTCCAAGCTGAAAGAATTATCAATGGCAAGACAATGCGAATTATTGAAGATAAATAGATCTATGCTTTATTATCAGCCCCAAATAATGAGCTTATACAACAAAAAGATTATGGATAGAATAGATGAAATATATACAGATAATCCAGAGTATGGTTATCGTTTTATTTATAAATCTTTATTAGAGGAAGGATTAAATATTGGTAGAGATCGTACTCTCAAATACATGGGTATTATGGGTATAGAGGCTATTTATCCAAAGAAAAAGAAATCTATCTCTATGCAGAATAAAGATCATAAGATATATCCATATCTCCTTGAGCCTTATTGGCAAATATATAACGGTAGTCGGTCTGTATACGTACCAAGATCAAATGAAGTATGGAGCGGGGATATAACATACATTAGAACCCCGATAGGCTTTATGTATATGGCAGCAATTATAGATTGGCACAGTAAAGCTATATTGAGTTATAAACTGTCAAATTCAATGGATGCAAGCCTTGTAACGAGTATTTTAGAAGACGCTCTTAGTAAGTACCCACCTCCGCTGATATTCAATAGTGATCAAGGTAGTCAGTATACCGGCTCAGAACATATAAAAATACTCGAGAAATACGGTATACAAATCTCTATGAACGGTAAAGGCAGAAGCATCGATAACATTGTTATGGAGAGATTTTTTAAGACTCTAAAATATAATTGTATATTTATAAATGAATTTAACAATATCTCAGAACTTAGGGAGGGGATTAACATATATGTAGATAAATATAATAATAGAAGATTTCATTCTAGTATTGGTTATAAAAAACCTATGGATGTTTATCTCAATGCATTACAAAATGCAGCATGATAATAGGAAACAAAATCTACAAAAATTTGTCTTGATTTTTCAGTCCACTATACTGTTCGCATCATTGATTTCTTGGGGGTAGAATATTTATCTACCCAAGTATACAGAGTAGTTCTTGTAATCCCTAATTCTTTAGCTGTTTGAGCCATGGGCTTATTGGATTCAATTGCTAGCTTCACTGCTGATTCCTTAAATTCAGCCGGATAAATCTTTGGTTTCGGTTTCGTCATTCTGTACTTCCTTTCTGTTAATATTGTCTTATATTAACTGTCCGGAAAAGTATAACCATATCATCCTTGTTAAGCGAGATAATAAACTAAGAAAACCGCTTATTACACATTTTGGTGGAATATCGCTAAAATGGAATAAATGGGCCAGTATTAGTGAGCAACCTGTAGATTGTGTCTGGAATAACCGCACTGAATTAGTAGAGCGTTTGAAAGCTCAAGAATTCGAGTTATGTGGTTCTCATGAGAAAGTAGAGGTACATCACATAAGAAAATTAGCAGACTTGAAACAGAGAAAAGCTACTAAAGCTGAGTGGCAAAAGAAGATGATCGCGAGGAATCGCAAAACGTTGATTGTTTGCCAAAAGTGTCATAATAGCATACATCACGGTAAGTATTATGGAAGAAGACTTTCGGCGTAATAGATTACTGGAAAGCCGGATGATACGGAAACGGTCATGTCCGGTTTGGAGAGAGGTTGTTGGAAAAGTGTCGCTACAACAAGGCAGCGGTAACTCGTTGGCAGCCTACTCTACTTAAATATTCCTGCTTATAATCAACCAAAGTTCAAGGTTGGGCAAAAGTTAAAGGATGCAGTCAACCCTTCACGTTAGGGTTTCAATACCTACTATAAGGTTAGAAACAACAAGGATTTTCTGATACCCCTGATATCGTTTTTCTTCTTATGGATAATTCCTTGCTAATCGGATCTTTGTACTAACAGATTTACTATCTCTTACCGGTAAGTTCTATTAAGTCAATCCTAAACCAGAAGTATCACCGTAAAAGTTGCTCCCTTTTTTCCGTCACTTTCAGCTTTAATAGTACCGCCATGAACTTCCAGAATACGTTTGCAAACAGCAAGGCCGACACCTCTTCCCCCTGCTGGAGTACGAGTTATGGAGCTTACCGTAAACGGCTCAAATACCTCATAAAGCTCTTCTTTAGGTATACCAATTCCTTCATCGGATAAACTTAAGCGTATGTGATTCCTCTCTTGATTCAAGCTAATGTTAATCAGGCCTTTTTTACAATAACTAATAGTATTTATAATCAAATTATCTAGTAACTGAATTATATAATTCCTGTCGGCATTGATTCCTATATTTTCTTCAACATTTAAAATAAATTCTCTGTCTTCCTTATTCTCATCATACAGTTTACGACAGGTCTCTACCCTCTCATATACTAGATCACTAAAATTGAAATTCTCTTTCTGGAGTTTATAACGAGGTTTACTCAAATCAGAGAGAGTAGCAAGATTCTCATCAAATACTTTAAGGTTATGGGCACTTTTTACGATTACGTCAATAGCCTGCTTTTTCTGGTCATCCGTTAGCTTATCATAACCTGCTTGCAGGGTCTCAGCCATGCTGATTACTCCGGTCATAGGCGCATGATATTCGTGATTCATATTACGGATAAATTCAGTTTTAAGAGCCAACGCTTCTTCTACCTCTTTCTCTCTGGTTTCTATTCTTTTACTCAGGTGTTCGTTCTTTTCTTCAGTAAAATCCTGATATTGTTGTTTAGGTTTAAAGAAGACTATTAGAATACTGCTAACTAAAAGCAACACGTACATTATTTTAAATTGTAATCCTACCTCTATGGCTGCACTTAAATCATCTACTCCCATATGCCACTTATAGGTCTCTACACTTAAAAATACTGTAGAACAAACCATGAATATTGCTACCTGCCATCTAAGTAACAGAGCAATAATTATAATATTGAGTATAAATATCATAAGCTGAAATTGCCCAAAGTTACTTACTATTATTAACAAAGTTGGAGCAAATATCAGCACATACGGTAATATGAGATTCCAGGCAATAACAATAAATTTTTCCTGTTTAAAGGTCGGTGGCCAAATTGGAAAAGTAAGGAGTATTGAAGAAGATACAAGAACCGTGTGATAAATAAACTCAAGTATTTCTTTATGTTCAAGCTGAATACTTTTAGGCATGGAATACATTGTTGAGAAAACGGATATAATACAGAAAAGGCCAAATAAAGGATAAATATAATCGTGCTTTGGAGTATTTTTTTTACAAAAGCTCCAAAAGTTAAATTCCTGTATTGCTTTCATCAACTTAAGCATTTTTCTCTTACGCTCACTTCTTACGGCCAGCAAAGGTTCGAGCTTTTTGATTCCAACCCAACCACCCTGCTCACCTAGTATGTAATGAGCAGTAAAAAAACAGAAAGCATTCGATACCATTGCCGGTATTACCGCCTTAATCTGTATATCAAAAAATTTAAATGCCGCCATAGTAATAACACCTGCTGCCATACCAATCAAAACAGCTCTTGGAGTGCTTCTAAAACCTAATATGGCTAAAATAAGAGGTACCGTAATAATCGGCATATATGATCCCCATATTAAAAACGTTAAATCCAATAGACTTTTTGTATTAAAAGCTAGAAAAAAACTAATTATTGCTACAATAACTGCAATAACTCTTGGTAAGACCAACCCAGTTCCTCGACTGTTGCCGAATTTAAAAGAAAAAATATCGTTGGCAATCAAAACTGCAGCTGAGTTAATATATGAATCGGCAGTAGACATAATAATAGCCATTACGCCTATTGCTATTATCCCTTTTAATCCGGGATAGCTATAGTCATTAATTATATGTGCTAATAGATTATTTGGATTTAAATCTGGATTTTTAGCCCATAGCAGTACACCTATCCAAGCTATAATTAATGAAATCAGTAAACATATAAAAGCTGCTATGGTAAAGGATTTATATACTTGAGAGGTATCCCTAGCCATATTTATTCGTTGAAAAATTGCCGGTTCTAGAGTAGGTATTATAAAAAATAAGAATAAAAGCAAAGAATCAAAAAACCTTGGATTATAGATATCAAAAACCTGTTTATAATCAAAAGTAGGATTAGTTATCAATTTTTCTAAAACATGTTCTGAATCATCTAAAGTACCCCATATTATTAATGATACTATAGGTATTACCACCGCAAACGTAAAAATCTGGATTATATCTGTAAAAGTTACAGCTTTAATCCCGCCAATAGAAGAATATATAACTACAATTACTGCAGCAGCTAAAACACCATAAAAACTTGAAACATCAAAAAGTAACTGCAGTATTACTGCAGAAACCTTAAACTGGGCAGCGATAGCTCCCATACAGCTCATTACAGCAATAAATGCTGTTATAAGCTTTACTGTTTTTCCATACAGTTTATTCATAGATTCGGCAATGGATAAGTCCCCTAAAAATTCTCCCATTCGGGGAGCCAAAAAATACCCTATGACCAAAAGAACTAATGAATCTCCAAGTGCCGGAATGATAAAATATAAACCGTTTTTATAAGTTTCTGTTATGGTTTGAGATAAAACCCCTCCACCAATCCAAGTCGCTGCAATGGTTGCTGAAATAGCACCGGTAGAAAATCCTCTATTACCGATAGCATATTCCTTGATATTTTTAATTCCTCTACTATAAAACAAACCTACTGCGAGGTTAAATACTAAAAAACTAATAAAAATTGCAGAATCGATGTTAAAATTCATTCCCCTTTCTCCATTTATTACTGCTAAAGAATTTTTATCATGCTGATGGTTGGGATATTATGAAAGGAAACCTCTCCGTTCTCCTTGAAACCGAACTGTTGATAAAAATCTAGCATCGCTTTATCACTTATAGAAAGCCTTATTATTTCTGCCTTTCGGCTATTTCTTACTTCATTAATAACCCGTTTCATGAGTTCCATTCCATACCCCTGATTCCTGTATTCCTTAATAACCGTTACCCTTGCTAAATCTGCTATACCGTTTTCATACATTATCCTAACTATACCAATTATCTGTTTTCCATCTATAAAAACGTAATGATTCGCCTTTATATCAATTATGCTAAACTCTTCCTTAATTTTTCTCTGATACTCACCAATATAAACTTTATACCTAATAATCAGATAAGTTATCAAATAACCCAAAGTATAAAAATAAACCGGTTTAAGTAATAACATAACTTTAGCGTATTTCTGTTTTTGAAATAAAATTAATGTTAACTTTATTTATACATGATCAAATTTGCATGTTCCATACCTAATTTAATTTTAGTTGTAAGAGCATGGAACTTGTAATAACCTGTTTAGATTCGTTAGGTACTTCGGTACTTATAAAATATATTGAACTATTTTTAGAAGATGCAACACGAGGATATAGAGAATCTAGCTACTATTTTAAATAATTCAGGCCATTACAGAGTCACTAAAAAATATCAGAGGCCGGAATATTATAATACCGGCGATGAAGATGATAAAATGATCGCTGTTTTTCTGGATATTGAAACAACAGGTTTATCCTATACACAGGATAAATTGATAGAACTTGGAATGGTCAAGTTTGAATATAACAGGCACGGCTCCATCTTTCGCTTGCTGGGTGATTTTAGCGGCTATCAAGATCCGGGCATCCCGATAACTGAGTATATTACAGAACTTACGGGAATTAACGATGATATGGTAAAAGGCCAGAAAATACAAGAAAATGCAGTTGCTAATTACTTGCAGGATGTTGACCTGATTATCGCTCACAACGCTCAGTTTGATCGTACATTCCTTGAAACCACCTTCCCTTCGCTTCCACCAAAAGCTTGGGGTTGTCTAATGTATGACGTTGACTGGGATAAAGAAGGGATCTCAAGTCGTAAACTCGAATACATTGCTTATAAATTCGGGTTTTTCCATGAAGGACACAGAGTAATAAATGATTGTCTCGCAGGTGTTCACCTTTTAGCGCAGCAGTTACCAAAATCACAGGTACCGGTATTAAAAGAGTTACTTACTCAATCTAAGGCTATCAGGTTCAAGCTATATGCAGTTAACTCTCCATATGATAGTAAAGAACTGTTAAAAGCACGAGGTTATAGATGGAGCATGAGTCAGAACGATAAATATAGGGCCTGGTCTATTGAACTGAACGAAGATAAGGTAGCCGAGGAAATAAATTACCTACGCTCTAACATCTACAATACATCTTCGATTAATATACCTGTAGAAATATTTGATGCTTATAGTAGATTCTCAAGTACAAACAATAAATCCAATAATCATGTAAAATACCGAGATAAGCTGGAATGGTTTCAAAAACTGTGTACCTCTTAAAAAGATACACATGAGCATACATAATCAAAATGTTAAAGAATATCTATCGGGTAACATCGAGCGCATTACTTATCATAATCCTGAAAACGGGTTTTGCGTTTTAAGGGTTAAGGTTAAAAACCACAAGGATCTAGTCACCGTTACAGGCAGCGTCCCTTCCGTATCTGCCGGGGAATATATTAAATGTAGCGGCATTTGGTACAATGATCGCAATCATGGCAAGCAATTTAAAGCTGATTTTCTGAAAGCTCTTCCACCGGATACTTTAGAAGGAATTGAAAAATATTTAGGCTCCGGTCTTATCAAAGGAATAGGAGCTCATTTTGCTAAAAAGTTGGTTACTGCATTTGGTGATCAAGTTTTTGATGTAATTGAACACAAACCGGAATTATTATCTACTTTAGACGGAATAGGTAAAATTAGAGCAAATAGTATTTGCAATAACTGGAAGGATCAGAAAATTGTACGGGAAATCATGATCTTTCTTCAATCTCATGGGGTCGGTACAACAAGAGCAACCAGAATATTTAAAACCTATGGGGAAGAAGCAATTGCCATAGTATCCAAGGATCCATACCAATTAGCTAAAAACATAAGGGGTATTGGATTCGTTTCGGCAGATACGATTGCCTCTAACTTAGGTATTGCAAAAGATTCTCTTATACGTGCTAGAGCCGGTTTATCTTACGCATTATTGGAGGCAACCTCAAATGGACATTGCGCCCTACCCTTGGAGACCTTAATAGAAAATACTCAGAAACTACTCGGTATAGACTCAAGTTTAGTAAAGCTAGCTATTGAAAAAGAGATCGAATCAAAAACTATTATTTGTGATCTTATAGAAGATAAGCCATGCTTATTTTTAGCTAGTTATCACTTCTATGAAAAACAGATAGCAAAGATGCTTTTATCTATTAACCAAGAAGATGTTCCATGGGGTGATGGTAACTTGCAAGAGTTAATTCCTGAAATAGAACAAAAGCTGAGTATCCGGTTAGCAGATAACCAGAAAGAAGCTATCATCAAAGCTCTGTCAAAAAGGCTAATGGTTATTACCGGCGGCCCCGGTACCGGCAAAACAACTTTAGTCAAAGCTCTGATTAAACTACTAGAACTTAAAAAGCTTAATATCAAACTTTGTGCTCCAACCGGTAGAGCTGCTAAACGCCTAAGTGAAACAACCGGCCTGGAGGCAACCACTATACATAGATTACTAGAAATCAACTCTTTAGGGGGAGGTTTTAAGTATAATGAGGACAATAGACTTATATGTAATTATTTAATAGTTGATGAAAGCTCGATGATTGATGTCACTTTATTTTATGCTTTGATAAAAGCTCTACCTGATCATATTGGTCTTTTATTAGTCGGTGATGTGGATCAATTACCTTCTGTTGGTGCAGGACAGGTACTAAAAGATATTATCAATTCCAGTATCATTACAACCGTTAGATTAAATCAGATCTTTCGCCAATCGGAAAGCAGTGCGATAATCACTAATGCCCATAAGGTTAATAAAGGTATATTACCTGATTTAAACTTCCGTAAAGATAATAGTGATTTTTACTTTATTGAAGCAGAACCGGGGGACGATATCATCAATAAGATAATTACTATCACCTGCGATAGAATACCTAAGAAGTTTAAGCTGAATCCCATAAATGATATTCAATTATTATGCCCCATGCAGAGAGGCGGCACCGGGGCAAGGTCACTTAATACTGAATTACAGAAAGTATTAAACCCAAATTATGAAAAAGGGATTACAAAATTTGGACAGATTTTTGCAGTCGGTGATAAAGTAATGCAAACGGAAAATAACTACGACAAGGATACTTATAACGGAGATATTGGTGTAATTAGTGCTATCAATCAGGAAGAACAAGAGGTAACTATTGATTTTTACGGCAATAAGGTAGTATATGACTATGATGATTTAGATCAAATCACCCTAGCCTATGCAACTACCATACATAAATCACAAGGATCAGAGTATCCGGCAGTTATTATTCCTATTACTATGCAAAGTTACATGATGCTTAGGCGTAATCTTGTTTATACGGCAATTACAAGAGGTAAGAAACTTGTAGTTATTATCGGAGAGAAAAAAGCTTTTGCCATGGCGGTAAAAGATGGAAAAAGCTCTAATAGATATTCCAGATTAAAAGATTGGTTACAATTTCAATAATGATTTGTGAGATATAACAGACTGGCAAATTTAGACAAAACTCCTGTTTATATTTCTTTCCTTGACAGTAAGAAGAGAATTATGTATCTCTTCCCGAAGAATTAAGTTTTATATTTTATCAAATAAGAATAGGGATTAACCATGTCTCGTAAATGCGAATTAACAGGAGTTGGGGTACAGTTCGGTAATAACGTATCTCATTCTCAAAGAAAAACCAGAAGGCGTTTTGAACCTAACATTAAAATTGTTAAGTGCCGCAGTGAATTAACCGGTCAAGAATATAAGCTAAAAGTAGTTGCACGGTGCTTACGTAGCATTGAAAAAGCAGGAGGCTTTGATTCCTATATGCTAAACACAAAAGTCTTTAAGATGTCTGATAATGCCAGATCTATTAGAAAAGAAATTAAAAAAATAAAAGATAAGGTAGCAGCATGAGAAAAGACATTCATCCAAAATATCAGTCCCTAAAAATCAAAATCGGTAAAGATGAGTTTTTGACTTCTTCTACTCTGCCAAGCGGTAAAATCCTAATGGACGTAGATTTTCGCAAACATCCGGCCTGGAATAAGTCGACTCTTAATGTAGTAAATCAATCCAATAAAAATGTCAGCGACTTTAACAAAAAATTCGTAGGCTTATCTTTTGGCGTAAAAAAGAATTAATTGGTTATTATGTTCTTTAGCTTTGGCTTTTTAGACCAAAGCTATAAATTCTGCAAACTTATCTTCGGCAGTAAGCTTTGCTCCATTCATCGGGGATTGCCCATTAGCACAAAACCAACTGAACCTTTATTATAAAAAAATCCAAAACTCATTATCAGTTAAGAGTGGGTTTTGTATTATACTTTGCAGGCACTGTTAACTTTTTATAATCCGCTATAATATTACGGTAATAAGATCTTTTTATTCTCATATTTTAATTGGCTACAACATACATATTACACTTCAGTAAATTACGGGTATAAATACCCCCAATGGTACGTTAATACAGCAAGCCAGAAAAGCTATAGAACAATTGCATTAAGCTAATAATAACTTTATAGTTAATGTTATAAGCTAGTCTTATTGAACAATAAATAAAATATTTAAAGGTAACATATATGAAATGCAGATACACCAAATATTTATTGTGGTTAACACTCGGTGCAATAATAAGTTTAGTTGTATATACAAGATTTTTTTCAGAAAATATCGCAGATAACTGGCAGCACTTACATCATCAAGCCCATATAGCTTTGCACAATGAAAAATATGAACACGTTATAGAAATATGCGATCAAGCAATAAAGGTTGATGCCTCCTCTGATAATAGATAGAGTTATGATGGAAAGTTGTGTATGGAGGTGAGATAGAAGATTAGGTGGCGTATTCGCAAATTAATATTATTATTGTAATTTGCAAATCCTATTAACAATAAAATAAGGAATACACCATGAGAAAGAGTAATATAATTGATTATAAAAATCCAACACAAAATAAGGTGGCCCAATTTGTCTAGACTAAAAATCAGAAATTATGAGATATAATTTGCGTTATAATTTTAGCCAATAATTTTTGTTAAATACACCTGTTCTGGAGTTAAATATTCCAAGGATTGGTGCATCCTTTTACTATTATAAAAAGTTATGTAATCTGTTATAGCATTTTTTACCTCCTTGACAGTATTTAAAATTATCAAATATATTTTTTCTTGTTTTAATGAACGCCAAAATCTTTCAATAAATACATTATCTAAAGCCCTACCTTTACCGTCCATGCTAATCTTGATTTCACGTTTAACAAGTTCGTGGATGAAATTTTTTGACGTAAATTGAGAACCTTGATCGGTATTAAAAACCTCAGGTTGACCGTGCTTTTCTAGGGCTTCTTCTAGTGCGTCGATGCAAAAATCACTTTCTAAGCTAATTGAAACCTTCCAGCTCAGAATATAACGGCTAAACCAATCAATAATGGCTACTAGATATACAAATCCTTGTGCCATTCTAATATAAGTTATATCGGTGCTCCATACCTGATTTGTCTTAGTAATTTCAACGCCTTTTAAAAGATAAGGATATACCTTATGAGCTTGGTTGCGCTTGCTTAAATTCATTTTAGGATAAATGGCTTCTATTGCCATTATTCCGTAATAACGACTTACCGCTTTGCGACCGATAACAATTCCAAACGGTACAAGATGCCTGGACATTCTTCTGGCCCCGAAATACGGATGCTCTGTGTAGATTTCATCAATTACTTTCATTATTTCTAAGTCTCTTGTAGTTATTCCTTTTGCCTTGTAATAATAAGTAGATTTATTAATTAAAAGTAGATCGCATTGCCTAGCAATGCTTAGATTTCTACAATTATTATCAATCATACTTTTCCTAGTTTCCAAGTCCAAACAATGTAGATTTTTTTTTCAGCCAGTCACGCTCAACGCTTAACTGTCCTATTTGTTCATATAATTGTTTTATCAAATCTTGATTGTCTGGATCTTTTGTTGCCGGCTTAACTTGAAAACCACTAACTAAATTTTCTATACCTCTTTTTTTCCATGCTTGTATTTGAGTTGCATGAACCCCGTACTTACTGCTTATTTGTGCTATTGTCATTTCAGCTTTTATTGCTTCTATAACAATTTTTGTTTTTTCCGTCGCACTATATTGCTTCGCTTTTTTAGACATATAATTTCCATTCCCTTGTTGTGAAATTATATCTCATTTTGCATTTTTAGCAGTCCAGTTTTTGGGTACCATTATAAAATTTAGTAACAGATGTATTAAGTGAGTTTTTAAGGGAGTCAGCTCAAAAAATGTTGCAACTAGCTATAGAGGAAGAGGTACAAAATTTTATATCATCCTACCAAGATAAGTTACTTACTAATGGGAGTAAACAAGTCGTCCGCAATGGCTACTTACCTGAGCGCAACATACAAACCGGTATAGGAGAGGTAGCAGTAAAAGTACCACGGGTAAGAGATAGAGGTAAAGAGGATATAAAATTCTCTTCTAATCTGATTCCGCAATACATGAGGCGTACGGTTACTATAGATGTTCTATTACCGCTACTTTATTTAAAGGGAATATCTACTACAGATTTTGCTGATAGCTTTGAACCTATATTGGGTAGCAAGCCAAAGAACTTATCACCTAATGTAATATCCAGGCTAAAATCTGAGTGGTATGATCAATATTTGTTATGGCAAAGACGAGATTTAACAAAGAAGAAATATGTCTACTTCTGGGTTGATGGTATTTATTTACAGGCAAGAATGGAATCGGAGAAGAACTGTATTTTGGTAATAATTGGTGTTGATGAATACGGAAAAAAGGAATTGGTCGCTATAGATGATGGTTTTAGAGAAAGCAAGGAAAGCTGGCAAGGATTATTACTCGACATAAAAAGCAGAGGTCTGATACACTCTCCTGCCTTAGCTGTTGGAGATGGAGCACTTGGTTTTTGGGGAGCTCTGACAGAAGAATATCCTACTACGGTACATCAGCGCTGTTGGGTACATAAGACTTCTAATATTTTGAATAAGTTACCAAAATCTCAGCAAGCTAAAGCCAAGCAAATGATACATAATATTTATATGGCTAGTTCTAGAGAAGAAGCTGAATCCAGTTGGAAAAAATTTATCTTGGCTTATTCTGCTAAATATCCTAAGGCTACAGAATGCTTATTGAAAAATGAAAAAGAGTTATTAGCTTTTTACGATTTTCCAGGGGAGCACTGGATACATTTGCGGACAACTAATCCTATTGAATCTACCTTTGCTACGGTTAAGCATAGAACTAGAAAATCTAGGAATTGTTTTTCGAGAAATACTATTATTGCTGCTACCTATAAATTATTCCTTGAAGCAGAAAAAAGGTGGAAACCTTTACGAGGTAAAAACCGCATTGCCCAAGTTATTAATATGGAAAAATTTATAGATGGAATTCATGTAAGTGAAATTAGTAACGATAACTTAAATGAGAAAAAATATGTTGCCTAATTTTTTTCATACACAACATTTGACAATAACTCATACTTCTACCGCAACAGGTAAAGCATTCTATAATATGCTCGGTGTCTTTGCCAGATTTGAAACTAATTTGCGCCGTGAGCGTCAGGCTGACGGTATTGCCGCCGCTAAGAACAAAGGTATTTACAAAGGTAAGTACCTGTATCGAAATAACCATTATAAAGAATCTATCATAGCCTTTGATTGCGCTCGAGATACAAAGCAGATGCTTTGTTGAGTCTTGATAAAACTGAAGAGGCTGAAGCTATGATGCAGCTTCCAGAAGTTAAGAATTACCGCAAATCTCTATATAAAAGATTATCTCAAGAACAGGCTAAATTTAATTTAGCAAATCCTTGTTATGTGAATCCAGGCGATGCTAGAACATATAATGAAAAAGGAGTCGCTTTATTTAACTCCCAAAATTACGAAGAAGCTGTTGCTTGTTTTAAAGAAGCAATCAAACTTAAGGATATACAAAAAAGTGCTAACAGCGTAAAAGTTACCCTTCTAGAGGATGCAATTCTACCTTTGTTTCTGACCTAACTAGATATATATCAATTTTTTTATGTTCGATAATTTTGCCTTTTTTATCCTCTATTTTTAATAATAGGTCTGCATCAATGCGTTCTAGAAATAGTGAATCTTTATCTTCTTCTGCAGATAAATTAGCGGGATATGTAACTGTATTTGTTTGAATACCAGTTAGAGATTTTATATTAGTTTTATTCTCATAGCTTTCAATAAACCTCTTCACTTCCCTAATTATCTTTTCTCTTAAAAATGGAGTTCCGTGTGGTCTACTATCTTCCATTTGTAAGAGAACTGGCACTCCATTTATATCAATTTCTCCTTTATCAATAATCATAAAATCCTTTAATAATTTATATTTGATTACAGATAGTTCAATTCTTAATAATTTCAAGGAAACTAAGCTGATTATTTAATATTATTTTTATAAGGCACGACATTTTAACTTTGCATTGACATAGACTTACAAATCCTTGAATCTTTACTGTAGTAATATTGATTCTTCCTGCTTCATAAATACATTTATTTTTATTAAAGAATTTTAAATTTATTATCTAGGAAAATGTTTGTAAAGTTAAACCTAATTATATTATCTAATTATTAACTTTTTATGTGTTGTCATTTTCAGAAGACGATGGCAGTGGGGGGCAAAAGTCGATGTCAGCAGTAAAATTTAAAGTACTAAACTTTACTTAGATTTTTTGTGCTATTAATTTATGGGCATCACCCCTTAATTCCCCGTTGGGGTCTACATGCCTGTATAGAGTCTGGCGCGTAATTCCTAATTCCTTGCAAAGTTCCGATATCTTTGTATTAGGCTTTCCCATAGCTCCTTGTGCGAGATAAAGTTTGGTAGGAGTCATTTTATACTTTCTACCGCCTTTTCTTCCTCGCGCTCTTGCAGATGCTAAGCCGGCTTTTGTCCTTTCAGAAATTAATTCTCTTTCATACTCGGCTAAAGAGGCAAAAATACTAAAAATCAAACGACCATTTGCGGTAGTTGTGTCAATCTCAGCTCCTTGACCTGCTAGTACTTTAAAACCTACTTCTCTAGTTTTAAGTTCATATACAATATCAATTAAATGTTTTAGATCTCTTCCTAACCTATCAAGTTTCCATACCACCAATGTATCTTCTTTGCGAAGGGCTTTAAGACAAGCCTGTAAATTAGGACGACCGTCCAGTTTCCCACTAGCCAAATCACTGTATATATTATGCTCATCAATACCCAAAGCTAAAAGAGCATCTTTTTGTAAATCTACAACTTGACTTCCATCTGCTTTGGAGACTCGTACATATCCGATTAACATCTTAAGGTGGCCCAATTTGTCTAGACTAAAAATCAGAAATTATGAGATATAATTTGCGTTATAATTTTAGCCAATAATTTTTGTTAAATACACCTGTTCTGGAGTTAAATATTCCAAGGATTGGTGCATCCTTTTACTATTATAAAAAGTTATGTAATCTGTTATAGCATTTTTTACCTCCTTGACAGTATTTAAAATTATCAAATATATTTTTTCTTGTTTTAATGAACGCCAAAATCTTTCAATAAATACATTATCTAAAGCCCTACCTTTACCGTCCATGCTAATCTTGATTTCACGTTTAACAAGTTCGTGGATGAAATTTTTTGACGTAAATTGAGAACCTTGATCGGTATTAAAAACCTCAGGTTGACCGTGCTTTTCTAGGGCTTCTTCTAGTGCGTCGATGCAAAAATCACTTTCTAAGCTAATTGAAACCTTCCAGCTCAGAATATAACGGCTAAACCAATCAATAATGGCTACTAGATATACAAATCCTTGTGCCATTCTAATATAAGTTATATCGGTGCTCCATACCTGATTTGTCTTAGTAATTTCAACGCCTTTTAAAAGATAAGGATATACCTTATGAGCTTGGTTGCGCTTGCTTAAATTCATTTTAGGATAAATGGCTTCTATTGCCATTATTCCGTAATAACGACTTACCGCTTTGCGACCGATAACAATTCCAAACGGTACAAGATGCCTGGACATTCTTCTGGCCCCGAAATACGGATGCTCTGTGTAGATTTCATCAATTACTTTCATTATTTCTAAGTCTCTTGTAGTTATTCCTTTTGCCTTGTAATAATAAGTAGATTTATTAATTAAAAGTAGATCGCATTGCCTAGCAATGCTTAGATTTCTACAATTATTATCAATCATACTTTTCCTAGTTTCCAAGTCCAAACAATGTAGATTTTTTTTTCAGCCAGTCACGCTCAACGCTTAACTGTCCTATTTGTTCATATAATTGTTTTATCAAATCTTGATTGTCTGGATCTTTTGTTGCCGGCTTAACTTGAAAACCACTAACTAAATTTTCTATACCTCTTTTTTTCCATGCTTGTATTTGAGTTGCATGAACCCCGTACTTACTGCTTATTTGTGCTATTGTCATTTCAGCTTTTATTGCTTCTATAACAATTTTTGTTTTTTCCGTCGCACTATATTGCTTCGCTTTTTTAGACATATAATTTCCATTCCCTTGTTGTGAAATTATATCTCATTTTGCATTTTTAGCAGTCCAGTTTTTGGGTACCATTATATCTATTACCTAATTTGGGTAATCCCATTTTATTTCTATAGCTGAGTTTGGAAAAACAATTTATCCGGATTTCTTCTCTATCGCTTGTTCTTTGATTTTCTCTAAAAGTTCTTTATTATTAAATATCCATTTTTCCGATAATGGAATTTCTGCATATGGTTCTAATATAACTTTTCCATTATTTTCTATTGTTATTCTGTAACTGCTAACATTAGAAGCTATTTCCCCTAAAGTTACTCTACCTTTTGCATCAGGTTGTAGATGGTTATAATAGGAATACTTCTTTTTGTAATTATACCACTTAAAACAATATAATTTCTTAAAAAACCACCGTCATCTAAACGTTCGTTTAATTTATAGTATATTACAAGTAGTTTTATTTTATGGAAACAATCTTATTATGAATTATGTAATACTTTAAAATGGACTAGTTTTTGATAGTCTGTGAAGTTATATTAATAATAATGTTAGCTCAATTAAGTTAAACAGAAGAAAATACATGAATAAAATTGCTGATAAACTTACTGAGGCACAGCAATATGCAATCTCAATTCGTCCAAAATCTGGTGGTTTCCCCGTTTTTGCCGTCGTGTCAATCTATTTATTTAACAGAAGACGGAGCAGTAGTTCAACAAGGGATTCCTATTATAAAAGGTATTCATGAAATCCCAAAGTTTGACCGTGAAGCTTTGATCAGCGCAATTAGATCTGATCAAGAAGGTCTTTGTACTTTTCCTGAATTCCTATGTGCTTCCTGGAAAGCTGGAGTTATCGAGTATGAAGTAGATTTTATTACTAGAAAAGTTACTTATTATGGTGCAAATGGTGAAAGTTATTTGGAAGAATACCCAGCTGTTGAAATAAAAAGATAAAAGCTGGAGAATATGGTTAATATAGTGGACTGAAAAATCAAGACAAATTTTTGTAGATTTTGTTTCCTATTATCATGCTGCATTTTGTAATGCATTGAGATAAACATCCATAGGTTTTTTATAACCAATACTAGAATGAAATCTTCTATTATTATATTTATCTACATATATGTTAATCCCCTCCCTAAGTTCTGAGATATTGTTAAATTCATTTATAAATATACAATTATATTTTAGAGTCTTAAAAAATCTCTCCATAACAATGTTATCGATGCTTCTGCCTTTACCGTTCATAGAGATTTGTATACCGTATTTCTCGAGTATTTTTATATGTTCTGAGCCGGTATACTGACTACCTTGATCACTATTGAATATCAGCGGAGGTGGGTACTTACTAAGAGCGTCTTCTAAAATACTCGTTACAAGGCTTGCATCCATTGAATTTGACAGTTTATAACTCAATATAGCTTTACTGTGCCAATCTATAATTGCTGCCATATACATAAAGCCTATCGGGGTTCTAATGTATGTTATATCCCCGCTCCATACTTCATTTGATCTTGGTACGTATACAGACCGACTACCGTTATATATTTGCCAATAAGGCTCAAGGAGATATGGATATATCTTATGATCTTTATTCTGCATAGAGATAGATTTCTTTTTCTTTGGATAAATAGCCTCTATACCCATAATACCCATGTATTTGAGAGTACGATCTCTACCAATATTTAATCCTTCCTCTAATAAAGATTTATAAATAAAACGATAACCATACTCTGGATTATCTGTATATATTTCATCTATTCTATCCATAATCTTTTTGTTGTATAAGCTCATTATTTGGGGCTGATAATAAAGCATAGATCTATTTATCTTCAATAATTCGCATTGTCTTGCCATTGATAATTCTTTCAGCTTGGAATCGACAAGATCTCGTTTATTTGCTATATCCAAGCCGTTTAGCTTTCCCAACGCCCAGTCCCTCTCTATTGTAGCCTTCCCCAGAGCTTTTGCTAATTCATCATTTTGAGATTTTAACTCCTCAATTTCTGTTTTGTACTCACTGACTACTTTTGCCGGCTCAAAAGCCATTGATGCATTACTTAAAAAATGCTTCTTCCAATTTTGAATAGTCTTTGGAGTAATTTCATATTTCTTTGATAATTGAGATATAGTTACCTCCGATTCTAGTAATTCCAACACTACTTTAGTTTTATATTCTGCACTGAAATTTTTAATATGCTTTTTTGTCATATATTTAAATTATGTTTCTTTTAATTTTATATCTTTTGCGAAACAAAACTATTGATTTTACTGTCTGACTTCTTCAGTCCACTATAATGGTTAGATATAAAAGTAGTAATTTGCTAAGCTCTGTTTGTTAACTAAATCAGTCTTTTGAATGGAGTTTATTATAAGTCCTAATCAACGGCAGGTAATATATAACCTTGAGTTGAATATTATTAGCAACATAAAATTTACCCGTAGAGAAATTGATATAATTGCTTGTGTTGTGCACAATAGAGGAGAAAAGAAAATAGCATCATTACTGTTCATTTCTCCTCGAACGGTTGGCACTCATGTACATAACATAATGCTTAAAATAGGCCATAGTTCACGAGAATATTTGATTGACTTTATCGTTAAATCTGGGAAATTATCTTTTTTAAAGCACTACTATTTACAAATATTAATTGAATCTTTGTTTAATGATTATTTAATAAAAATAGGTAAGTTGTTTAATAAACAACCACTTAGATGTTCATTTAAAACCAATCAAGTAGATATCGAAGAGAAAAATACTTTAGAGCAATTAAAGGGGGATTTAGAGCTAGCTAATATTGCCTTAGTGGATCAAAATATAAATGCTGAAAAGAATAATTATAATATTTATACTCAAATAGGGGATTTACCAGCACAAAATAATAAGTACCAAAATATTCTTCTTTTAATGATTTCAGAGGATAAGAGCATAGAGCCGCCTAAAAACATTCAGTATGTAGATTTTCGTAAGGATAAAAACTACTATTTCGTTACGCTAGATTTATTATCAAAACTTATCGACAAACCATCTTTAGAGATTTTTATTCAGGAGTTTAAAAAAGATTATCAATCAATTATAAGCTCTTGGAAAGGAGAAGCTATGGAGAAAAATCCTTCACTTTCTTCTACTCTATTCAAAAGAAAACCAATATACCAAAATTTTTCTATTTTATTTCTTTTAACTGTTTGCCTCGTTTTACTGATAGTTTATTTTATAAGCCCTACATTATTCACCAGGCACCATAGCTTTAATGAGATTAGATCAGACTTAGCATTACCTCATGAGAGTATTCTATTATCTCACTCATCAGTTCTTGATAAAATAAAACAAAAGCTAGTAGATAAAAATGGTATACAAATAGTTGTATTGGTAGGTATTGGTGGTTCAGGAAAAACAACAATAGCTCATCGATATGCTCGTAAGCAAAAAATCCCCTTAGTATGGGAAATAAATAGCGAAACTAAGGAAAGCCTTATATTTTCTTTTAAGCAGCTTGCTTATTCTCTTTGTCAAACAGAAGAAGAAAAACAAGAACTAAGAATAATACCTGAAATAAAAGACACATATGAAAGGGAGCGTAAACTACTTTTATTCATAACTAAAAAAATTAAAAATTATCCTGATTGGCTTATTATTTATAATAACGTGGTAACATTTCAAGACATCAAAGATTGTTTTCCTTATGATGAAAAAGTCTGGGGAAATGGTAAAGTAATAATTACTACTCAGGACAGTAATATAGCTTATAACAGCTATATTAATACTTCGAATGTTATTGAGATTGGAGAGCTAAAAAAGGAGGAGAAACTAGAGCTCTTTAATAAAATTATAAATAATAGTCGCGGTAATTTAGAAATTGAGCAACCATTAATAACTAAGTTTTTGGATAAAATTCCATCATTTCCTTTGGATATCTCCATAGCTGCTTCCTACCTTAAAGAAGAGAAAATCTCTTATGACAAGTACTTAAGATATATTTCTGAGTCTAAAGAAGAAGTTACTTCAATACATGAGTTTATATTGAGTGACATAGGAAACTACACTAAAACACGCTATGATGTTATTTCCTTACCTGTTAAGCATATTATCAAAGCTCATCCTGATTTTAAAGATCTTTTACTATTTATTAGCATAATAAATTCACAAAATATACCCAAGGAACTCTTGAGTAGATATAAGGATAGCGTGATTGTTAGTAAGTTTATTCATGAATTAAGGAAATGCTCTTTAATAACTGAAAAATCATTAAATCAAGTAGATCCTGCTTTATCTATTCATCGTAGTACTCAAACTATAACACTAGAGTATCTTATTAAATTACTTGAGCTAGAGAAAGGCGCTAAGCAAATTCAATCTATAGCCGATGTTCTGGCAGATTCGATGGATAAAGGATTAAAGAAACACATCGATAATGTGTCTATACTAGTGTCACATGTTGAGGCTTTCTTAGGGCATAATCTCCTAGTAGATAAACTTACAGCTTCTCACCTCAAGATTAGGTTAGGGATTTATTATTTCTATATTGGTAATTATGCAAAAGCAAGAACCCTACTGGAGGAAGTGCTCTCTGTATATAAAGACTACTATGGACCAGATCATTTACAAACTTCATGGGTTACTACTCGTTTAGGTAATGTTTATAGAAATATGGGGGATTATCATAAAGCTAAGGGGCTCTTAGAGAAAGCTCTACTTGTATATGAGAAACATTATGGTAAGAAACATAACAGAACTGCTTGGGTCTTTATATATCTAGGAAATATTTACAGGAATATAGGAGATTATGCTAAGGCAAAAGAATTTTTAGAAAATGGATTTAGAATTTATCAGAATAATTATAGTAATAAGCATATTGAAACTGCACGTGTTCAAGCTTATTTAGGAAGTAATGATAAAAATGTAGGTAATTTTAAGCGAGCCCAAGAATTACTAGAGCAAGCTTTAGTTATTTATAACGAATATTATGGTTCTGATCATACTCAAACAGCTTGGGTTCAAGCGCGTTTAGGAAATCTTTATGGGAGCATAGGTAATTATGATAAAGCTCGAGTGCTATTAGAACAATCACTTAAGCTTTATCTTAAGCATAATGGAAAAAATTGTATTGAAACAGCTTGGGTTTTAACTCATCTAGGTTGCATTTATAGTGCTTTAGGAGATGCTTTGAAAGCCAGAGATCTGTTTAATGAGAGTTTGACCATTTACTACAATTACTTTAGGCCAGATCATGTAACAGCTGCTTGGGTAATGTTTCACTTAGGAAATACTTATAAGCATTCAAAAGATTATGACAAAGCACAAAAATTATTGAGCCAAGCTCTTACCATTTATAAACAGAATTATGGTGAGAATCATACCCAAACCGCTGGAATTATAAACAGCTTAGGAGAAGTTAGTATGCTAAAGGGGGATTTAGAGCTAGCTAAAAGTTTATTTAACCAAGCTTTAAATATATATAAGCAAAAAAAGCACCCAGAAGCTTACATTTCACTAGAGAATTTAAGCAGTTTGTTTTTTAAAAAATATGAACAGGAAAGGAATAGTAACAATATAAAGAAATCAGATAGTTTTAAAGTACAATCTCTTGATTGTTTAACTCAGGCTCTTGAAATAGTGACAAAATCCTTCCCATATGACTCTGTACATATTCAAAGAATTCAATCTAAGCTTAAGAATCAGAATCTTTTCTCGGAGATTCTATGATAAAACAAGAATAATGCCATTTTTTGCTAAGCAGCAAAAAGCATAATTAATGCAATTTACAAATGTAATTAATAGTTTATTAGTAAGCGTTCGGCAAACCAGCCCTTGTTATTTAATTTATTCTAATTTAATATTCCAGGGGAGAAGGTCTTCGATGTGATTAGCCTTATAATCCTGAATAACTTCAAAAACTTTATGTAAATATTTAACAGGATTTATATTATTAAGTTTTGCTGTTTCAATTAAGGTATAGAAGATGGCTGCAGTATTACCGCCTTTATCAGAACCAGCAAAAAGCCAGTTTTTCCTGCCGATAGCAACAGCTCTGAGTGCTCGTTCTGCGGCATTATTATCTATTTCAATATTGCCGTTATCTAGGAATCTCCTTAATGCTGTCTCATTATTAAGAGCATATTTGATAGCCTTAGAAGTAGAACTTTTATTCGGTAATTGTTTATATGCTTTATTAAGTCCAACAAAGAGTTCATCTACTAACCCTTTTGATTTTTCCCGGCGAACTTTTAACCTCTGTTCCGGTTTTAATCCACGGATCTGGGATTCAATTTCATATATCTCGGCTATTTTTTCAACAATTGCCAAAGCAATATTAGCCTTATCGTTACTTACTATGATATCGTAAAACTTCCTTCGGCTATGGGCCCAGCATGCTGCTTCCTCTATTGTAGCATTCGGATTATCTTCACTTTTATATAATCCATTGTACCCTGCATAGCTATCGGCGTGTAATATACCTGCAAAATTCTTCAGATGAGATTCCGGCCTTTCTCCTTTCTATCAGGACTATAAAAATAACAAGCCGCTATCGGGTATTCATCCCCCTTAGGTCTACCATCCCTTACATATGTCCAGATTCTTCCAGTTTTGGTTTGACCGGTTCCAGGTTCCAGTACCTTTACCGGAGTATCATCTCCATGAATTTGACCGGCTTCAAATATATATTCCTGTATCTTTTTTGCTAATGGTTCAAGTAATTTTGCTCCCCCTCCTAACCAACCAGATATTGTTGATCTAGGTAAATCAACTCCTTCTCTCTCATATATCTGGGATTGACGATACGCAGGCAAGTGGTTACAATATTTATTTACAACTATATGGGCAAGTAATCCAGCACCTACATTTCCTTTATCTATTACTTTTGATGGAGCGTAAGCCTGCATAATATTATCACATTTTATACAAGCACATCTTGGTCTTATATATCTTATTACCTTGAATGTTTCAGGTATATGCTCTAACACTTCCGATATGTCTTCTTCTATAGTGCGGAACTCTTCTCCGCCACAGGAGTCACATTTGGGGCTCAGGCATCAGTACTACTTCTTCTCTTGGTAAATGATCAGGTAGCTTCTTCCTTTTTGCTTGTGACTTTTCCCCTATCGTATCTCCTATAAAAGTGGTGCTATTTGACTGGAATCCTAATAACAACTCCTCCTCTTCCAGTAATCTTTCTACTATATCTATTTTATGCTCTAGCTTTTCTGATGATTTACCGAATCTTTTTGCTTTCAAAAGCTTTAATTGTTCCTCCAGTTTATTCACTCGGTCCAATAATTCAGTATTTTTCTTTGACAGTTCCGTATTTTGATTTGATAGTTTCTGGTATTTAGAAGACCAATTGTTATTTTGCTCAAGTAGATCCCGATTCTTGCCGTGTAAACTAGCAACTAGCTTATGTAATGACTCTATTTCGGGCGGTAAATTACTTATCTTGTTTTCCATTTTTAATCGTTTTAAGCTACGTATGTCGGACCCTCATGCCTTACTGGATTCCTCCAATCAATCGCTTCCATTAACATACTCAGTTGTGCTCTTGTTATTATCAATGTTTTTTGCTCCTCTAACTTTGGCCACGTGAATTTACCACTATCTAGCTGCTTGTAATATAAGCAAAATCCCTGTCCGTCCCACCATAGTATTTTTATTTTATCTGCGCTCTTGACTCGAAATATAAATAACGCTCCTACCTTGAAATTATCAGATATTATTGTTTGTGCAAGTATAGATAAACTATGTACGCCTTTTCTCATATCCTTGTGGCCTGTACACAGGTATATTCGGCAACTGCTATCCGGATTTAACATGAAGCTTCCTCCAGTATTTGCAGAACTTTTATCAGTTGCTCGCTATTTAATCTCCCCTCTATACTGCATCTATGATTATCTAATAATAATTCTACTTTTTTAAGATAGCGCTTTTTTATATCGCTTCCTACCTGAACTTCTACAAAATGTTGCTCCAGTTTTGGTTCCTTTCCTTCTTCTGCTTTGTAGTAATCGCTTCCCCATTTACTAAGTGTCCTTGCCGTTACCTGATATTTTTCCGCCAATAATTTTATATTACTACCATTTTGTAATATTTCCTTTATTATTTGTTTCTTCTTCTCCGGTGATACGTATATTCGTTTTCTTTTTGCCATAAAATCTCCTGATTTTTATATTCAAGAAATTTTACCCTTTATTTCCCTTTTTACTAGACCACCTTCCCCGAACGCTTACGATGAAAAAAGTTTATCACATATTTCTTTATTACCCTATAAACATGTTATCCCTATGGGGACATATTTTGTCGATAAAAATAAAAAGAAACTTGAAAACTAAAAAAAAAGTACGGTTTTGAAGAAAATCCATTCTCAAAACCGTACCTTTTTACAGAGATGTTGCTGCTACCCCAATTTTCATTAATTTTTTAATCAAGATCCACCCCAGTTTTTGAGCTTTAAGATAAGAGTCTAATGTGTCGTTTTGAAGAAATTTATTTTCCAAATAATCATGCAACTCTGGTAGGTTATTAATCTCTTCAGATGATAAAGGAGGGAGGTTTTTATATACAGAAAGCATTAAATATGCCATTCCGTAATATCCTAACACTTCTTGCTTAAAGAGATTTATTTTTTCTTTTTCCATTATAGTAGGTTTTCTATTATAGTAAGCTTCTAAAAATTCATTCTGCTCATCATCAGACAGGTTATAAAAAATAAGGATAGTAGCCAAATCAAAATAGGAGTAACCAAGGCAAGCCGCCTCCCAATCTATAATCATAAATTTATTATTAAAAAAAATATTTTCGGGTTTTAAATCATTATGTGTTGCAACAAGTGTAACTTTATCTTTTAAAAGAATTCTATCAACCAACTTTAGATATTTTGAAGCTTTTAATACCAAACTAGAATTTAAGAGAAGGACCTGCTTTTCAAAACTTTGGCGAATAGTAAAAATATCTTTAGATGAGGGAAACCCATCAATACTATGTAATTTTTTAATAGTTTTTGCTAGTTCTGGCAATAATTTTTTGCTTTGCAAGTCTGTCTTGGAAACATAATTACCATTTATATAATCTGAAACAATAACTCCATCTGCATTGGTATATTTTATAATAGGAGCGATTCCATTATTAGAAGCTAATTTATAACATTGCACTGTCCTTTCCCTTTCAGAAATTGATCTATTTGGGTGACTTAATCTAAGAACATATTCTTTATCATTTTTTCTAAATTTATATACTCCCGGTGATGACAATCCCCCATGCAAAACTTGAATCTGAGGTACTAAATTGCCATTAAAAATACTAGCTATGTTAAGATGTGTATTGCACACAGACGGCGCTGAGCATATTAAAAAAATGATATTACCCAGGAGCTTAACCATTGTTAAGCTCCATGAGCTCATCTAATATTTTCTGTGGTAAATCAATACTTTTTGTTTGTTTATTATTCATTTTTCTCAGACCGGGAATTGAAACGTTATTGCTCGGCATTTCGGAAATCGGCTCTCTTAAATAATTAATTAAATTATTAACTTCAGAACTAAATGTATCACTACTCTGATTAAACATTTCCGGTAAAAACGTTAGAAAAAATCCAGAATTTGTCATACTTCCAAGTTTAGTTGAGCAACACCCACCTCCTGAGACTATTCCTGCTAATATTTCAGTAAATAATGATAATCCAAATCCCTTATACCCTAACTCACTTCCTCCAAGAGGTGTCAAAAAAACTTCTCCATATTTTTCATAAAACTCTTTTGGATTCGTTATAGAATTACCCTTTTTATCTACTAACACACCCTCTGGTATTTCTTGATTTCTATAATATGCATCTCTCAATTTACCTTCAGAATAAGAACTTGTTGAAAAATCTATCAATATTGGACCTTCTGGGGACGGGACTCCCATTACAATAGGATTGGTACACAGCTTAGGAGTTTTGCCACCAAAAGGTATAACATTTTGTCCGGAACCAGAAAAATTTAGAAAGCCAATTATTATACCGCCAGTATTTATAATTGGTTCAGCTATATTAGCTAAACGACCTATATGTCCACTATTTGCAAAAGTAACAAAGCCAAATTTATTTGTTTTTAGTTTTTGTAAAAGATGTTTAACCACTTTCTTTACAACTAACACGCCAAAGCTTTTATTACCATCAATCATTGAAATCGTATTTGAAATTAAGTTAATTGTTGGTTTACTTTTAGAAAGAATATATCCTTGTTTAATATGGGTTACATACTCTTTTGCTCTCATAACTCCATGAGAGCTGTACCCTTGTATATCATTATCTATTAAATCATCTACAATGAATTCTGATAACTTGTCATCAACTCCAATTGAATTAAAAATACTGATACAAATATTTCTTATTTCTTTCACTTTTACCAACATAAATCATCACTCTTCTGAATATTCTGAATTACTAGGAATAATTTGATTTACCATCCAAATTATTTACAAGATAATCCTCTTTAATCAAACCATTTTCAAAAATCAAAACTCTATCAAATAAATTTAAATTTGTATGATTATGCGATACCATTATCAGAGTTTTGATTTCTGTCTTGTGAATAATATTTTCTAATATGCTTCTCTCCATATTATTATCAAGAGCTGATGTTGCTTCATCAAGAATTAAAATTGCTGGTTTTCTTAACAAAGCTCTAGCAAGTGCAATTCTTTGACATTGACCACCAGATAACTTAACTCCATTTTCTCCGACTAATGTATTATATCCATTATCAAGACTTGAGATGAATTTATCGACTTTTGTAAGTTTAGCTGCTGCAGCGACTTCTTGCCTTGATGCTTTGGGATCACTATAGAGAATGTTATCTAGAATGCTTCTATGGAATAGCTCAGTATTTTGAGGTACGTATACAATACTGTCCAAATTATCCCTTAAATAGCTTTCAATTTTTGTGTTACCAATTAAAATACTACCTTCCTTTATAGGAAATAGATTCAATATAAGTTGCATTAAAGTTGTTTTGCCAGAGCCTGATGTCCCCGTCACTATAACATTTTGTTCTTCAGGAATGTGTAATGTAAGTTTATTAAATAACGTGTGATTCTGATCATATCCAAAGTATATAGACTCTATACTGATATCATAATTATTACTTTTACACTTAGCAATTTCGTTTAATTGTATAGTTGATATATCAGAAATGACTAGATCATTGAACGATTCTTTTGCAATCCCGATTTCTTTAAATAAATTTAAAAGATTAACTGATGCTATCCATACTGAACGTCTAATATAAAAACACGCTGCAGTAACAAATGAGAAATCTCCAAGCGTTATTCTCTTAACTTGCCACCCCCAGCCAAGAAGAATTATCATAGATAGAAAAACCAATATAGAAATAATACTTCTTATAGAATCAATTTTAAAAGTCAGCCATTCTAATTCCTTTGTACATTGTATTTCTGAATTCTGCAGTCTATTGGTTATCTCATTATCTAGCTCTGCTCCTTGAAATGTTTTAATGGATATAATATTTCTAAATAAGTCACCAAAATGACCTAATAATAGATTTTCATGAGAGATATGCTTATCTGACAAAGTAATATTTTTATTCGCAAAATAAAAAGTGACAATGTTCATACCTAAAAACCATATCAAAAAGAAAATGGCAAATAATCCATCAATATAAAATAAAAAGCCTAGGATAATTAGTGAAGAAATAAAGACAGGAAAAATACCATACAAAAAACTTGCTAAAATTAAATCAAAACTATTCGATAAATTCTTAAATTTTGTAACTAATTCTCCTATTAGATGGTTTTGATAAAAGCTAATTGGCTTTTGCAATACAGTAGTTAAAATAGCATTCCTAAACTCGCCTCTTAGCTCTGGGATAAATTGTAACCAAACATAATTACATCCCCTAATAGCTATTTCTATAGTTACCATCAGAACAAAATAGTATAAAATTGGTATTCCGAGCAACTCACCAAATGAGGTGGTATTAACTTTATCGCCTGAAAGATCATCTATAATAACTTTAATTAGATATGGAGCGATCGTCTCAGCAACGCACCAGATTATAGGGAAGGCAAACAACAATAATATTTTACATCTGTAGGGAAATAAAACCTTATAATAAAATTTTAATAAACCATCATTTGTTATGTTCATTTGTTTATTTTTTCATACCTATTTCTTCAAAGGCATTTTTTATATATTCAACTTCAGTTAATCCAATATCAAAATGCATTACAATACGAATTTTAGCTCTGTCAAATGCATATACGCGTACGCTCATTTTTGCTAACTCCTTCTCGAAATCAGCAGCAGTTAGGTGTTCATGCTCTATAGTCAATAAGATTATATTTGTTTCTACGTGTTCTAATTCTATCTTAATAAAAGGTAATTGATGAAGATAGTTACTTAACAAACGCGTATTTTCTAAAACAGTATGAAGAAGTTGTATATTGTGTTCTAATCCATAAATGCAAGCAGCAGCAAGTATTCCTGCTTTATGCATATACCCACCAAACTGAAACTTATAAAACCATACATCTTTAATAAACTCTTTACTCCCTGCTAATACAGCTCCCATTGGAGCACCTAATGATTTACAAAAATCGATAAATAGTGCATCAAATGGCTCTACATATTTTTTAATTGGAACACCTGTTTTGACCTCAGCAACTAATAACCTAGCTCCATCCATATATGTAGGGATAGAATATTTTTTTGCTATATTACAAACAGAGTGTAAGTTATCTAATGACCAAATTGCTCCTCCTCCATAATTAGTAGGGTTTTCTACAGATACAAGACATGGATTAGAGTCATTATATCCAAAAAACTTATCTAGTTCAGATTCTAATTGCTGAGCAATATAAATGCCTCTATTTCCATCAATTAGTATAGGCTGGGCTTGTACAATGCCTGTAAATATTGTTTTATTTTTTAAAACAGGATGCGCTGTTTTTTCAAAGATAATACCATCTCCTGAACGCTTGCACCAAGATCGAAATGCAAGAATATTGCACATTGATCCAGAAGGTAAAAATACTGCATCCTCTTTTCCTGTTAGATAACAAATTTTTTCTAATAATAAGTTAACAGTTGGATCTTCTCCTGCAACTTCATTCCCTACTTCAGCGTTACACATATATTCACGCATTCCCTTACTAATGGAACAATTAGTATCGCTAAATAAATCTATTTTAAATTTCTGCTTCATTATAAATTATCCGTTTTTTCTTCCTAGGCTTTCTAAGGTGGCCCAATTTGTCTAGACTAAAAATCAGAAATTATGAGATATAATTTGCGTTATAATTTTAGCCAATAATTTTTGTTAAATACACCTGTTCTGGAGTTAAATATTCCAAGGATTGGTGCATCCTTTTACTATTATAAAAAGTTATGTAATCTGTTATAGCATTTTTTACCTCCTTGACAGTATTTAAAATTATCAAATATATTTTTTCTTGTTTTAATGAACGCCAAAATCTTTCAATAAATACATTATCTAAAGCCCTACCTTTACCGTCCATGCTAATCTTGATTTCACGTTTAACAAGTTCGTGGATGAAATTTTTTGACGTAAATTGAGAACCTTGATCGGTATTAAAAACCTCAGGTTGACCGTGCTTTTCTAGGGCTTCTTCTAGTGCGTCGATGCAAAAATCACTTTCTAAGCTAATTGAAACCTTCCAGCTCAGAATATAACGGCTAAACCAATCAATAATGGCTACTAGATATACAAATCCTTGTGCCATTCTAATATAAGTTATATCGGTGCTCCATACCTGATTTGTCTTAGTAATTTCAACGCCTTTTAAAAGATAAGGATATACCTTATGAGCTTGGTTGCGCTTGCTTAAATTCATTTTAGGATAAATGGCTTCTATTGCCATTATTCCGTAATAACGACTTACCGCTTTGCGACCGATAACAATTCCAAACGGTACAAGATGCCTGGACATTCTTCTGGCCCCGAAATACGGATGCTCTGTGTAGATTTCATCAATTACTTTCATTATTTCTAAGTCTCTTGTAGTTATTCCTTTTGCCTTGTAATAATAAGTAGATTTATTAATTAAAAGTAGATCGCATTGCCTAGCAATGCTTAGATTTCTACAATTATTATCAATCATACTTTTCCTAGTTTCCAAGTCCAAACAATGTAGATTTTTTTTTCAGCCAGTCACGCTCAACGCTTAACTGTCCTATTTGTTCATATAATTGTTTTATCAAATCTTGATTGTCTGGATCTTTTGTTGCCGGCTTAACTTGAAAACCACTAACTAAATTTTCTATACCTCTTTTTTTCCATGCTTGTATTTGAGTTGCATGAACCCCGTACTTACTGCTTATTTGTGCTATTGTCATTTCAGCTTTTATTGCTTCTATAACAATTTTTGTTTTTTCCGTCGCACTATATTGCTTCGCTTTTTTAGACATATAATTTCCATTCCCTTGTTGTGAAATTATATCTCATTTTGCATTTTTAGCAGTCCAGTTTTTGGGTACCATTATATTCAACTACTTTTTTAATAATTTGCGCAGTTAAAGTAATATCAGACGAAGAAATATCCTTATGTACTACTGCTCTTATTATATTTGGTAACCAAGGAAAAAGTAATAATCCTAACTCCTTGCAGTGCTCAAGAAATTCATCAGAACTTAATTTAAGGTTGGATATATCAAATTGAATCATATTTGTACTTCCTGATAATGGATTAATTATAAGTTCTTCAATTTTTTTTAGTTTGTCTAAAAGTACTTGAGTATTTTTATGATCTATCTTAATTCTATCAATATTATTTTTTATAGCATAGTATGCTGCCTTAGCATTAAAACCAACTTGATGAACACCTCCACCAAGCCACACTCTATATCTTCTTGCTTTATCTATAATTTCTTTTTTACCCATTAATACTGATCCATATGGAGAACCAAGACTTTTAGATAAACAAATACTCATTGTGTCGACCTGCTGCGCATATTCTGCAAGAGGTATATTAGTTTCAACATGCGCATTAAAAATTCTTGCACCATCTAAATGGATAGACATACTGGATTCTTTAGTAAATAACCTAAGTTTTTTGATCTCATGAATTGGAAATATTTTTCCAACCCAACCATTTATAGTGTTTTCTATAGACACTAGTTTAGGTTGTGAAAAATAATAATATCTAGGTTTTGAATCTATTACTTGCTTAATATCACTACAAGTAATGATACCATTTTTTGTCTGAATGGTGTTTAAAACCACATTACAGATTGAAGCAAACGCTGCACTATCGAAAAAATTTATATGATAATTATATTCTGTAATTACTTCATCCCCTTTCTCAACTTGAGACATTATAGCAAGTCTATTACTTAACATTCCACTCGTTACAAACAATGCATCTTCTACTTGAAAAAGCTCTTTGCAATAATCTTGCAAAATATTTACACTCTTATCTTCTCCATACGCATCATCCCCAACCTCAGCGCTAGAGATGATTTTTCTCATGCTTTTATCTGGCAAAGTTACAGTATCGCTCCTTAAATCAATCATATTTGACCTTTATGAAAAATGATTATATGGGCTTTGCATATCATAATTAATAAACTCATTTGTATGTGAGATTTTTAAATTTAGATTTTGCAAATACTTTGCTAATAAATCTATATCAGGTAATAAGTAATCAATATTTTTGTGATATTTTTGTAAAGCGTAAGCCCAAATTGCTCTTCTTGACATAATCCAGTCATTATCCCATGGACTATCATTTTTTAACTGGTTAATTGTCCTAAATTCAAGATACCACGTATATCTTGGATGGTCACATTTATTTTCTTCAGAATAATGAACGGTTTTTACATTATGGATAACTATATCTCCTGCTTTAACACGAATAGGAACAAATTTATCTCGATCTTTATCGTAAACTTTATATATTTCTGTTTTAGTTAAAGCTCCCATTTTGTGGCTTCCCGGCAGATAATACACTGGATTATCGTATGAATCATGTAAGTATATTCCCACACTAAATACATCGTGACTAGCAGACTGCAAAGCAAGATCTTGATGGACATTAACGGGAATCCCATTTTGTGGTATCTTAATAAGCATATCTTCCCATGTTGGTACAATTTGTGTAATATCATCTGATAACTCTGAAACTATTTTTAATATAGAGTTATGTACTAAGTATTGTAAAAAAATATCCCCCTTATCAAACATGTATTTGATCTTATGTATATGGTTTGAGTCATTAATTCGAAGAAAATCATCACTACCATCATCTAAAGTCAGAACATGTTCAGTTTGAACTAATAATGACTGAAGTTCTTCTGAAGTTAATGCATTCTCTAAAATGCAGTAGCCTTTTTCCATAAAGTCTTTTCGTAAGTTGTTATGCTTATCCATTGTTGATTAATCTCTTGATTGAAATAAAATTATTACTAATGCTCTTTACTCAATTCTTATACTCCATAGCTTCTATTAGCTGGACTTTATTGTTCAACGAAGAAAGTAAAGAAAACCAAAGATCTTTATATACTCCTCCAGAAATATTACCTGCATCATGTAGTTCATAAGCGTTATTTAATATATACAAATTTTTTAAGTCACGGATAGCTGCATGGCTATCAACACCCCAAATATTAGGATTTTTTGCTAAAATATCTAGCCAGATAGCTATTAACTCTCCTTTATTTGTAACTGTTTCTGCTAATTCTAAATCAAATAATGATAATGCTTTTTTCATTATTTCCTGAGTTAAATTTCCACAATTAAACATACCAAAAGGGGCAGGCTTAATTGCTGGAATCTCAGGAAATCCTTTACCCTCTATAACCCACCTTGTAACATAGGCAAATCTATCTGTACCCACATGATTTTCATCGCTACCATGCCATAATTTAGAATCAAAAATAAATGCATCACCTGCAGAGCAATAAAAGTAGTGCCTATCAGTATTTTGATTAGCTACTTTATCAGTAAAATATGGATACCAAAAATCTATAGCAGGTTTGATAGGAAGTCTATGACTACCTTCAATACATTGTACAGCTCCTGCATTATCGCTAATATCATTTAATGACAACCAAACAGAAAAATGATATGGATCATTAACGCTATAAGAAATATCTTGATGAAAAGGCACTTTATCTATTAAATCCGCAGTTTTACAAATTATATTCGATTTTTTTTGTGAGATTCTTATATCATAATATTCCTCAATATAATTCTGAATTTGATAATCTAGCTTACTTGATAAGGCTTTAGTAATTGATGAGTTAGTACCCCACCTCCCAGTACAGCGGAGATATTCAGCCATAGGTACATTTAATTCATGAGCGAATTCTGAGATTTTGCTTTTTGCTATTAACACTAATTCATTTGCTTTTTGGGTAGAGATTAAGTTTCTAGCAATAGTAAAACCTTTTTCATTTTCTTTAGCCATTGTTGTACCTTCTAATATCGATTATCGACAAATAATCGTTCAACTTTGATACGCAATGTATTTTAACTCCGCCTGTTTTGTTACAAAGTTCATTCCACTTAGCTAATGTGCGAAGCTTTCCTCCTGATTCAACCATGAGGTTAATATCAATAGCTCCACCAATTGCTGATTCATCAGAAAGAATAGTTTCAATAAGAAGAATTCTTGAAATTTTTTTATCTTTTAGATTGGACAAAAACACTAATGTTTTATCATCATCATATGCTTGTAAAAACCTAGCTAATATTGCAGTATCATAATTGGTAAAATTTTTGTCTGAATCAAGTAATTCAACGTTTATATTTTTTGTTAATTGCTTAGGAAGTATTGAATTATTATAAAATCCCAGTAACTTATTGTATGTTTTGCTTAGATTATCAACTAAAACAAGAGCGTGTACACCTATCAAAACAATTTTCTCATCCAAAGCAAATTTCACTAGAGAATTAAAATTTTTAAAATCGAAACTAGAATAACCAAGTAAAGCTTGATAAAACTCATTTTGAATTATTTGGGACTCCTCAATTTCCTTGAAGGAGGAAAAAGATTGAATAATTGGTGTTTTTAGTATCGTATTTATCTCAAGCCATTTATCCAAAGAAACAACCTGCGACCACATTCTAATTGCTTTAGGTAAAAATGGAATTGACTGTATAGTTTTACTTTTATCTGTTAGTTCCCAATGGTCTTTACTTTGATTAAAAGTTAAAAATCCAGTCTCCCACAATGCTCTAAGTAATCGTACTAGATTATCCTTAGGTATTTTTGTCTTGATAGATAACTCTTCAGAAGTAGCCGGCAGAAAATGTAATATATCCAATTCAATAAAAGCCTTTGCTAAATAAGTATTCCAAAAACCAACTAAATTAGCAGAAATCCGGTGCATCCTGAATTCTTCAGACGGAATGTAAATATCATACACAGTATTGCCATTGATATCTATTTGCTTAATTTTTCCTTCAAATTCTTCAACTCTAGCAAGACCATTATAAAATGGTTCTACCATTTTATATCTTTGATCGTAAATTGGGCATCCTAAAAAATTAATATGAAACCAACCTTTTTCATCTTCAGCTGTTGCATAGTTTTTATGAAATAAACCAAGTTGGTTATACCATTTATTATGAATCAAACTCCCATTAGAATCAATATGAGTAGCTAAATTATCTTTATAAACTACTGCTATTTCATCCTTAAAATCTCCAACATAATCATATTCCTCTTGATAAAGTCTATTACCATATAAATCAATATGATAATATTTATCAGATCTTCTTACTACACAAATATTTTCTTGATAATTTCCAACCCATTGGTATGATTGTTTGTATACTCTGCTACCATCAGAGTCTATATGATGGCATCCAGTATTATCTTCTACTGCAGCTCTTCCACAATAAAACCCATAGGTTTTATTGTATCTTTTTTTATAAAGTACTTTTCCTTTTAAATTTATATGATAAGCACCTGTTATATCACAAACAGGTGCAAAACCTGGATTATGAAATTTCTCGACATAAAGGAATCTTTCTTCATATAATGGTTTCTCAAAAAGAGTATGAAATTTTCGACAAGGAGAAATTTTAATAAGCTCTAAATGATTATTTTCTGTTAATTGATCAGTGGTTTTCTCATATTGCATGTTTTACATAACTCATGATTAAAATAATTCTTTTGTAAACTTTTATACTCACTACTTTGCCATATATCTGATAATTTTACTTTATTTACATTACCAAAATTTCCAAGTTTTTTTCTTAAATCATCAGGCGCACAACATGGGCTAAACTTTCCTTCAGGATTAACCCATGCTTCTTTACCTAGAAATGGACATGGACCACCCGGAGCTAAATCTTCAACCCCTTCTTTAGAAAGAACAGTAAAATTTTCTAATATTATTTTTTGGCCATTTGGCAACAACATATTGTCCCTTAATTCATATACTTTTTTTACTTCAGTATTCCATCTATTAATTGCTGCTTCATCTCTTCTCATTGATAAATCTTTAATTTCTTCAAAATGAGCCCAAAGGTGATGTCCTTTAACTCTATCTACTCCAAGCTCTATAGCCATTTTAACTATATCGTGTAACTCAAGTATATTACTTTCTAAAAACGTTAATTGTAGAGTCACACTACACCTTTTATTTGTTGTATAAAAATAGTTATCTCGTTCATCAAGAAACGTTTTTAAATTTTTTGTCACAACTTCCCATTTTGAACCTATCATAATCTTTTCATGAGTTTCTTTGGTTGCGCCATTCCAAGAAATCTTAATATCAGATAAAATTGGTACTAATAACTCAGACCATTTTTTGGCTCCTTTGATAGGAAAAGAACCATTTGTTGTTAGATTAAGTTTTAATCCGTACTCATGACATATAGTTATTATTTCATGAAAATTCTTATACATTAAAGGCTCACCCATAGTAGAAGGAATGATTTCTCTTAGAGGTGTTCCTGCAGCTTCTTTTATTACTTTTCTGATAGTCTCAATTGGCATTATTTTAGGCTTAATTCCTTTAGCTTTTTTATCTTCTTTAACTTTACTATAAGGTGAAAAACACTCACACATAACACAGGCGTAATTACAATAATCTGGATTAGTATCAAAAGTAATTCTCCAGGGACCAGGTTTTGTGGAAACCAATTTGTTTTTACTTGTAGCGATATCAAAATAAACTTTTTCAAGTTGTCTTGTATGCTCATTTATAGAAGGAATATTACCATCATTAGAGTAAAGATAGCCATTTTGGCTAAGTTTGATGTATAGCTTGTTATCTACAGCTAAGTTTTCCATTTTTTCTGATAAACTTTCCACATCTCTATGCTTAAATAGCAAACCGTTTACTCCATCTCTAACATACTCTGCCATACCACCATAATCAGCAGTAATTACAGGTATTCTCAAATGCTCAGCTTCATGTATAACTAGCGGTGAATTTTCTCCCCAGATTGACGGAACAACTATTGTATCAAGATTATTAAATACCTCAACAACTATGTTTTCATTCTTGTAACTTCCCATCCATTCTATTTTATCTTTGATTTTTTGTGGGAATTGATCAGCGATTGACTTAAGAGCTTTAGTTTCTTGGCTCTGTGTTCCCCAGATTCTAAGCTTCGTTTTTATTGGTAACTTAGAAAACGCCTTAAGTAATAAATCTATACCTTTTTCCGGGGTATGAGTACCAATGTAACCAAAAACAAAATCTTCTTCTGGTAGTCTATTCCTATTCTTTAAACGTTTTAAATCAAAACCATAGTCAAGATATGAAATTTTCGTGTGTGGAATATTAAAATCTCTAACAAATTTGTTCATTAGAAATTTTGACGGGGCAATAAAATGATCTATATGGTTTACAATTTGCTTAGTATATTTCATCCTGCTTGCTATCCAACTTTCCCAGTAAGATAAATCAGATTCCAATAAATCTTTATCACCGGTAAAATACCCGCTATAACATTGTTTAGCACATTTTTTATCTTCCTGACCATCACACAATTCCAATATTTGCTTTGAATTACGTTGAATAAACCTGCCTCTTGGACAAATAAGCCAAAAATCATGTAAAGTAAAAACTGATGGAATCTTTAACTCAGAAGTAATAGAAGGTAAACTTAAAGATAGATGATTAAGGTGACCAAAATGCACCAAATCCGGCTTAAATTCTTCTAGTACATTTCTAAACCTTTCATCTACCTCTTTATTAATAAATTTATATCGGTATTTAGTTAATGGAATGTTAATTAAATGTAGTAAGACTCTAGGATCAAGATAATCAAGTACTGTGCTATAATAAAAATCCGGTAAAAAGCTATTCTCATGTCTTGTAAAAATCTGAATTTCATGATTATCGGCTAAACCATGGGCCAGAACTTGGCTATAAACCTCTGAGCCTGCGCTATAATAAGGCGGGTAACCATGAATAACTTTTAATATTTTCATATATTTGCATCTCTACATTGTATGGGCAATCAGTAACTGCATTTTGAATATCTGAAATAAATTTTTCTATTCCTTCTTCTAACGAATGTTTTGGTTTCCATCCAAGTAGTTTGTGTGCATTGCTAAAATCACCATAAAAACAACTTACATCAAAATTTCTTGGTGGTCTGTAATCAATTGGAGATTTACTACCGGTAATGTCCATAATAATCCTTACTAATTCATCTAAATTGCAGCCTCGACAACCTGTTAAATGCACCGGTAGTCCAATTTGCTGAAAACTCATCAACTTTTCTACCGCCAATAATATCCCTTCTACAACATCATCTATATAGGTAAAATCAAATACACATTCCTTACCGTCAATTCTTATTGTATTACCCTTTAAGGCATTTATACAAAAGGCAGGTATTACCCTGTCATAATGATCAAGTAAACCTCCAAAAACATTTGAGAAACGCAAAATCACAGTATTAAAACCTTGCTTCTCTAATTTTTTTATCCTGTGCTCAATCTCAACTTTTCCTTTTGCATAAGTATTAACCGGATTCAACGCAGCATCTTCTACAACAGGTAAATCATCCTGATTTCCATATACTTCCCTGCTACTACCATAAATTAGCCATGGTTTATGGGGAAGATTTTCATAAAATTCCAGAAACTTTTTTGTACCACTAACATTTACTTCTTCACAAAGTTCCGGGTATTGTTCCCCATGAATTACTCTTGAAATTGCTGCTAAATGAATAATTCCTTTACATTCTTCAAATATAGGTTGAATATCTTCTGAAAAAAAACTTAAAGGGTTATTCTTAGATCTAATATCACAATCTATTACCTCGTAACCGGTGTTTCTTAACTTTTGTATTAAAGCACTACCAATTAGGCCCGCAGAACCCGTAACCAATATTTTATTCATAAAATTTAACGATTCCCAGAGTAAAACTTGAATTAAATACTATATAATACATTTCTACTTATGATTACCTTTATAGTCAACTTAATTCTTATATTCTGATTTTATTATAAATATAATTGAACTCACTATTATAATCCCTCCATATAAGATAGTACTTTGAGGTAATTGATCAAATATCAAATATGATGCTATATATGATATCAATAATTCCAAATATCTATAAGTAGCTAGCGCACTAATATCAACAAGAAGAAAAGCTTTTAGTATACAAAATAAGATCAAGTTACTATTGATACCTAATATCATAAGTAAAAATAATTCAAAAAAACATGGTGATATCCAATAAACTACCATTGGTATAAAAGATAAGGCAGTAACCACAACTGAGGAATATAACAGCATTATCAATATAGATTTTTTACAAACAATTTTTTTATTAATAATATCTAATATCGCAAATAATAGTGCTGACAATAATAATATTACTATTTTAGTATCAAATTCATCTGAACCGGGATTTAAAGTAATAATAATTCCTGCTAAACCTAAAATTACTGCCAACCATCTTTGCCAAACTATTCGTTCCTGTAAAAAAATAATTGATAAAACTAGGATTATTAATGGAATGGAAGAACTTATTGCAGTAGCTGCAGTTAAATGTATAGTAGATAGTCCATATGTCTAGGAAGTTGTAGCAAGAAATAAAATAATTCCTCTTGTCAAGTGAATCGATATATTAGAGAATAAAACCTTTCTATCCCTGTAAAAAATAACAGGTATAAGTACTACGGATGCAAACAAAAACCGGAAAAATGTAATTTCAAAAAAATGTAGTTTTATATATTTTGATATAATATCATTTCCTACGTTAATAAACATACCAAACACAAACCAATAGACAGCCGTAAAATATTTTATTGACCTATATTCCATAATTTAGCTTAATTCCAGTTTATTCTATTATGTTAGCTATTAAAGACACTGCACTATCTAAGAAAGACTAATAAAATATAAAGTTGTTATGGTATTATTACAGAAAACACCCTCTGTGGTCATTGTGAATACTACTCTATAATCTTATGCAAAACTTTTGTAGAAATGTTTATAAATTCCTTAATCTGATAGAAGATTCCCAACAAGACCTAGCTCATCACATATATCACTGTCCGAATCGTCAAGATGATTTTGGATATATATTAGATTTGATTCAAGCTGCTCTTTTACTTTATCTTGTGTAAAAAACTTTACTCTAGTAACAATTTTTTCTTGAGGAATTTTAAATTTAATTAGAGCTTTTATTGTAGATATCTCTCCTTTTATTTCACCTTCAATCTTTCCTTTTTCAAAAGCTTCCCTTCTTAATTCTTCTTGTGTTTCAAGTATATCTTGCGCCGTTACTCTTTGTTTCCAAGATAAAACTTCTTGTTCCCATGTGATTGCTTTCATAACTCCATACTCCTTTTTAACCTTTTCACTTTTATTTAGTTCCCTTTGTTGAGAAACACACTTCATCTATTGAAACTACATAAATTTCTATAAATCATATGTTTCAAAATCTGATAAACCCCCAATGAGATCTAGTATAGCACATGGTACATGTTAACAAAACAGTTTAAACAATTTAGCAACAGCCAAGGCAATGAAGCTGAGGAAAGTAGAATCAAGTTTGTCAAAACTCATAGCAGTTCTTTTATTTTCCTTCAACCTACCAAAAAGCCTTTGAATAATGTGATATATCAGTTTTTTTATTTAATTTTTTGGACCAAATTATCCCCATTTTTTAATATCACTAATGGTTATTAAGTCTTGCTTTAACAATATTACGTAGCTGATAGCAAAAACAACATAACTCTTGAACTAAAAACATATATTATTATTTTAACAACTGTTGATAGAAAATAAAAATTATTTAATGTTTATTTTTAAAGGTTACTACTGCCTTAAAATTTCCAAGCTTAACAAGGTTTTTCTAACAATAATATTATTTTTAAGTTATCCTAATTTATCTTCGGCTTCTGGAATTAGTAGTGTATCCTACATAGAACCTATATAGTGGACTGAAGAAGTCAGACAGTAAAATCAATAGTTTTGTTTCGCAAAAGATATAAAATTAAAAGAAACATAATTTAAATATATGACAAAAAAGCATATTAAAAATTTCAGTGCAGAATATAAAACTAAAGTAGTGTTGGAATTACTAGAATCGGAGGTAACTATATCTCAATTATCAAAGAAATATGAAATTACTCCAAAGACTATTCAAAATTGGAAGAAGCATTTTTTAAGTAATGCATCAATGGCTTTTGAGCCGGCAAAAGTAGTCAGTGAGTACAAAACAGAAATTGAGGAGTTAAAATCTCAAAATGATGAATTAGCAAAAGCTCTGGGGAAGGCTACAATAGAGAGGGACTGGGCGTTGGGAAAGCTAAACGGCTTGGATATAGCAAATAAACGAGATCTTGTCGATTCCAAGCTGAAAGAATTATCAATGGCAAGACAATGCGAATTATTGAAGATAAATAGATCTATGCTTTATTATCAGCCCCAAATAATGAGCTTATACAACAAAAAGATTATGGATAGAATAGATGAAATATATACAGATAATCCAGAGTATGGTTATCGTTTTATTTATAAATCTTTATTAGAGGAAGGATTAAATATTGGTAGAGATCGTACTCTCAAATACATGGGTATTATGGGTATAGAGGCTATTTATCCAAAGAAAAAGAAATCTATCTCTATGCAGAATAAAGATCATAAGATATATCCATATCTCCTTGAGCCTTATTGGCAAATATATAACGGTAGTCGGTCTGTATACGTACCAAGATCAAATGAAGTATGGAGCGGGGATATAACATACATTAGAACCCCGATAGGCTTTATGTATATGGCAGCAATTATAGATTGGCACAGTAAAGCTATATTGAGTTATAAACTGTCAAATTCAATGGATGCAAGCCTTGTAACGAGTATTTTAGAAGACGCTCTTAGTAAGTACCCACCTCCGCTGATATTCAATAGTGATCAAGGTAGTCAGTATACCGGCTCAGAACATATAAAAATACTCGAGAAATACGGTATACAAATCTCTATGAACGGTAAAGGCAGAAGCATCGATAACATTGTTATGGAGAGATTTTTTAAGACTCTAAAATATAATTGTATATTTATAAATGAATTTAACAATATCTCAGAACTTAGGGAGGGGATTAACATATATGTAGATAAATATAATAATAGAAGATTTCATTCTAGTATTGGTTATAAAAAACCTATGGATGTTTATCTCAATGCATTACAAAATGCAGCATGATAATAGGAAACAAAATCTACAAAAATTTGTCTTGATTTTTCAGTCCACTATACTATACCATTACAACATATGCCACTTAGAACTGGATTTACGCCAATCCTTCCTACTGAAAGCGAAAACGCACTGGATGGAATAGAACAGATGTCGCCAAGACCTATGCTTATTAGAACCGGCGTTGAACCAATCCTTCCTACTGAAGGCAATTAAATACATTATCATTAGGTATATGTTTTTATAACTGCATGGTTGTGGTGGAGGTTAGTTTACCACAACCTAACCAACTCCAAACTGGAGTGGTATGGTCATGCTTTCCTTTCCAAATCTGATTATAGAGGCGTACTTGGAGAGTATCAAATTGACTCTCTTCAAACTGGCGATAAAACATAGCATGCCCTTTAGATTTCATTTTTTAATACCTAAAGGACAAGTTAGATAAAATCTCTTGACTTTTATTATGAGTTGCGATACTATGTCCTATAGGTTTCGTATTTCAACACCTAAAGGATATGGTATGTTTTTTGAATATTTAGATACGCTCCGAATGTCTGGAAAAAGGCACTTTACTTTTCAAGGCATCATGCATGATTTACAAATTTCAGAAGCTTCAGCTAAATCCGGTTTATACAGACTTAAAAAGGCTAATAAGATTATAACTCCAATCAAGGGGCTATACGTTATTGTTCCTCCTGAACATCAACCATATGGATCAATTCCAGCCGAAGAGCTGGTACCCATCATTATGAAACATCTGAAAGCCGATTATTATGTTGGACTATTAAGTGCAGGATTATTCTTTGGTGCCACTCATCAGAAGCCAGCTCGTTTTCAGGTGATTACCAACAAGCGTATAAAACATTCCCTTGCATTTGGGGATATAGTCATTGAGCTTGTTTATAAAAAATCTTTAGATGGCCTGCCCACTCAAGATTTCGTAGTTGCTACTGGCTATTTAAAAGTATCCACTCCTGAATTACTTGCTATTGATCTTTTTAAATATTCGAAAAGAGCAGGCGGCATCAGCCATATTGCTACCGTTTTATCTGAACTTACCCCTCGTATTGATGAAAACCATTTAATAGAACTTGCTGAAAAATTAGGCGAAATATGCCAAATCCAAAGACTGGGATTTGTACTGGAAAGAATTGAGGTTATGGAAGACGAAGAGAAAAAGCAGCAAGTCATTAATAGGCTTGCAGAATATTTAGAAAATGTGGAGCGTCCATATGTATCTCTTGTTCCTTATATATCCAGGACCGGGCATTCCAAGTGCTCAAAGTGGAAAATTATTGAAAATACTGATTTTGAGAGTGATTTATGATACCAGAAATTTTTATTCAAGAATGGCGACAAAAAGTTAAATGGAGAAGTCCCGCACAGGTTGAACAAGATTTGGTTATCAGCAGAGCATTAATAGAGCTTTATAATGAACCACATATCAAAGAAGCTATTGTGTTTCGCGGAGGTACAGCACTAAACAAATTATTTATTAAGCCTCCGTCCAGATATAGTGAGGATATTGATTTTGTACAGAAAAATCCTGATCCAATAGGAAAAACAATTAATGCCATCAGAGATCTCCTAAGGCCGTGGTTGGGAAATCCAGCATGGAAAATTACTGAGAGAAGCACAAAATTGATGTATAAATATGAATCTATTAGCAAAATGCCTGCTAAGCTAAAAATAGAAATTAACACCACGGAGCACTTTCAAGTATTGCCATTAAAAACAGTGCCTTTTGTTTTAGAATCAGATTGGGCAAAGGGAAATACTGATATAATCACTTACGAGTAAAAGGCGAATTATGGCCACATCGTCATGAGGTTATTACTACTAGAGAAGTATTTAAAGCTTGCGAGGCAGTACGTATGGGATGGAATAAAAAACCCTTTCAGTATAGGGGGAAGGAATTTCTGTTTAGGGGTATATTAAAATGTGCTATTACCGGCCGGTTGGTAACTTCTGATACCAAAACCAAGAAATATGCAAATGGTAAAGTGGCAGAGTGGACATACTTACGAACATCGGATCCTGATAATCCGGAAAAGAAGTTATGGGTTAGAGAGGATGAAATAACTAAACAGCTTGAAGATATTTTACAAAACCTTGGAATAAAGAATCCTGATATATTAAAGCAGGTAATTGAATATTTGATGAATGTTAATGAAGGAAAAAAACATAATTTTAATCGTGAAATTAGTGCATTAAAACAGGAACATACATCAATTCAAAATAAACTTGATAATTTAATAGATCTGGTAGCTGATGGAATTTTAACAAGGGAAGAATTTTTACATAAAAAAAATAAATTAAAAGAACGTCAATATGAATTAAGTGACTTACTCAAAAGCTACGACAGAGTAGATGATAAATTTTCAAAAAAGCTTATAGGTCTTATAAACATTAGCTCTCAAGCTTATGAAACTTTCAAGGGTTCGACAGTAAATGAAAAAAGGGAATTACTGAATTTTATATTTGCGAACCTGGAACTAAAAGGCCGTAAGCTATGTTATACATTAGCTTTCCCGTTCTCAGAATTTGAAAAAATCAATAATTGTACCACGTGGCGGGAGTGACGGGACTCGAACCCGCGGCCTTCTGCGTGACAGGCAGATGCTCTAACCAACTGAGCTACACCCCCTCCCTAATATAATAGACTTGCCAAATATATATTAATTTAAGCCGCTACGCAAGTATTATATGGGTAAATTTACTCTAACGCTCGAATTAAATATAATATTAGATCAATTACTTTAACTTAACCTATAGTGGACTGAAAAATCAAGACAAATTTTTGTAGATTTTGTTTCCTATTATCATGCTGCATTTTGTAATGCATTGAGATAAACATCCATAGGTTTTTTATAACCAATACTAGAATGAAATCTTCTATTATTATATTTATCTACATATATGTTAATCCCCTCCCTAAGTTCTGAGATATTGTTAAATTCATTTATAAATATACAATTATATTTTAGAGTCTTAAAAAATCTCTCCATAACAATGTTATCGATGCTTCTGCCTTTACCGTTCATAGAGATTTGTATACCGTATTTCTCGAGTATTTTTATATGTTCTGAGCCGGTATACTGACTACCTTGATCACTATTGAATATCAGCGGAGGTGGGTACTTACTAAGAGCGTCTTCTAAAATACTCGTTACAAGGCTTGCATCCATTGAATTTGACAGTTTATAACTCAATATAGCTTTACTGTGCCAATCTATAATTGCTGCCATATACATAAAGCCTATCGGGGTTCTAATGTATGTTATATCCCCGCTCCATACTTCATTTGATCTTGGTACGTATACAGACCGACTACCGTTATATATTTGCCAATAAGGCTCAAGGAGATATGGATATATCTTATGATCTTTATTCTGCATAGAGATAGATTTCTTTTTCTTTGGATAAATAGCCTCTATACCCATAATACCCATGTATTTGAGAGTACGATCTCTACCAATATTTAATCCTTCCTCTAATAAAGATTTATAAATAAAACGATAACCATACTCTGGATTATCTGTATATATTTCATCTATTCTATCCATAATCTTTTTGTTGTATAAGCTCATTATTTGGGGCTGATAATAAAGCATAGATCTATTTATCTTCAATAATTCGCATTGTCTTGCCATTGATAATTCTTTCAGCTTGGAATCGACAAGATCTCGTTTATTTGCTATATCCAAGCCGTTTAGCTTTCCCAACGCCCAGTCCCTCTCTATTGTAGCCTTCCCCAGAGCTTTTGCTAATTCATCATTTTGAGATTTTAACTCCTCAATTTCTGTTTTGTACTCACTGACTACTTTTGCCGGCTCAAAAGCCATTGATGCATTACTTAAAAAATGCTTCTTCCAATTTTGAATAGTCTTTGGAGTAATTTCATATTTCTTTGATAATTGAGATATAGTTACCTCCGATTCTAGTAATTCCAACACTACTTTAGTTTTATATTCTGCACTGAAATTTTTAATATGCTTTTTTGTCATATATTTAAATTATGTTTCTTTTAATTTTATATCTTTTGCGAAACAAAACTATTGATTTTACTGTCTGACTTCTTCAGTCCACTATAACCCTAAAGGATGGGGAATAGGTAAATCTCCATTCCGCCAACAGTATAGGATTAAATTTATCTTTACTATCAAGCCCTTACATATCACAATGATCCTGCATCGAGCCATTATCGCCTGACAAGAATTTTTCTAATGGGATCGTATCTATATCTGATGGGACTGGATGCCAAGAAAGTTCTGTACCCGCTCTGGTAGCTCTTCCCGGTATTGTTACTATCTCTCCGTCTGACCCAAGTGCAACCTCAGATATAGAGGAAGATGATGTAGAGGAGGAAGAATATGACATACTACCCGAAGAGGAGGATGAGGAAGAAGACGACGATGACGAAATCGAATATGACGTCATACTACTGCTAGATGAGGATGAAATAGAAGAACAGGAAGAGCTGCTAAGGTGGCCCAATTTGTCTAGACTAAAAATCAGAAATTATGAGATATAATTTGCGTTATAATTTTAGCCAATAATTTTTGTTAAATACACCTGTTCTGGAGTTAAATATTCCAAGGATTGGTGCATCCTTTTACTATTATAAAAAGTTATGTAATCTGTTATAGCATTTTTTACCTCCTTGACAGTATTTAAAATTATCAAATATATTTTTTCTTGTTTTAATGAACGCCAAAATCTTTCAATAAATACATTATCTAAAGCCCTACCTTTACCGTCCATGCTAATCTTGATTTCACGTTTAACAAGTTCGTGGATGAAATTTTTTGACGTAAATTGAGAACCTTGATCGGTATTAAAAACCTCAGGTTGACCGTGCTTTTCTAGGGCTTCTTCTAGTGCGTCGATGCAAAAATCACTTTCTAAGCTAATTGAAACCTTCCAGCTCAGAATATAACGGCTAAACCAATCAATAATGGCTACTAGATATACAAATCCTTGTGCCATTCTAATATAAGTTATATCGGTGCTCCATACCTGATTTGTCTTAGTAATTTCAACGCCTTTTAAAAGATAAGGATATACCTTATGAGCTTGGTTGCGCTTGCTTAAATTCATTTTAGGATAAATGGCTTCTATTGCCATTATTCCGTAATAACGACTTACCGCTTTGCGACCGATAACAATTCCAAACGGTACAAGATGCCTGGACATTCTTCTGGCCCCGAAATACGGATGCTCTGTGTAGATTTCATCAATTACTTTCATTATTTCTAAGTCTCTTGTAGTTATTCCTTTTGCCTTGTAATAATAAGTAGATTTATTAATTAAAAGTAGATCGCATTGCCTAGCAATGCTTAGATTTCTACAATTATTATCAATCATACTTTTCCTAGTTTCCAAGTCCAAACAATGTAGATTTTTTTTTCAGCCAGTCACGCTCAACGCTTAACTGTCCTATTTGTTCATATAATTGTTTTATCAAATCTTGATTGTCTGGATCTTTTGTTGCCGGCTTAACTTGAAAACCACTAACTAAATTTTCTATACCTCTTTTTTTCCATGCTTGTATTTGAGTTGCATGAACCCCGTACTTACTGCTTATTTGTGCTATTGTCATTTCAGCTTTTATTGCTTCTATAACAATTTTTGTTTTTTCCGTCGCACTATATTGCTTCGCTTTTTTAGACATATAATTTCCATTCCCTTGTTGTGAAATTATATCTCATTTTGCATTTTTAGCAGTCCAGTTTTTGGGTACCATTATATGCTGTCCATGGTAGGATCATACATCTTTTGTAGGTAAATAGTCTGGTCTATCTCATCAGTTGGTACTTCCGGTTTAGTCTTAAGAAATTCATTGACTACTTGACGAGCGATTTGCAGATTATAAAATATTTCGTCATCTGTTTTTCCTAGTTCAAAAACAATTGCCCCCATGTAAGTATTAATTGTAGAAGCAATCATCTTACTACCTGATTTTATTACCAAATCTAATACACTTTTGCCCTGTTTATTTTTTGCATGTAAATCGAGTAACCCTACATCATGCCAACCAACAACAGGACAAAATTTACTTAAAGCAAATTCATAAAAAGCAAAAGGATCTCCGGCTTTAGAAAAAGCTACATGTAAAGGATTCTCACCATAGTGATTTTTTATATTTAAGTTAAAGGCAACTGCTGGAAACCTATTTTTATGTCCATGTGAATCTTTAGTTTTTAGATATCCCTCAGTAATTGAAGATGCTAGATAATGACCTGCTGTATTGCCTTCTTTATCAACCATATCTTCTTGTCCTGCTTTCATAGAACGCACGATGGAAAATAAGGAACTAATAAATTCCGATTTAGCACTTGGTTTATCACTACTACTATAAAAAAAGTCAAACATATCCCTAAATAACAAATGCAACAGATTCCTGCCATATACATCGCAATCTTCTAGTGATAACTGCTTAAGTATATTTTCATCCCTAAGAAATACTAAATACAAATATCTGCCCTGTTCTCCTGGTAATTTACCAAAAAGGCTCGTTAAAAAGCCACTACCATCTTTATTCTTCAGATTAATATCTGCTCCTTTCTCTACAAAGAATAAAGCAGTTTCAATCAGCTTATCCTGCTTATTATGATCAATCTTGTACTGCCGAATACGAGGTATGTCATATACTTCCTTATAATTAAGCTGAGACTCCCTACCAACTTCTGTTAGCTTGTTTGCTATTAAATGTAGGTATCCCTTACCATTATATACAAAATTAATATCTGCCCCTACTTTTAAGAATTGATCAATAATTTCCATATCGGCGTACCCTGAACAAATTACATCATAAAGCACTTTAGAAATATTCTCTTTTTCAAATAAAGCTCTTTTTACTAAATCGTCCAAAATTTTGGTATTAAATAACTGTTTTGAAACAGTTGGGTTATAATCGGCAAGCCTGATTAGCATATTTAACAGCGCAGGTATTTTGATATTCTTTGTTCCTTCGGAGTCTATATGGTCAATAAAATAACCCGCACTATCAAGTAATGAATATTCTTGTTCTATGGTTCTTCCTACTAAGCTCTTTATTACTAAAGATAAATCCTTAACAAGGTAATCTTCTATATTTTTTAATGTCTCAATTTTTAACCGGGTATCTGTTTCCAATTTTTTTACAGTATTAAAATCAAAAAACCCTGTAATCTTTGTGGCAACTTTTATCATTTGGTCGATGAATAAAACCGCATTAAGTTTTCCGTTCACTAATTTTGTAAAACTATTAGAAAACGATAGTTCAATGTTAATAAAGTTCAGATTAGATAGAAACTCCTGCAATTCACTAACTTTGCCAGAAGTACGCAAATAGTAACAAAATTTAATAGCATTTTGAGCTTTTGCTAAAAATTTTATATTTTCATTGATTCCTAAAATTTTGTTATAATAACTTTTCTCTGATTCATTATACTTATAAGCAGAAGATCTAGAAAGGAATTCTGAAGATGATAAATATGCATACTCTTTAATAATCGAAATTATAGATTCCTCAAAAACGTCTCCTATTGCTTGATAAATATTAGAAAAGAGAGAATTTTCAAATTTTTTAGCCGCGATATGTTCTGTCTGCATTTTTGTTAATGAAGTAATCGCTGTATCTGTATATTTTAATTGCTCCAAATAATATTTAGCTTTACCTAAACTAGAATTAATCAAATATTCTGGTTCTTTTGAAAAATTCAAAGGCAACTCTTCTGGATCTAGATATTCCATTACAATAGACATTAGGCTACTTTTATCCGTATATTTACTAATAGCCCTTGTTAAAAGCGGTTTACTAGTCAGGCTGCTTTCATTAAAACACGAGATAATAATTTCCGATAAATCTTTAAAATACTCTTCTTGTAAGTCTATAGTTTTTTGACTTGACCCCTCCTGATCTACTGTGGTTAATTGCCCATATTTCGGGCGTAAAATAACATCTTCTCGTTTTACACTTCCATCCTTTCCCCTTACAAACCCTAAATCATAAAAATCCTGAACCTTAAGAAATTTTTTATGATTAAATTCCTTTTGTTTATATAAAACCCCCCTATAGTTTTCTAGAAGGATCATTAAATTTTGTGAGCTGCTTTTATCAGGTTTAACAAAGTCATATAATAAGGAAAAATCTTTCCCTAGAAGGCTTACCTTCTTTACTATTTTCTCTACTTCAGATAAAAGTGGCTCTAAAAAACCTATCATCCCCCCCTTCACTAAAATCAATTGCCCCTGTTTCGGGCATAAGCTTACGGTCTCCCCATGTTTTTAAGTAGCCGCGCAAAACTATTAACAAATCAGTACTTTCCTGAAGAAAATTAATGCGTTGATCGTTGATTTCTTGCTCAGCGACAAATGCTCCCTGTAAGTTTTTCATACTAAAGATAAAACCTCCTATATTATCTTCATCACCTGGTTTATTAGGCAATTTTGTAAGTAAAGGTAATTTCTCTTTTGTGGTTTTTAAGAAATCTTTCCTTGAATTTATTTTGGATTTAAGAGGTTCGATACGAGCTAGAGAAATCAGACTATTGGCTGTATCGATTAATTCCCGCGCAGATAATTCTACTACCAAACTCTCTAGCTTAAGTGATACTTCATTCAATGGATGACGATAAGGCAAATAAATAAGGGAATCAACCATTTTAGAAGGTTGCAAAGGTTCAGAACTTGGGCTCCTTAATGTCTGCAGCTCTTTTTGTTTTTCAGCTAATTCTTTATTGAATTCTTTTTGCTTTTTCTTTATTATAGCTTCCATTTTTTGGATATCGCCTCGGTTAGGCTTAGTTGAAACCATAGAAAGCCCAAGGTCTTCCCTCTCTTTTTTAGGTAAGTATATAATTTTTTCGTTTATTCTTTCTATTTCTTGAACGAGTTGTGCTATTTTTTTTGCTTTCTGTACGTCCTCCTCTATTTCCTGCTCGATTTTTTCTTTTTCCACAGCAACCTTAGTTTTTGCCAATGTTAACTCTTCTGGCCCGGAAACCGGCAAAATCGCAGCAAACTTATTCAAAGCTTTAAGAATATCTTGGGGTGATATAACTATCCCCTTTCCTCTTAGTTTATGCTCCTTATGCTCTTCAAACCTTTTTTCCCCTTTTCCCATAAAAATACTACTCTTACCATTGCTTAAATTTTAGAATACAAAAACTACAGATTTTTAATTTATAGTTGAATATTTATTTAAAGCATTATTCTAAAAATTCTATTTATGTCAAGTTTAACTTATAGTTAAACTTATATTTACAAAAAATAGCTAGCAGTATAAGCTAATTATATTAAACAAAAGGTTAAAGTGATTAAAGCTATCACAACCATAAGTGAATTTAATAGTTGAAAAATGAAAAAAATAATATATTTTTGGCCTCAAATTATTAAAATAATATTATTATGGGATTTATTAATTATTTATACTGTTGTTTTGGAGCGATATTCGATTGCTTGAGCTGTTGTTTTCGGAGTAAAGAAGACGGAAAGCGATCACTTAGTGATTTCTTTCCAGATTCTGGGGAAGATCAATCTCAGCAAAAAAAATCTGAAGTGGAGCTAATAATAGTATCTCCTACAATAGATGATGAAAAATCTTCTCCTATACAAAAATCTGAACACAAAGAATTTAAACCTAGGTTAGGGCTTGTAATACCAGAAAGCTTTGATCGGTTGGATAAAAGGCTGGTAAAAGACCCTGAGGATGAAACATTAATTCAGATTTATCAAAAACTATCACCAGCGGCGGTATCCGAGAAAATCTCAACAGAGTTGTGTTCTACAATTATTGATGGAAACCTAGAAAATTTAAAAAATTATTTAAAACTGACAAAAAAACTAAGTATAAAGAAACTAATTGAACAAAATGAACTTGACGTTATATTAAGCACTTGTTTATCCTTTAGTGCAGAATCAGGATCAATAAAAATCTTAAAAGAGTTGATGTTTTTTATATCGGAATTTCCAAAAGATGACCAAGAATATATTTTAAAAGCTTACCCATTAGCTCTCCAGGAAGCAACAAAAAAAGGGCATACAGATTTTATAAAAGAATTAGCCAATTATTTTTACCAAATTGTGCCTGATGGTCATACATTTTTTGAAAAAGCAAAAACAGATGCTATAAGCAAAGCAAAAAGTCTTTATGATGCTCCCAAAAACCAGGAAGAAGTTTTAAAGACTTTAGAATCCTTAAAATATGAATCTCAACGGCAAGACGTTATTATTGACTTAACACAGGCACTCATTACCACCTCACCACCTGAACTAACTCTCAGTATAGGAGAAGCACTAGAAATACCCATACCTTCTCATCGCACTCTGGAATCAGAAGTTGATCAGATCGGAGACTTAGAGGGATCATCCATGCATGTATATTAGTTATATCCTGGAATTTATTAGTTTTATAGTATCTTCAATACCAAAAAGCTTAATAAATGACCCAAGCCGTGGGCCTTGGGACTGCCCAAGTAAAATTTCATACAGCTCTTTAAAGAAATCTCGGAGGTTCTCATAGCCCGCATTAGTACCAATAGTATAAATCTGGTTTTGAATTTCTTCAGCAGTTATGTCTAGGGAAGAATTAACTAAAATTTCTTTAATCTGACGCAACAGTTTTTTATGATTATCATCCGGTGTAAGGTATTTCTTAGTAGCTTTTACAAAATCGTTATAATAGGTAATTGCATAACCGACCATGTGATCCAGGTACGGAGCGTTTTCCGGATTAGCCTTGGGCGCATATTTGCTGATAAATCCCCATAGTACGGATTTATCCTCAGGGTTACAAACTGCTGCTAGATTAAGCAGTAAACTAAAACTAATTCCGTAGGTATCTATCTTCGGAACATTACCTTTATGGATATGAAAAACAGGATTAACCAGTTTTTTGGTTATATCTTCTTCTTCGTGATATTTACTATTAAAAACTAAATATTCATCAACAGTCTTTGGTATTACATCAAAATATAGCCTTTTTGCTTTACCAGGTGATTGATACATAAATAGAGCAATACTCTCTAAAGGCGCATAATGTAGCCACTCATCAACGCTTATGCTGTTGCCTTTGGATTTTGAAATCTTGCTTCCCTCCTCATCCAGGAATAATTCATAAAAAAACTGAATCGGTACTTTACCACCGAGAATTTTACATATGCTACTATAAATTTCACCGTTTGGTAAATGATCCTTACCGTACATTTCATAATCGACGTCAAGAGCGGCCCAGCGCATACCGAAGTCCGGTTTCCACTGCAATTTGCAATTCCCTCCAGTTACCGGAACTTCCACTAATTCATTCCGCTTATTACGATAAAACACCGAACCGTTTTCGCGGCTAACTTTTTCGATTGGCACTTGCAGCACTACGCCCGTCTCAGGACAAATAGGCATAAAAGGTGAATATGTCTTCTGACGTTCCTGGCGAAAAGTAGGAAGCATCAAATTCATTATTTCATCATATTTCTCGATTGTTTTAAGCATCATATGATCGAACATACCGGCTTTATAACATTCTGTTGCACTATAAAAACTATACTCAAAACCGAACCTGTCTAAAAACGACCTAAGCTTTGCATTCATATAATGCCCAAAACTTTCTGCCTCCCCAAAAGGATCAGGTATAGAGGTAAGGGGCTTACCCATATGAGCCGCAACCATTTCCTGATTAGGAATGTTAGATGGAACTTTTCTTAATCCATCCATATCGTCGGAAAAACAGATTAACTTTGTCGGTATATCGCAAATCTGTTTAAATGCTTCCCTAACCATGGTAGTTCTTGTAACCTCGGCAAAAGTACCGATATGAGGTAACCCAGATGGACCATAACCTGTTTCAAATAGAATATAACCTTTTGCAGGAGTTACCCCACCTATAAGGTCATAAATCCTTTTTGCCTCTACAAAAGGCCAAGCAGTTGATTTTAGTAAATCATCAAAGTTAAATGCCATAAAAACCTAAAAATATTCTTGCAAATTACCATAAGAATTATAACCTATATAACTATAAATTTATAGCGCAAAACTAAAAAAACTTATGTTAACAAGAAACCCTTATATTTTACTGCTTTTACTGGCAAGTTTCTGTTTGTTTAGTGCTTATTTTGTTGAATACATAATACAATTAGCCCCCTGCCCTTTATGTATATACCAAAGATTTCCATATCTAATATTTATTTTCGTCTCAATAATTGCAATAGCCGGAAAGGAATATAAAGCATGCAATACTTATTTAGTAATAACAGCACTCGGCACAATAGTTCTAGCAGGTTATCATACAGGAATCGAAAGAGGTGTTTTTGAGCTCTCAAGTCTATGCAAACCACTAATTTCCGTAACAGATAATATTTCAGTGCAAGATTTTACAAAATTGCTATATAATCAGAAAATAGCGATGTGCAACAAACCAGCACTAGTGGTATTTAACCTCTCCATGGCAGAATGGAACTTATTATTGAACATAATACTGCTTGTTTTCTTTATCAAATACAGAAACTTTCAGGAAAAATAATTTAGGGAATAAGTAAAAAATGCCAAAACCATTCTTTAATGATACTCATAGTAAAAGAATTGAGGAAATTATCCGTGTTAATCATGCAGGAGAATTCGGGGCTAAAAAAATATACCAAGGGCAGATAAAATACTGTAAAAACCCTGATGCCCAAAAAGTACTGAAGATCATGCTCGATCAGGAGCAAAAACATCTGGAATATTTTAGTAATAAAATCCAAAAAGGCTTCTCACGACCGACAATATTTATGCCACTATGGAGCATAGGAGGCTATTTAATGGGAGCAATATCAGCTAAAATCAGTCTGAAAGCTGCTATGATCGTGACTGAAAATGTTGAAACAGTAATCGAAGATCATTATGCCAAACAAATAAATTATTTGGAAACTCATGATGCAAAAAACCCAATGCTAGATAATATCAAAAAATTCCAAGCCGACGAAATAGAACATAAAGATACAGCTATAACCCACATTCAAGATAATAGTAGTATATTGGATAACTTTCTTGGAAATTGTATAAAAACTATTTGCAGGGGAGCAATTTTTTTGAGCAAAAAATTATAATCCTATACTGTTATGAAGCTTTTTTTAATGAGGCATGCCGAGGCAAAAACGCTAAATCACCAAGATGACCGTCTTAGAGAACTTACTCAAAAAGGAATAAAAGAAGCTGAAGAAGCAGCAGCGTTTCTACAAAAATATAAGATTGATAAAATCCTGGTGTCAAACGCTGTGCGAACAATCCAAACAGGAGAAATTATATACAATAAGATAAACTCTACTAAGTTCGAAATTTGCCCGGAACTATACGCTAGCACTTCTGAAGATATAATAGAACTAATATCCAGACAACAAGATCAAGATAAAAATATACTAGTTATAGCACATAACCCAGGTATTTTTGAGGCTGCTTTAGAACTAGTACATGGATCACCGGAATACGAATCAATAGTAAAAAACGGCATGCCAACGGCAAGAATTATTAAATTAGAACTTGATAATATAAGTAGCTGGCGAAACATTAATTAGTTTTCTCTTATTCTCTGCACCTGTGACGTGATTTTCTAAACTTAGATTTCCCCTGTGGCGCACCTTATGAAAACCCTTGTTAATCCCTAATTTTTGTCATCATCAAGAACAGTAATTATGCCTCTTAAGATTTGCAATTCTACTTGTGAAAGCTTATCTATTCTAGAAAATAAGTTCCTAATTTTATTAGTCATATGTTCTTTTTTTTCCGGCATCCTGAAAAAATTTTTCTCTTCCAGTTTAGAAAATAGATGGCTATAAAAATAATTTAGTTCAGCCTGGGTAGCTAACTTGTAAGCATTATTTAAATCCCCTCTTTTTTGCCTTTTTATACCAAACAGCTCATAACATACAATTGATACTGCATGAGCAATATTTAGGGAAGTAAAATTCTTATCGGTATCTATTACTAATATTTTATTAGCATATGTTATTTCTTGATTATTAAGACCACAATTTTCACGGCCGAACATTATTCCTATAGAATAATTACTATCTATATCTTGCTTTAAATTTCGTGATAAAACATAGTTTTTGTTAATAGCTCTAACTACTCCGGTAGTAGCATAAATAAAAGATAAATCGCTAACAGCCTCTTCTATTGATGAAAAAACTTTAGCCTGATTTATTATATCAATTGCTCCTACAGACATACTTTCTGCTTTTTTATTAGGCCAGCCGTCCCGTGGCGCAACAATACGCAAATCCCTTAAGCCAAAATTTTTCATAGCTCTAGCACTTGCTCCTATATTTTCCCCTAATTGTGGAGCAACTAAAATTATAGCAATATTATTATTTATCATGACAAATCAAAAGCGTTATAAGAAATCAGACAGGGTATATCATACTACCTATCGGTAGGTAACCCGCCCAGAAGAAAAACTGCATAATTCTCCATTTACAAGTTCCACACAAATAGCCCCTTCATTATCTATCCCTCTAAATATTCCGGAAACTTTTCTTATCCCATCATCCAAAGTTATATCTTTATTCAAATTATACGAAAATTCAAGCCATCGCTTCTTGATACTATCAAAGCTATCTGGTTTTTGCCATCTAGAATAATGAATTTGAAACTTATCCATAAAAGTGTTTAAAAAACTATCTGGGCTTTTTAAAATAATCCCCTCACTTAATAAACTTGTGGCTGATATATTTGGTATATTAGGTATAAAATGAGTATTAACCCCAACACCAATTATAACATAATTTATACCTTGTATATTTGTAGACTCCAGCAAAATACCAGAAACTTTCTTCCCTTCTATTAGAACATCATTAGGCCATTTCAATTTAATATCAGCTTTTGGAGCTTTAAGCGTATCTATAAACTCCAGAATTGCTTCTCGTAGCACAATAGCAGTAAGAAAAGATAATTCTTTTATACGATTTATGCTTACCGCTGGCTGAAGCAAAATGCTCATATGCAGATTGCCGATAATAGATTCCCATGGTTTACCCTTCGTTCCTCTGCTATTAGTTTGAGCTTTTGCTACAATTACAAAATTACCCTTTATCCCACTTTTTGCAAGTCGAAGAGCCTCATCGTTAGTGCTATCAATTCGGTCAAAAAGCAGTAAATTATAACCCTTTGGCCACGGTAACATTATTTTGATAACCAATAATCTATATATAGAAAATTAAATCTTTTAGACTTATAAAAGATATGATGAAGCAAAAATAAAGAAAAACAATGTAAATCCTACAGAAATAACCGATACTGATAATAAACCACGATTCGTAGGTATAATTGCCGTTTTTTCAACTGCTTCCATGAAATACATATATTTTACTACCTTTAAATAGTAAAATGCAGCTATTACACTGCTAATGACACCCAATACCGCCAAGGTAACTTCACCCTGTATAATAGCGTTATAAAAAACATAGTACTTGCCAAAAAAACCGGCAAGAGGCGGCAGACCTATCATTGAAAACATTATTATTGCAATTGATGCCGCGATAGTTTTTCTTTCTGCAGAAATCCCTTGCAAATCAGCAAAACTAGCTATATCGCTTTTTCTGCCAAACAAAGCAACTAAACAGGCAAAAAAGCCTATAGTACCAATAACATAAATAACCATGTAAATAATTGCAGAACGGAAACCTTCATCCGAATGAAGGGAAATTGCTATTAAAACATACCCTACATTTAATATCGTGCTATATGCCATTAACCTTTTTAGCGAAGACTGCATCATTGCTCCTAAGGCTCCTATAAAAATCGATAAAATAGCGGCTATTTTTATAAGATCTACTGAAACCCTTAAATAGTTTCCTGTCACTAAAGTTACAAAATTTATAAGCACAATTAGAACTCCCACTTTTTGCGCTACAGCAAAGTATGTAACTGCAGAAACAGGGGCTCCTTCATAAACGTCCGGTGTCCAGATATGAAGAGGGGCAGCAGATAGTTTAAATAATATGGCAGCTAAGACAAATATTGCCCCTACCACCAACCCTATATTAAATTCGCCATCCAATGCAGCTCTTATATCATTAAAATAAATGCTACCAGTAAAGCCATAAAAGAAAGATATTCCAAGTAACATTAAACAGCTAATTAAAGACCCCAGGACAAAATATTTTAAGCCTGCTTCTGATGATTTTACATCTTTATTATTAAAAGCTGCCATTGCATAACCAGAGAGGGCTTGCAATTCTAATCCACAAAAAAGAATTATAAAATCCCTAGCAGAAATAGAAATAAAGACTCCAACGGTTGATAGCAGAATTAAGGTAATAAATTCTACCTTAATTACTTTATCAGAAATTTTTATTAAGCTTTTATATATTACAATACTCATGATACTTAAAAACAGCACCAAAGACTTGAGTTTGTAGATACCTGGGGAAACTTCAAAAGAATTAGAAAATATAAAGATGCTTCCTTGCGGAACAAAATTTATAATATAAGTACCAAGAACTAATAAAACAGCTATAGTCAAAAGACTGATAAGCCGTAAATGATTTTTAAAAAACACTGCTAACAATTGCATACACATAGCAACAGAAGTTAAAACAATCTCCGGAAAAATTAAAATAAATTGATTTAGCATGTCCATTTCTAACTTAAATATTTAAACTACTTTGTTTACCAAAACTATTTTTTATCTACTTAAAATAACTTCTTTCCTGATAAACTTTTATAAACCGCCATATAAATCAGCAATTTTCATCACTGGTAGCTGGATAATACGCAAAACTTCATTAGGGAAAATTCCAATATAAATAACCAAAATAATCAATGGTATTAATGCTGCTTTCTCATATAAATATAGATCTTCGAATTTTGCGACATTTTTGTTCGTAACTTGGCCAAATATCACAATCTTATAGAGTTTTAGCATATAAATTGCTCCAAGAACTACCCCGAAAGCACATATTATACCCATAAATGGATTTACTTCATAAATACCAGCTATACTTAAAAACTCTCCAACAAAACCGCTAAGACCCGGCAGACCAACTGAACCAAGCATAGCAATCATAAAGAGAGTAGCTAAAATAGGCATACTAGCTGCCACACCGCCGTACTTACTTATTTCCTTAGTATGATGCCGATCATATAGAATTCCTACCGCCAAAAATAATGCTGCAGAAATAAGACCATGGCTTATCATCTGAAATATTGCACCATTTATTCCTTTCTCTGTAAAACTAAATATACCACCAGTAACATACCCCATATGGGCAACTGAAGAATATGCTATCATCTTCTTCATGTCTGTCTGGACATAAGCTACAAGGGAAGCATAGACTACAGCAAAACTGCTTATCCAAATTACATATTCAGAAAATGCTTCTGAAGCTGATGGGAGCATTGGCAAGGATATTCGCAGAAAAGCATAGCCACCTAGTTTTAGTAATATTCCAGCGAGCATCACTGATCCAGCGGTGGGAGCTTGAACATGCGCATCTGGCAACCAAGTATGAAAAGGAGGCATAGGTACTTTTACTGCAAAAGAAATAAACATGGCGATCCATACTAATTTCTGCGCTTTACCATCTAACCCCGGCAAAAGTGTATTTAATTCATTCATGTCAAATGTACCGGTCTGGGTGTAAATATAAATTAGTGCCAGAAGAAAAAATACCGACCCCCAAAACGTATAGAGAAAAAACTTAACAGCAGCATAAATTCTGTTTTCACCACCCCATACGCCGATAATAATATACATAGGAATAAGTATTACTTCAAAAAATCCGTAAAAAAGAAGCAAATTAAGCGAAGAAAAAGCACCTATGCAAAAAGATTCAAGCAATAAGAAGCAAAGTAAAAATTCTTTGATATATTTCTTGATTGTAAAAAGACTTGCAACCATACATACAAGACTGAGCAGCGCAGTTAAGAAGATAAAAAATAACGATAAACCATCTACCCCGACAAAATATTCTAATCCAATCTTATCAATCCAGCGATATCTTTCTACAAACTGAAAGGAGTCTTGATATTTATCAAAACTGAATAATAAATAAGTTGTAGCAATAAGGGTTAATACCGAGCTTAAGATTGCTACGTAAATAACATAAATTTGTTTTCTCGGAGATCTACTTTGGCTAATAAAAAAGGTAATATACAATGCGCTAAAGAGCGGTAGTAAAATACTAATTGATACGATGGGCAGATCTAACATTTACGCACTCCAAGCTACCGGCAAATATTTAAAGACAAAAATTGTTATACATAACACTAAGGTAAAAATTATGTATAGTACATAATTAACTATATATCCTGTTTGAAACCTGCATATACACCAACTAATTCCCCTAGTTAAATGGGCAAATCCGTTAGGGCCAAATCTATCTATTACTTTAATATCAAAATATCCTGCTAAACAGCTTAAAACTTTAGTAAATTTTATAAAAATTTTATCGTACAGTTCATCGAAGAAATATTTATTCTTTAACACACAATATATAAGATTAAAGTTGTTAGAAATTTTCTGGTATGTATTTCCTCTATAACAATATATACCGATTATAGAACCAGTTACGCCAACCATTAAAGGCAAGAGCTGAATAAACAAGGATACATGATGGTCATGGGGAGCAGCGTGTAAGTTAAAAATACTTCCAGAAAAATATCCGAGCGGACTGTCAATGGACAAAATGTAATAACCTAACATTCCAGAAAATAAAGCTCCTGCTACTAAAACAAGTAAAGGTGTATTCATAATTTTTGGTGACTCATGAACATGGCTAAAAATATCCTCAGGAAGAGTGGTTTTACCATGAAAAGTAACCATAATGATTTTTAAAGAATAAATAGCCGTTAAAAGAGCTGCTAAAATCCCTAAGACAAAAGCAAAAACGCCTACTCCAGACGCTATATAAGCCGATTCTAAGATAAGGTCCTTAGAGTAAAACCCAGCTAGAGGAAAAATTCCAATAATTGCTAGCGAACCTACCCAAAAATTAGCATAAGTGATCGGCATTTTTTGCCATATCCCTCCTATTTTAAATATTTCCTGCTCACAGGTTGAGTGGATAACACTTCCTGCTGAAAGGAAAAGCAGAGCCTTAAAGAACCCATGAGTAACTAAGTGAAAAATTCCTGCCTGATAAGCAGAAACGCCGCAGGCAAAAAACATATAACCAAGCTGGCTACAAGTCGAATAAGCAATAATTTTCTTTATATCGGTTTGCGCTATTGCAATAGTTGCAGCAAATAAGCAGGTAATTGCTCCCACTACAGTAATAATGGCTAAGACATTTGGGCTATATTCAAACATAAATGAACAACGAGCTATTAAAAACACTCCGGCCGTAACCATGGTAGCTGCATGTATTAAAGCAGAAACAGGGGTTGGGCCTTCCATTGCATCAGGAAGCCATACGTGCATTCCTATTTGAGCAGATTTCCCTGTACATCCAATAAATAACATCAAACATATAATATCCAGTACTTTAAACTCATATCCCAATATAGTTATAGCCGTGTTAGCTAAATCCTGACTTTGTCCGAAGACTCCGCTAAATTCCACGGTGCTTGCATAAATCAGCGTAATAACAATACCGATAATAAAGGCAAAGTCACCGATTCGGTTAACTATAAAAGCCTTAACAGCAGCATTATTTGCCGAATCTTTTTGGTAGTAGTAACCAATTAGTAAATAGGAACATAAACCCACTCCTTCCCAGCCGAAGAATAACTGAAGAAAATTATCGGCAGACACTAAAGCCAGCATAAAGAAAGTAAATAAAGATAAATATGACAGAAATTTCGGTAAGTTCTTGTCATCTTTCATGTAACCTAGTGAATATAGATGAACTATAGCTGAAACAAAGGTTACCAGTATAAACATTATGGCAGTAAGTTGATCAACATAAATAGCCCAGCTTACAGAGATTAATTCAATATTTATCCATTTTGTAATAATTATATGGATAGTTTCTTTATTAATTCCAGCAACTACAAAAACATAAGAAGCGCAAACTGCAGAAAGGATTATAGGAATAATAGCTGTGAAACTTGCCTGGTTATTGCTTAATTTTTTACAAAAAACACCATTAAATATGCCAGAAATTAAAGGCAAAAAGATAATCAATTTGGTAACAAGTAACATATTTTACCTCTCCTACCCTTTCATCTGGTTAACATCCTCGATCTCAATTGAGCCGCGGTTACGGAAATATAACACTAAAATTGCAAGACCAATTGAAATTTCTGCCGCCGCAATCGATAAAATTATTAGACTAAAGACTTGGCCTACTATGTCCTGCAGATATACCGAAAATGCCACAAAATTTATATTTACAGCAAGTAACATTAATTCAATTGACATTAAAATCGTGATGACACTTTTGCGATTCATAAATAACCCAGTTACTCCTATTGAAAAAATAAGAGCCGCTAAAATTAAATAATGCTCTAAAGAAATATTGCTATTCGTCATAATTCAAATTTTCTAAACCAGATTTTCCCGTATTTTGTGCAAAAAACAGGCTATTTTCCTTATTTTTTTGCAATTGATTGCCAGGTTTTTGCCTTTTAACTCCGGCTCTTAAACGAAAAGTCAGAGAAATACTTGCAATCATTGCTGTAAATAATATTAGCCCAGCAGTTTGGAACGGTAAAATAAAATCAGTATATAAAACCCTGCCAATAGCATAGGCGTTGCCAATATCAGGATTGAGGATAAATTGCAAGTTATTGACCGGTATAATAACTTTGATTCCAAGCAGAATAACAACTACAAGATCAGCAAATAGAAAGAATGCTATCATCGCAGCAATTCCGATTTCTGCACCTATTATTCCCTTGAATTCAGCAACTTTTATATCCAGCATCATTACGACAAAAAGGAATAATACTGCCACTGCTCCAACATAAATGATGATTAGCATCATTGCCAAAAATTCAGCTCCCATAAGAACCATAATTCCGGAAGCATTACAGAAAGTAAAAATTAGCCATAAAACAGCATATACAGGATTACGACTTGTTATTACCATAACACTACCAAGCACTAATAGAAAGGCAAAGAAATAAAAAAATATCGCCATAAATTATATTACCTGTATGGATAATCATCCTTTAATTTTCTTGCAAGTTCCTGCTCCCAAATTTCTCCGTTACTTAGCAGTCTTTCCTTATTATACAATAACTCTTCGTGGGTTTCAGTAGCGAACTCAAAATTCGGCCCTTCGACAATTGCATCTACCGGACAGGCTTCCTGGCACATCCCGCAATAAATACATTTTGTCATATCAATATCATACCTGGTCGTGCGCCGACTCCCGTCTTCTCTTGGCTCAGACTCAATTAAAATAGCCTGAGCAGGACATATCGCCTCACATAATTTACAGGCAATACAACGCTCCTCGCCATTCTCATAACGTCTTAGGGCATGCTCACCCTTAAACCGAGGACTAATAGAGCTTTTTTCGTACGGATAATCAATTGTAACCTTTGGCTTAAAAAAGTATTTTAAGGTTAAGAACATTCCACACAAGATGTCATATAGCACAAATGATTTAATATATTTTATCATAAATCAATTCTAAATAATTACGGCAAATTACCTGTTATCAAAAGCAGAGACGCTACCAGCACTACCCAAAATAAGCTTAGCGGTAAAAATACCTTCCACCCAAGGTGCATAAGTTGATCATATCTATATCGTGGCAAAGTAGCTCTGATCCACAAGAATACAAACAGCAAACAGCAAATTTTTAAAACAAACCAAATAAAACCCGGTATCAAATATAGAAAACTTATACCAAAAGGAGGTAGGTATCCTCCCATGAAGAACGTCACTGTCATGGCGCTGACTAATATCATATTAGCATATTCACCGAGAAAAAATAAAGCAAAACTCATAGACGAATACTCAACATTATAACCTGCCACAAGTTCGGATTCAGCTTCTGGTAAATCAAAAGGCAAGCGATTGGTTTCTGCCAAAACAGAAATGAAAAATACCACTGCCATAGGGGTAAGCAGCAGATGAATCCAAAATGGCATGTCTCGCTGGTGCTCAACTATTTCACTCAAATTTAGGCTTCCTGTTACAAGCAGCACTGTAACAATCACTAGCCCCATGGAAACTTCATACGATATCATTTGTGCTGAAGACCTAATAGCACCTAAAAAAGCATACTTAGAATTACTTGCCCAGCCAGCCATAATAATACCATAAACACCAAGAGAAGATACAGCCAGAACATATAGCACTCCAACATTCATATCAGATAACACCCACCCTTCGGAAAAAGGAATTACAGCCCAGCCGACTAGGCTTAAAATGAAAGTAATCATCGGAGCAATCATAAACACTATTTTACTTGCTGGCGTCGGGACGATTGTTTCCTTAAATATAAGTTTTACCGCATCGGCAATTGGCTGCAAGAGACCAAAAGGACCCACTCTATTAGGTCCTCGGCGCATTTGCATAAGCCCTATTACTCGGCGTTCAGCATAAGTTAAATAAGCTACTGATAATAGCAAAGGTAATACGATTAAAATTACCTTAAGAGCAATAAAAATTAATGGGACAACATATTCATAGAATAAATCCATCATTTTATGCTGCTCCCTCAATCGTTTCTTTAAGTTCTTGTGTTGCCTTCATCTCATTTATCGCCTTTGTGCATTTTACCATCGTAACAGAAGCCCGACTAATTGGATCTGTCATATAATAATTCATAGCTACTTTTTCTAAAGGCTGCTTGCTCAGTTTTATGCTAGACTTAAAGGGTAGAAAATCATTAACCATGATCTCATCAATATGGTTAAATATATCATATTCCTGTGCCATCATCTTGCGAATTAAATGCAGTTCATCTGCTTTAATCTCGAGACCAAGTGCTTCTGCAACCATATTAATAATTTCTATTCCGGTTTTAGCAGAACCTGCGGGAGATACCGCTGCTCGAGCAAACTGAGGTCTACCTTCCATATTAACATAAATTCCATCCTGTTCAGTATAAGCAGCTTCAGGCAAAATAACATCTGCTCTATTAGCTCCAGCATCACCGTGGTGTCCCTGATAAATGACGAAAGTACCTTCCCCTATTTGGCTTATATCAATATCATCTGCGCCAAGTAAATAGAGGATTTTGATTTCACCATTTTGGGTCTTTTTTAGGATTTCGGCAGTTCCAGTACCGGAATTACCATAAACGAAACCAAGGTCCAATGCCCCTACCATGGAAGCATGGTTATGCAAAATATTAAATCCATTCCAATTCTCTCGCACAATTTTGTATTTTGGGATAATTTTATGCAAAAGAGATAGTATTGCATGAGCATCTGGGCGCACTAGTGCTCCATCCCCAACAATAATCATAGGATTAGCTGCTTTCTCTAGAAGTTTAGCAAATGCTAATATGGATTTATCCTTATTTTCCTCGTTACCAAGATTAATCGAAACTAAGCTTTCCAGGATATCAACATTCCTACCTAGTTCCATAATTTTATATGTTTGATTATCCGCTTCTCCAATTCTCCCAACAATCAAGTTTCCTGCTCTAACCATTTTACCAATTCGAGCGTTCAATACAGGAGCTACCTGTCTTGGATTAGCGCCTACAAGCAGGCAAACGTCAGCTTTTTCTATACCAGCGATAGTAGTGTTAAACAAGTAATTACCTCTAGCTGATAAATCAAATCTGTAACCAAGTTGATTAGCATCGCCCATAGCAGACCCAAGTTTGGAGAGCAATTTTTTCATTAAAAACATACTCTCACAAGGCGCGGTAAAGCCTGCAATAGCAGCAATAGCTGACTTATCGTGTGTAGAAGTGAATTTGTCAGCAATTGAAGAAAGTGCACTTTCCCAGCTTACTTCTTGAAAGCGACCACTTTTTTTGATATAGGGTCTATCCAGCCGTTGATTTTTTAGACCATCGTAAGAAAATCTTGCTTTATCAGAAAGCCATTCTTCATTTATATCTTCATTAAGTTTCGGCAAAATACGCATTACCTCCAGCCCCCTGGAATCGACACGAATATTCGAACCAACAGCGTCCATAACGTCTATTGACTCAGTACCTTGCAGTTCCCAGCTTCGAGCAGTAAAGGCATAAGGTTTAGAGTTTAAAGCACCTACAGGGCATAAATCTATTACATTACCTGATAACTCAGAGGTAAGGGTTCTTTCCAGATAGCTCACAATTTCCATATGCTCTCCCCTACCGATTGTTCCCATTTCTGGAATACCTGCAACATCAGTACAAAACCTGATACAGCGGGTACAATGTATACAACGCGTCATATGGGTCTCAACTAAAGGACCAAGGTTTTTATCTTTAACTGAGCGTTTGTTTTCAGAATATCTACTTTTGCCCTTACCATATTTAAAAGCTTGATCCTGCAAATCACATTCTCCACCCTGATCACAAATTGGACAATCCAGAGGATGGTTGGCAAGCAAGAACTCCATTACCCCCTCCCGGGCTTTTATTACCCTTGCGCTAGTAGTATTAACTACCATGCCCTCACTTGCCGGCATAGCACAAGACGCAACAGGTTTAGGAGATTTCTCAATATCAACTAGGCACATACGGCAATTACCAGCAATTTTTAGACGCTCATGGAAGCAGAAATGCGGTATCTCCAACCCGGCAGCTTCACAAGCTTGCATCACAGTCAGGCCTTCTTCTATTTCTACTTCTTTGCCATCAATAATTAATTTCGGCATTTTACCACCTAATAAAACCTACTTTCTATAACTTATTACATGATATATTATGGCTATTTAAAACTAAAGTTTTTTTAAATAATCCCGATTTTTATTAACTGCTATTTTCTTGCACTTGACAAAAATAATACTTGCTTTAGCATGAACCAATAAAAAACTTAATTACATCTAACTCGAAAGCTAGGAAAATTCAAACCATAACTGATTTATTTTTATTAATTTTGTATCATTGTAGTAAAATTTATGTCAATAAACTGCAAAAGAGCCCTTTTTAAGGTTTCTGGTGAAGCTCTGATGGGAAACAAAAGTTTTGGACATGATTTTGAAACTCTCCAAACTATAGCAGAAGATATAAAAGAAGTTGTTAACCTTGGCGTGCAGGTATGCGTAGTAGTAGGAGGTGGGAACATTTACCGTGGAATTGATGCAGCCGTGCTAGGAATGGAAAGAGCAGCAGCTGACTACATGGGAATGCTAGCTACGGTTATTAATGCTTTAGCATTACAAAATACTATGGAAAAAACTGGCATATATACTAGAGTTCAGTCCGCAATCCCAATGACTACGATTTGTGAGCCCTTTATCAGACGACGAGCTATAAGACATATGCAAAAAGGAAGGGTTGTAATTTTTGCAGCAGGAATTGGGAATCCCTTTTTTACAACTGATAGTGCAGCTGTGCTTAGGGCTATAGAAATGAATTGTGATATTCTGTTTAAAGGTACAAATGTTGACGGGGTTTACGATTCTGATCCTAAAAAGAACAAGGATGCCAAAAAATTTGCAGAACTAAACTATACGGAAGCTTTAAGAGATAATTTAAAAGTAATGGATATGGCTGCGATTGCCGTAGCACGAGAAAACAATTTACCTATAAAAGTATTTTCTATAAAGAAACCAGGTAATTTTGCGCAGGTACTACAAGATAAAGGGGAATTTACTATTATAAAGGGCAATTAAGTTTTAAGAATTTTACTAAGGAGGCATCATGGATCAAGCACTTAAAAATGATTTAACTGACAAAATGAATAAGGCAATTATTATTCTTGAGAAAGAATTATCCGGTCTTAGAACAGGAAGATCTTCAGCTAATTTACTTGATCCGGTCGTTGTCGAGGTCTATGGAAGTAAAATGCCTATATCCCAAGTCGGCACAGTTTCAACTCCGGATGCTAAGACCATATCCGTGCAAGTATGGGATAAATCTATGGTCAAAACCGTTGAAAAAGCTATTGCTGATGCAAATCTTGGCCTTAATCCGAGTTCTGACGGCCAAATAATCCGAATGAGTTTACCTATCTTGAGCCAGGAAAGAAGACACGAACTGGTAAAAATTGCTCATAAATACGGTGAAAATACTAAAGTTGCTTTAAGAAACATCAGACGAGACGGCATGGAACATCTGAAAAAAATGGAAAAAGACGGCGCTATATCAAAGGATGATCACCATAATATTGGAGAAGAAATTCAAAAACTAACCGATGATTTTACAAGTAAAGTTGATCAGCATATAAAGACTAAAGAGGAAGAGATTTTAAAGGTATAGGTAACAACTCTATTAGTTAATATTACCGCAAGAAAAACCGCAGTTTTAAAAATAACCCCGATGCGTTTTTATAGATAGTTTAAGCTTCCAAGCGGTCTAATTCATAAAACAAAACATATATGAACCAACAAATAAGCACTAAATCAATTGCGCGAATTGCAGCTATTCAAACTTTGTATCAATTTGCCAGTTCCCAAGATACGCTCGATATAAATTCGGTATTGCTGAGAATAAAAGAGTTTTACAAAGACGTAGATTTTAAAAGCGACCACGATATTGATCAAAAGAGTAAACTCAAACTTAAACCAAGCTGTAGCTATTTGGATGAGCTAGTAAAATATACTCATAGTAATTTATTAGAGATTGACGAAGAAATATCTCGATTTCTTACTAAGTCCTGGACTATTACTAATTTGCCTATGCTTCTTCATGCCGTGTTAAGAGTCGGTATTTGCGAGCTTGCTTATTTTCCGGAAACTCCTAAAAAAGTAATAATTAACGAGTATACTGATATAGCAAATGATATGCTAGATGAAAATGAAATTGGATTTATAAATTCTATTTTACATAATTATGCACAGTCAGGACAAAAATAACCTATTTATGTCTATATCTAGTGGTTATCGGAGTAAATTTACTAAAGTTAAAACTGCAAAAGGGAGAAAAAAATCTTCAACTCTCTGGCTTATGCGTCAGCTTAATGATCCTTATGTTGCCAAATCAAAATTAGACGGTTACAGATCACGGGCAGCTTATAAGCTACTTGAAATAAATGAAAAATTCAGGGTACTAAGCCCAGGAATGAATGTTGTAGATCTTGGCGCAGCACCTGGAGGATGGAGTCAAGTAGCAGCTAAAATCATTCAATCAAACAACAAAAACGCCACAAATAAGCTAATTGCTATCGACCTGCTACCTATAGACCCAATAGCCGGAGTAGTTAACTTACAGAAAGATTTCTTTGCTGATGATGCAAAAACTTTAATAATCAATAATTTGGACAATCAACTTGCCGATGTAGTATTAAGTGATATGGCAGCTAATACTACCGGACATAGTGCTACAGATCATTTACGAATAATTGATCTTTGCGAAAATGCTTTTCAGTTTGCCATAACTATCCTTAAACCTGGAGGACATTTTATTGCTAAAATTTTCAGAGGCGGAGCAGAAAATGATCTGCTGAATAACATAAAACAAAATTTTACAACGGTTAAGCATTTTAAGCCTGATTCAAGCCGCAAAACATCCAGTGAATTTTATTTAATAGCACTAAAAAAAAAATAGTTTACTCTTACTTTCTATAGATATATTCTAGCTCTACATACTATCAAATATTTTAAAAATTAAACCAAATTATAATTATTAAGTGCATTTAGACCATCAAAAGATACTAGAAAAATACAAATCTTATAATATAACAGTAGACGAAGCAAAGATAAAAAAAGCTGTTGAATTTGCTATAAAATACCATGGTATACAACAAAGGGCATCAGGCGTTCCTTATTATTCTCATCCTCTTGAAGTAGCTGAAATAATTGCAGAAATGCGTTTGGATACAGATTCCATCATTACTGCTATACTACACGACACTATTGAAGATACAGACTTAACACTTGAGGAAATCGAAGAGAATTTTGGCAAAGATGTCGCAAAATTAGTTGATGGTGTTACTAAACTTACAAAAATAAAATTTCACGAAGATAATGTTCGTCAAGCTGAGAATTTTCGAAAATTGCTAATAGCACTGAGTGATGATATCAGAGTTTTACTTATTAAACTTGCTGATCGTCTTCACAATATGCGTACCATAGATTTTATTAGTAATCCGGAAAAAAAGAAAAAAATAGCCTTAGAAACCCTTGAACTATATGCACCGCTAGCTGAAAGAATAGGAATGCAACAAATAAAAACGGAATTGCAGGATATTTGTTTTGGAATATTAAACCCAGATATTAGAGAATCAATAGTTCAGAGATTTAAATCCATTGAACTTGAATCCGGACAAAATAAGCTTATCCCACAAATTATTAATGAGCTACAAAAAACTCTTGAAGTACAAGGCTTAAAAGCAGAAGTTTCTGGAAGAAAAAAAACTCCTTATTCCACGTGGATGAAAATGAAGCAAAAAAATATTAGCATAGAACAATTATCAGATATAATAGCTTTCAGAATAGTAGTAGATAATGTTGAGAATTGTTATAGAGCCCTTGGTATAATCCATACAAGCTATAAAATGATTCCTGATAATTTTCAAGATTTTATCAGCACTCCTAAAAATAATGGATACCAGTCTCTCCACACAGTGATTATCGGACCATTACTCCAAAAAGTTGAAATCCAAATTAGAACCCACAAAATGCATGATATAGCAGAGCTTGGAGTAGCCGCTCATTGGCGTTATAAACAATGCCATGATAATAGTCTCGACACTACGCAATACGTATGGATTAGAGAATTGCTTTCAATTTTAGAACAAAATAATGATCCAGAAACATTTCTCCAAAATACTAAATTGGCAATGTATTATGATCAAGTATTCTGCTTTACACCCAAAGGTAAACTTATAGCGTTACCTAAAGGCGCTACTACCGTTGATTTTGCTTATATGGTACATTCTGATATAGGGAATAAATGCGTAGGTGCAAAAGTAAATGGCAAAATAGTACCTCTTAAAACTCACCTTGTTAATGGTGATCAAGTAGAAATAATCACTTCTAAACACCAAACAGTTTCACTTTCATGGGAAAAATTTGTTGTTACAGGTAAAGCAAGAGGAGAAATTCAAAAAGTTATTCAACAACAATTAAGGGGGCAGCACATAAAGCTTGGGAAAACAATTATCTATAAAGCCCTAAAAGCTAATAAAATAGAAGACGAAACTAAAGCTATAGAAGCAGCGTGCAAGTTCTTTAGCAAAACCTCTGATGAATTATTTTTTGCAGTGGGAGAAGGTACAATTACCAGGGAGGAAGTAGTAAAGCTCGCAACTGTTAAAAAAAGTAGATTAAGCTCAACTTTATCTTTACTAAAATTTACAAAAAAAGCTCCTTCCACAACGGAAGATGAAAATGTAATACCTATTAAAGGCCTTATACCAGGTATGGCTATGCATTATGCGAAATGCTGTCACCCTCTTCCAGGGGACAAAATAGTAGGTATAGTACACACAGGAAGTGGAATTACAATCCATACATCTGATTGCGAAATGCTAAACAATTTTGCTAGTATGCCAGAAAGAATCCTTGACCTTACCTGGGATAACAATAAATCAAATATTCCTTTTATTTCTAGGATAAAAGTTTTGTTATTAAATGAACCAGAAAGCCTTGCTATTTTAGCCGGAGAAATTGCTAAAAATGGAGGGAATATAACTAATTTTAAAATTTTAAGCCGTAACAGCAACTATTTCGAATTGATATTTGACGTAGAAGTTAAATCGTTAGCGCATATAGAAGTGATAATAAATGCTCTGAGAATCAAAGAAGCTATTCAATACGCAGATAGGGATAGAAATTAGGAAGCTGCTAAATATATGCAGTTCAAATTTTTGCTGGAGTCAGATAGCTAAAATTACACCATAAGCTATTAAAAAATTTTATTGTACCAAAGCAATTTTGTTTATACCCCTATAATACATGATCTTAATTTAACACGGCCTTATTGGTAAAGGTAAAGCAGAATAGCAGGAAAACAAAACTATCTTAATGATTTCTTTAGCCCGCTGTTCAGCTCTCCATGCATCTATACCTTAATTTAATTCATTATAACTGCCAATAATTTTTCTCTGCGTTTGTAACTACATTATTACCCACCTAATTAGTAATAGATTTCTTGATATGCAGCATCGGACTTGGTTTTGATAAAAAATTCCACAAGAAAGAAAACAGTTACACGTTAATTATTAGCTAATTTTTGCATGTTTTTTTATTCCATCAAACAATATAGGTTTTAGTGGGCTTTCAATGAGCTGCTACTAATTCGTTAAAATCGATGCTACGGTTTTTCTTTATATAGTTTTCGATCTCTTGCTCCTGTTTTTTCCTTGCTTTTCTCTAATCTCCAATTTATCCAAAATGAAAACTAGAGAGTCCTTGAGTTTATCTACTTTCTGTTCCATTAGAATATCCTCTTATATTTCCTTCAGCGATTTTATCTTTTAACAATAATCTGATAAGCTGATTAATAGCATTCTGATATTCTAAACTATTAAGCCGCATAAAATTACGGACAATCTCCTTACGTATTTCCTCCTGATCTATCGGCAGCTGATATGTGACTTCAGTTTCTAGCCCCTCATAAAAGTAAGATACTCTCTCACCGAGCGCTTTAGAGTATAGTGGACTGAAGAAGTCAGACAGTAAAATCAATAGTTTTGTTTCGCAAAAGATATAAAATTAAAAGAAACATAATTTAAATATATGACAAAAAAGCATATTAAAAATTTCAGTGCAGAATATAAAACTAAAGTAGTGTTGGAATTACTAGAATCGGAGGTAACTATATCTCAATTATCAAAGAAATATGAAATTACTCCAAAGACTATTCAAAATTGGAAGAAGCATTTTTTAAGTAATGCATCAATGGCTTTTGAGCCGGCAAAAGTAGTCAGTGAGTACAAAACAGAAATTGAGGAGTTAAAATCTCAAAATGATGAATTAGCAAAAGCTCTGGGGAAGGCTACAATAGAGAGGGACTGGGCGTTGGGAAAGCTAAACGGCTTGGATATAGCAAATAAACGAGATCTTGTCGATTCCAAGCTGAAAGAATTATCAATGGCAAGACAATGCGAATTATTGAAGATAAATAGATCTATGCTTTATTATCAGCCCCAAATAATGAGCTTATACAACAAAAAGATTATGGATAGAATAGATGAAATATATACAGATAATCCAGAGTATGGTTATCGTTTTATTTATAAATCTTTATTAGAGGAAGGATTAAATATTGGTAGAGATCGTACTCTCAAATACATGGGTATTATGGGTATAGAGGCTATTTATCCAAAGAAAAAGAAATCTATCTCTATGCAGAATAAAGATCATAAGATATATCCATATCTCCTTGAGCCTTATTGGCAAATATATAACGGTAGTCGGTCTGTATACGTACCAAGATCAAATGAAGTATGGAGCGGGGATATAACATACATTAGAACCCCGATAGGCTTTATGTATATGGCAGCAATTATAGATTGGCACAGTAAAGCTATATTGAGTTATAAACTGTCAAATTCAATGGATGCAAGCCTTGTAACGAGTATTTTAGAAGACGCTCTTAGTAAGTACCCACCTCCGCTGATATTCAATAGTGATCAAGGTAGTCAGTATACCGGCTCAGAACATATAAAAATACTCGAGAAATACGGTATACAAATCTCTATGAACGGTAAAGGCAGAAGCATCGATAACATTGTTATGGAGAGATTTTTTAAGACTCTAAAATATAATTGTATATTTATAAATGAATTTAACAATATCTCAGAACTTAGGGAGGGGATTAACATATATGTAGATAAATATAATAATAGAAGATTTCATTCTAGTATTGGTTATAAAAAACCTATGGATGTTTATCTCAATGCATTACAAAATGCAGCATGATAATAGGAAACAAAATCTACAAAAATTTGTCTTGATTTTTCAGTCCACTATAGAGATTAAAATTAACCTTCCTATTGAAACTCTATTTTTTCCTTTTTCATACTTAGAAAGTTGCTGACCGGTTATATCAACAGCTTCTGAGAGTTGCTTACGTGAAAAACCTTTTGACAACCTTAAAGAAGCTATTTTATTACCGATAAATTTGTCTATTTTTGCTATATAATCATTTTTACGTGCCATTATATTGTCCCCTTGTTTTAATTTAAAATATTAATCCGTTTAGAAATTTATTCCAAAAAGACGTTTTACTTTCAAAAAGAAGTGATAAAACTCAAGGAAATTTGGCGTAAGCCGAAACATTAACCCAGTTTAAATTAACCATATTAGTTAACAATAAAAAACTTTTACAACGTAGGTTTTGGATAAGAAATAAATTACTCCGATCAAATTTGTTATTTTGTTGATTTGGCTTGTTGTAGGAGTCTCTTTTATCTGTTATACTCATAATGTCACACCATTGTGTTGTTATTATATTGTTTTTTTGTCGCCATACTTATTTAACTGGTAGCTGTACTAGCAATTTCACATCCACTACAAGGTAACTACCAATCGGTTTAATTAAATTATAAGTTATTGATGATGTATCATTTAATAATAATGATGTTGATTTAGCTGTCAACATTTAATTACTTATTAAGTTAATATCTCAATTAATTATTAAGAAAAGGTTTTTCTGAGAATTATGTCCACCGAAACGATTAAAAAAAATATTACAAGGTTATTAGAAGAAAGAAATTGGAGTCTTCCTGAACTTGAGAAAAAAGCCGGAACTAATCGCAATATTTATGAATTTATTAGAGGGAGGAATGCCAACCCATCGGCCGGTCTGATCCAACAAGTTGCTAAAACACTGAACGTAGATTATAAAGAAATTTTGGAGGATTATAATGAGGAAGTATATATAAAAAATTATTCATTGTTATCCGAGGCGTGTCATTTAGTAATTCAAGAACTAAAATCCTTATCACCCGCAGGTGTAAAAGTAAGTTATGATGCACTTGGGTTATTAGTTCAGGAGATATGTTCCTATGCGGATCAATTTAGTAACACAACTATTGATCCGCAATTCGTCAAGTGGTTAATTACGAAATACTATTCGCCTGATAAAAAATAAAGTTTCTTTCATTTATATTTCTACTTAAATTTGTCACAAACAGCTATTGTATCAACTACTCTTGGATGGTCCTTAGCAAAATTAGCAATCATTTGATCATAAAAATGCTTTTTCCAAAATTGATTTTTACCTATACAAGCAGCTTTTGATCCTTGCGATAATAAATAAGAAACATCATCCATACGGCTATAATTATTACCGTATGTTCTAAAATAAATAGCTTCCGCTTCATTATAAGCTGTTAAAGATTCATCAAACCGATTTTTCCTAAATAACGCATCTCCTTTAGCTACTAATGCGGTAGCAAATTCGGGGTTAGTAACAGCGGTGATATTATACTTGTCCATTTCTTTTTGAAAAATGTCACAAGCTGTAGTAGCATGTTCTAACGCTTCATCAACCATTCCTAAGCCTAGTTCTGCTCTAGATAATTGCACCAGTATTCTAGCATGTAATTCATGGATAGCCTGGTCATCAGGCATTGTTTCTTTTGCAGCCTGCTTTATAATATCATAACTGTCTTTAAATTTTTCCATATAATTAAGTACCTCTGACTTTACAATATAACAAGGCAAGGTAGCAGTGGCTTCCGGGATAAGCTGTTCTTTGGCAAGCTCTAACACTAATTTAATAGTATTATCTATGGCAGCTAAAGCATCCGGATATTGCCTTTTCGACAATAATACCCTAGTCTTTATATACCAATACGTTGCTTCGTCATCTTTACTGTCTTTATTATCGATATATGGCTTATTTTTTTCTGCCAGAATACTATATTGTTCTAATTCTTTTTCTGTATTAATAATATCACCGCTATAAACCTGAGCCTGCGCAATTTGCAGTAATATTGCAGCTTCTAACAAGCGGGCTTCTTTTATATCTTTTATTATATCCCGAGCTTTTAAGAAATAAGATAATGCACTAACATATTTACTTTTAGCAAAATGTTCATAAACGCCTATATCGTTTAAGTACCAACTGTAACTAATTTTCTGCGGATTAGTCATCTTTCTACTATCTAAAGATTCGGATATTTTTTTATCTTCTAGCCAATTTTTCATCTTTTCCATGTTATAGTAATCCAGCAATGACATATAATATCCGGCAAGATTTTTCCTAAGTTCCAGTACAACGTATATGTTAACCTTATATTTTTCAGCATTATCGAGTAAAATGTCTAAATTGGATTTAATTGTTGCATCACTAGTGATAAAACCATACCTACTCATTTCTCCCTTTTTTTGCATCAAGGAGTTTAATGCCCCTATTACCTTAGTAAGTTCCTCTTCTACTTCTTTTTCTGTGGCAAGTTCTAAGACGCCTTCTTTTATTGCGTCGTGCATCTCAAATAGGTTGGTATTATCCTTATTTTCAGTATTTTTTATTAATCCAAATTGAGAAAGATGCTGTAATCCTTCGGCTATATAACCATCGTTACCCAAAAGAATATTGAGTAAATTTTTTGAAAAGTTTTGGTTATTCAATACAGCAATAGTACGTAAAAGTTTTTTATCATTATCATTTAACAAATTTAATACAAGTTCCATATGTTTTTTTACCGGATTAGATGATTTCATTAATATATTTTTATACTCGTCGATAGAGAGGTATTTATGCTCTTTTAGTAAAAGAGCGCCTTGGACAATAGGCCCTGGATATCCTTTAAATATATCTACTAATTTCTCAAGCAGTTCCTGGCTTACCTGATCGTTGCCCAATATTTTTTGTAAAAGCTTCATGCCGTTTTCCTTATCTAATTGATGTATATATATGTTATTCGGTAAAGTAGCAGAATCCTGAGCACATATTATAATATGCCCGTCATGATTCCAGTTGATTATTGGAGCTATCTTTTTGTTTTGATTTAATCTTAAGTTGTCAAAAACCAATAACCAATTTTTTCTTCCCGTTAAAAAGTCCATGGTTTCTTTCTGGGCCTTATTGGGCTCTTCGGAAAGTTTATTTTTGCTTGTTGCCAATAATGTCTCGTTAATCTTCTTTGCTAATAACACAAATTGTTCATTTAGATCCAGGCTAGCGTCAAAAAACCAGATCAATTCATATTTCTCACGATTAGTTAGCGCATAGTTGCGGGCAATCTCAGTTTTTCCAATACTGGTAACGCCAACTAAACTTACTGTTTTGTGTAATGAGAGACTCTGTAAAATATCTTTTGTAGGTTCTGTGCGGTCAACGAAATAAGCCACCGGATTTAACCTTTTTTCTACCACAATATCAGTTTTTTCAGCAGAAAAAGCACATCCACTTAACCAAATTATATGTAATAAAACTAATGGCTTACTATTTTTTATTAAACTTGATAACACGATTAAACTCCCCTTTTTTAGTTAAATTAAAAATTGTTATTTTATTGTTACCTTGCTGAGGAGCAACTTCATAACTTAATCCGCATTGCTTGATTAACTGAAATATCCTTTTGCAATTGAGTATATAAGGATTACATATGTGATGAGATATATCTTCAGACCATTGGCACATATGCTTTTCACTGGCAGCAAATGAATCGTAAATTATAAACATCCTATCTTCCTGGAAATTAATAGAGAAATTTTTTATATGAGTTCCACCCCTCATAAAGTATAAAATATTCAATAATAAGCTAATAATAATTTGTTTAAACAACGCTGTATTACATGCTATATCGATGGAAGAAACATCAGATATTAGGTGTAGCTCGAATTTATAGAAAACTCGCGTAGTGTAGGCTAGAACAAGGACTCTTATCTCTTCTAGGAGTTCAGTAACATTTAAGTGATCAACAGTTGGTTTTATAACAAAAAACTCAGTCCCCAAAGCATGTTGCTGGTCTAAACCCTTAAAAGCTTTTGCATATCCCAGATAAAGTTCATGCTCTTTCTTTAAAACTGAAATTTTTCTAGTTAACTCATTAAACTGTTGTATTTTATGTATAAAATACATGATTAACGGGATCGCCGCTAAAAATCCTAACACGGAAATTATAACCAAGCCAAAAGTTTGACGATTGAGGTAACTTAAATTAGCTTGTGCAAAAGATGATTCCTGTTTAATGCCCAGTTTAAGCGTGAGGCCATTCTCCCTATTAATTTGATAGGTTTTTATAGAAGAAAATTGCAAATCTTCAATATTTGCCATTAATAGTTTACCATTCAAAGTTAATTGACAATAAAAATTTTCAGTTAAAATAGAACTTAGCAGATAAACTAAGGGTTGTAAATCAAAAATTATTTGTTCTGGGCCGCGGCTAATGTATAAAACATTTCCTGTAATTATTGTATTTTGTTTTTGCGTATTAACTGGTGAATAATTTTTAAGTATAATTAATTTATTAGAATCTGAAACACCATCATAAACCAATTTTAGATCATGCAATATAAGGTTTTTTATAGTGACCTCAGCGCCTTGGAGAAAAGATTCCTCCTTTTCTTTTACTTGGAAAGCAAAATCTCGATAAACCACAATATCTATAACAGCTACAACTAAAAATGTAGTGATTATAGAGACTGTATAATACTGCCAATAATTTTTCTCTGCGTTTGTAACTACCTTGTTTAACCCATAAGCAATAATAGATTTTCTTAGATGAGGCATCGATCTTGCTCTTGTAAAAAATTTTTACAAGAAAAAATAGCAACTATACATTAATTATCGGTTAATTTTTATGAAATTTATTTATTCAGGGTTGTTTTTTATTCCATTAAACAATAGAGTTATTAGCTGCTGCAGTTCATCTATCTCTTCACGAAGCAATTCAATAGAGGTTTTAGTGGACTTTAAATGAGCTGCTACTAATTCGTTAAAATCGATGCTACGGTTTTTCTAAGGTGGCCCAATTTGTCTAGACTAAAAATCAGAAATTATGAGATATAATTTGCGTTATAATTTTAGCCAATAATTTTTGTTAAATACACCTGTTCTGGAGTTAAATATTCCAAGGATTGGTGCATCCTTTTACTATTATAAAAAGTTATGTAATCTGTTATAGCATTTTTTACCTCCTTGACAGTATTTAAAATTATCAAATATATTTTTTCTTGTTTTAATGAACGCCAAAATCTTTCAATAAATACATTATCTAAAGCCCTACCTTTACCGTCCATGCTAATCTTGATTTCACGTTTAACAAGTTCGTGGATGAAATTTTTTGACGTAAATTGAGAACCTTGATCGGTATTAAAAACCTCAGGTTGACCGTGCTTTTCTAGGGCTTCTTCTAGTGCGTCGATGCAAAAATCACTTTCTAAGCTAATTGAAACCTTCCAGCTCAGAATATAACGGCTAAACCAATCAATAATGGCTACTAGATATACAAATCCTTGTGCCATTCTAATATAAGTTATATCGGTGCTCCATACCTGATTTGTCTTAGTAATTTCAACGCCTTTTAAAAGATAAGGATATACCTTATGAGCTTGGTTGCGCTTGCTTAAATTCATTTTAGGATAAATGGCTTCTATTGCCATTATTCCGTAATAACGACTTACCGCTTTGCGACCGATAACAATTCCAAACGGTACAAGATGCCTGGACATTCTTCTGGCCCCGAAATACGGATGCTCTGTGTAGATTTCATCAATTACTTTCATTATTTCTAAGTCTCTTGTAGTTATTCCTTTTGCCTTGTAATAATAAGTAGATTTATTAATTAAAAGTAGATCGCATTGCCTAGCAATGCTTAGATTTCTACAATTATTATCAATCATACTTTTCCTAGTTTCCAAGTCCAAACAATGTAGATTTTTTTTTCAGCCAGTCACGCTCAACGCTTAACTGTCCTATTTGTTCATATAATTGTTTTATCAAATCTTGATTGTCTGGATCTTTTGTTGCCGGCTTAACTTGAAAACCACTAACTAAATTTTCTATACCTCTTTTTTTCCATGCTTGTATTTGAGTTGCATGAACCCCGTACTTACTGCTTATTTGTGCTATTGTCATTTCAGCTTTTATTGCTTCTATAACAATTTTTGTTTTTTCCGTCGCACTATATTGCTTCGCTTTTTTAGACATATAATTTCCATTCCCTTGTTGTGAAATTATATCTCATTTTGCATTTTTAGCAGTCCAGTTTTTGGGTACCATTATATTCTTTATATAGTTTTCGATCTCGTGCTCCTGTTTTCTTACCTGCTTTTCCATATTCTCCAATTTATCCAAAATAAAAACTAGAGAGTCCTTGAGTTTATCTACTTTCTGTTCCATTAGAATATCCTTTTATATTTCCTTCAGCGATTGTATCTTTTAACAATAATCTGATAAGCTGATTAATAGCATTCTGATGCTCCAAATTATTAAGCCGCATAAAGTTACGGACCACTTGCCTGCAAATTTGCTCTTGGTCTATCGGCAGCTGATATGTGACTTCAGTTTCTAGCCCCTCATAAAAGTAAGATACTCTCTCACCGAGCGCTTTAGAGATTAAAATTAACCTTCCTATTGAAACTCTATTTTTTCCTTTCTCATACTTAGAAAGCTGCTGACCGGTTATACCAACGGCTTCTGAGAGTTGCTTACGTGAAAAACCTTTTGACAACCTTAACGAAGCTATTTTATTACCGATAAATTTGTCTATTTTTGCTATATAATCGTTTTTACGTGCCATTTTGTCCTTTTGGTAAAATATTTACCTTTTTATAGTTATAATTTTAAAACTTTAAGGTATAGCCTGTTTTTTCCCTACCGAATCCTGCACTAAAGGGCTAATTACTACAGTATTTATTACGGTTAAACTATAATTGAATTTCTATATATAATAATAATCCTGGAATTACTAAAAAACATTTGGTATAAAAAATTTTGTACAAAAAATAGACAATCAATTAGGAGGGAAATAGACTATTATGCAATTTCACGTACAAAATTTTTTAGGGAAATACTATACATTAACTACTAGATCGGCAAAAGATTTTATTGGCAAACCATGGTTTTTAATTGCAGTGGTCACTTGCCTTATATTTGCTTCCATTAACCCATCACTAGCTACAGAACATAATATTAAAGAATATGGTATTGTTATATTACCAGAAGAAAAGTGTACAAAAGTGGCAGAAAAATTAAACAAGGACATTACAAAAATATTAAGCCACTTCAAAAATGCTAAAAACCATTGGCATGTTACTTTGTATCATGGAGCATACGACACCAAGGATATAAACGAAATATATAATAAAATTAAAGCTATAGAGCTCAAACCATTTACTTTAAATTTTTCTAAGATTTCATCTACTTCAGATAGATGGATAGATTTAGGCACAGAAAAAACTGAATATCTTCAGGAATTACATAAGACCATTGTTCAGCTTGCTAGCCCTTACCATAAAAGCCCTCTAGATCGCTCTAGAGATGTTTATAAAGATATGACAGGTGTACAGCGTGAACAAGTAGACAATTATGGTGTTAGCGGTCTTTTAGAACTATATAATCCCCATATGACATTGTTTTATCAATACCCACCAAGCTCCGAGTTACAACACGCTGCAAAAGAAATAGGAGTTAACTTTAAGGAAAATATGGTATGTAAAGCCTCCAAGATAGTTGTAGGTGAATTAGGATATAATGGCAATATTCAAAAAATAGTTTATAGCATAGATATACCTAAGTAATTATTTAAAATACATGCCCAATACCTTACAAGAAACAAAATCTATAAAGAATAGATTGATCATCAGTTTTAAACAAAATGATCTGAAATCTGAATTTTCGTCTATAACAAATATACCTGGCTTTGTTATCGCTAAAGATATTCATTCAAGATATTCTGTTATTAGCAAAGATTACGCCTTATTACTTGGCTGGAAGAGCCCTGATCAATGTATTGATTTAACAGATTTTGATATACCTTGTGAAGCGGTAAAGGCAGCAGAGCAATTTAGGACTCTTGATCAAAAAGTGGTGGATACTGCAAAAGCCGTACTAAGCGTGTACATTTGCAATTATTCGTCCGGTTGGAAAACCTTAATTAGCAATAAGACTCCTATACAACAGGAAAACGGCACAGTTGCCGGAATATATGGCCAGGTGATGGATGTATCGAATACCAATATGTTTAATTGGTATTTGACCTTAAATCAAAAGGATCAGAAATTCATAAATACCAAAAATAAACCAGCAATTTATATTTTAAATCAGGAACATTCCCCTCTCCCGTTAAGCAAACAACAACAAGCATGCGTGTTTTTATTGCTGCGAGGCAAATCCATGAAAGAAATTGCTAAAATTTTAAATTTGTCGGTACGCACTGTAGAATCCTATTTTATGATAATCAAGTTAAAACTAGGATGTAATAATAAATCTCAAATCATAGAAAAAGCAATTAACAGCGGATTTCTATATTATATTCCAGAAGATATAATTTCTATGGAAATGCATTAGGTATTATGAGAAAAATTATTATCACCTGTATGGTAGGTAACGCATTAGAGTGGTACGATTTTATCTTATACGCTCAATTTGCTTACATACTTAAAGAAAAGTTTTTTCCAGATAGTTATATTAATGAAATACTGACTTTTGCAATATTTGCAGCTGGATTTATTGTTAGACCGATCGGAGGAATTATTTTTGGAAACATCGGAGACCGATTCGGTAGGCGTATTTCTTTAGCTATCGGCATACTAACAATGGTAGTACCTACTACCATAATTGGGTTATTACCAAGTTACGATTCAATCGGTCTAGCTGCTCCTATAATTTTAACCATAGCACGATTGGCACAAGGATTTTCATTAGGTGGAGAATTCAGCGGTTGTGTAATTTACCTTACAGAACATTCCCCAGCAAATAAAAGAGGGTTAGCCGGTAGTATTGTATATATTAGCCAATGTTTAGGTATGTTGTTTGGGTTAATAGTTGCCTACTTACTTAGTTTCCTTTTATCAAAAGAAGATTTATGGTCATTTGGCTGGCGCCTGCCTTTTATTAGTAGTTTTTTTATCGGTATGATAGGGTTGTACATAAGAAATAGCCTATCGGAAACTCCATTATACACTAAAATAAGGGATCGGGGATTAACTGCAGCATCTCCTTTAAAAGAAATACTGCTAAATCATAAAAAGAAGATTTTTCTAGCAGTGGGGCTTTATATTAATGTTACAGCTCCTTTTTACGCCGCAACAATCTTTATTCAAAATTACATGATAACCCTTGGTTACAACCAGAACGAAAGTTCAATATCAGGCGGGCTGACTCTAATAATCATGATGGTCAGCTTCCCAGTGGCAGCATTGATCTCAGATAAAATTGGACGCAAACCTGTAATTTTTTATAGCTGTCTGGCACTTGTAATCCTTACATATCCGATTTTTCTCATGATAAATGCTAAATCTTATTACCTTGCAATAACTGCGCAAGTTTTATTTGCTATTATAGTGGCATTTCATATGGGGGCAATTCCAACAATTCTAGTAGAGCTTTTTCCAACTAGAATTCGTTTTACGGGAGTAGCGTTATCATGTAACCTAAGCGCTGCTATATTTGGAGGTACAGTACCAATGATTGGTACATGGTTATATCAAATCACGGGAGACAGGTTAGTCATGTCTTATTATTTAACTTTTCTAGCTGTTCTAGCTATGTTCATAATGTATTTTTATAAGGAGACATATGATAATATATTATAACTTTATTTAATTATATCCTCCAAAATCAACCCTTATCTTTTGCTTCAAGCGGGTGAAACTCTTTTAATGTCTTTTTCAAATGAGAAGCTTGTACGTGCATGTATATCTGGGTAGTGCTAATATCACTATGCCCGAGTAATTCTTGAATAACTCTTAAATCTGCGCCATTCTCAAGTAAGTGGGTAGCAAAACTATGGCGAAGAATATGAGGGGAAATACTATCATGATCAAGACCTGAGTTCAAACTTGCTTTTTTTAATAACAATGCAAAATTCTGCCTTGTCATATGGCCCTGATTCGAATAGCTGGGAAAAAAATAGCTATTTGATTTCGAATTTTTACTAACACAAAAACTAGTGCGAATTTTCAAATATTTTTCTAAAGCGCTCTGTGCTTGATCATTAATAATTATAACTCTTTCCTTCGAACCTTTCCCTTTAATTAAAAAGTTCTTTCTAATTATAGAGCAATTACTTCCACTAGTAATATCACTCATTTTTAAACTGACAAGTTCACTAACACGCATACCGCTAGCATATAATAAATGGATCATCGCGTTTAATCTGATCCCGTCAGGAGTACTGTCCTGCTTACAATATTCAAGTAATGTCTTTATATCTTCAATCGATAAAAATTTAGGTAATTTAGAATTATAACGGGGTAAATCCACCACCAAAACAGGGTTGTAATCTGTGTGATTCTCACTTACTAAAAATATAAAATAGCTTTTTAAAGTTGAAATTTTACGATTTATCGACCTAGGGGATATTTCAGATTTAGCCAGTTCTGAAATGAACTTACTAATATCAGAATCTTTTACTTCCAGTTCCGTTAATCGGTTTTTAATTAAAAACTCCCAGAAGTCTTTTAAATCACGTTTGTAACTGAGTACCGAATTTTTGGCAATCCCCCTCTCCGCAAGCATCATCTCTAAAAACTGCTCGATAAAGTTCATATGTTAGAATTTTTTGGAGGCCAAGGCCGGAATCGAACCGGCGAATAGAGGATTTGCAGTCCACGGCATTACCACTTTGCTACTTGGCCATTTTTTAAAGATATGTTAGCGCTGCTTCCAAGTTCTAGCTAATTTCGGCATAAAAAGCAATAATATTTTCAAGGATAGGGTTAGCTAATCTTGTTTACGCGTTGTGCATGCCGTCCGCTTTCAAATTCCGTAGTTAAAAATTTGTTTATAATACGAAAAACAACTGGTTCTTCCGTGATTTTACTAGCAAGAACTAGCACATTTGCATTATTGTGTAATCGTGACCTCTCTGCCATAAATTCATTTAAGCATAAAGCTGCTCTTACCGAAGAACTACGATTGGCTGCAATTGACATACCAATGCCCGTGCCACAAATCAATATTCCTTGCTTTATATTACCCTCAATAATTTCCTCAACAACTTTTTTTGCGTAATCGGGATAATCCACCCTATCCGTATTATAAGATCCCAGATCAATAATACTTTTTTTCTTATTCTGATAAGTTATTAAATGGCGGTTTGCTGGATTATTCGAATATATCTCATAGCCAATATGAGTTAAGAATTCAAGAATTTTTAACTTTAAATCAAATCCCGCATGATCATTTGCAATGGCTAAATCATAATTTCGCATAAAAATATCCTTTTTATAGAAAATAATTAGTATTTATTATATAATACGGTCGAGTTAATAAATAATAAATTTTAAACCGTAGGCACAAGTTAAATGAAAAATTATAGTTTTTGTATATTACTATATTTAGCTGTTAGCACTTTATCCGGTTGTGCGGTAACAAAGCAACAAGCTCCCATAGAATACCACCATGGTAACTCAAACCTAGGAGATTCGAGGAGTTTAAATGAAAACACAGTAACTGTCATTAGCAATGATGGAGAAATAATATCGAGCAAGCCGGAAATTGAAGAACTGCCAGAAGTTATCAAACCTAATCTTGATAACGAAAACTATATAGTACCAGAAAGCAAACCTACCGACATTAATTATAAAATAGTTGAGCATTACGTAGTAGAAAATGAAACAATCCACGAAATAGCTGCCAATTATAAGCAAAATGTAAATGCAATTGCAGAAATCAACGATTTAACCCCTCCTTATCATTTAGAAGAATCTCAGATCCTAAAAATAAAAGTACCAAAAGATTTTATTCAAAAACCTATAGTAACCACTAAGGCAAAGGAAACCACGGTGAAACCACTAGAGGAAGTTACGGATTACATCTCTCCTGTTGTAGGTACTGTTATAGCAAAATTTGGACAAAAAACAGAATATGGAACAAATAAGGGTATCAATATTTCTGCCGATGAAGGAACAAAAGTTGTAGCATCAGCATCTGGTAAGGTAATTTACGCAGATTATGATGCTACTTTCGGTAATTTAGTTATCATAAAACTAGATAATAAAAATATAGTACTTTCTTATGCTCATCTCGCAAATTTAATAGTAGCTAAAGGGGCTAGCCTCAACCAAGGTGATATAGTAGGTTATGTGGGCCATACCGGCAAAGTAAAACAACCACAACTGCATTTTGCGATAAGGGAAGGAAAGAACGCAGTTGATCCATTAAAATTTGTGAGTTATTAGTGCAAAATAAGACTTGTGTATCAAGTAGCAGCTGTGAAACTTTTAACATAAAGCCACTCTGAAAACTAATTTAGCATTAGCTAATCTTAAAGTAATTTCTTTTAGCTGCAGATGTGCTGTATAACAGTAAAAACTGTATTTCCCTTACCTAAGAAAATAACATGATTCAATTCTTAGCAAGCAACTTGAAATCTAAAAATGAATTAAGTGCTCTTACAAGACAAGAGCAAATTATTAACAAAGGGGAATATGTTTATCGACCTTCTGGCAATTGGACTAAAGATGTACATAAATTCCTAGCTTATCTACATAATAAAGGTTTTGATGCTACGCCAAAACCTTTAGGATTTGATAAAACAAGCAGAGAAATAGTAAGTTTTATAAAAGGAGAAGTAAGTAACTACCCACTCACTAAAAATGCCTCATCTATTGGAGTCCTTACCTCGGCTGCTATTTTACTACGTAAGTATCATGATATCTCCCTGGGGTTTTTAGAAGATAATAATGTTGAAGAGAAATGCTGGCAGTTACCATGCCGTTATCCAATAGAAGTTATATGTCATGGAGATTATGCACCTTATAATGTTGTTTTAAATGGAAAACAAGCAGTTGGAATAATAGATTTTGATACTGCTCATCCCGGACCTCGTACATGGGATATTGCATATGCCTTATATAGATGGGCTCCTTTAACAAATCCTAACAACCATGATGGATTTGGCCACTTAAAAAGCCAAGTTGCAAGAGCTGCTTTATTCTGTGATTCATATGGCTTACCTATAGAAAAAAGAATTAATATGGCAGCTTTGATTATTGAAAGATTACAATCATTAGTAAATTTCATGTATAAAGAAGCAAAAGAAGGCAAAGAAACCATGAAAACTAACATAGCAGACGGACACCATCTACTGTATATTGAAGATATAGAATATATTAAAACTCACTCGCCTTATATCAATGACAAATTATGCGGTTATGAACCTAATTAAAACAGCAAATTATATGCATGTAGTAAATATTACTTAGAACATAGAGCACACACCTATTATCTAAATGTTAGATTTCATATAATAAATTATTAGGCAAGATAATTACCTAGGTTGTAGAATATAAAATACAATTTAAATTAAAAATTACCTAAATAATGTCAAATTTACTTAATGTGGTTCTTTTAATTGCGGCGGGTATCGTTTTAGTCTTAATGTATATAAAACTAAAAAAAGAAAAAGAACCAAAACTTAAAAAAGTGGTCGTGGTAGATCCTGAAGCTCAACAGCTATACGCCACTCAAAAACACAAAACCGATGAAGAAAAAACTCTTACTATGCAAGAAAAAATTGAGTTATCATGGCAATTTGTGGTAAATATTAAAAATCAGGTGCTAGAAAAATTTTCAAAAACAGACCAAGAAAAAGTAGTAAGAGCCGGTACTATACTTCTTGAAAATGGTATGAAGTACCAACATGATGTTGAGTTAGAGGTGAGAATTAGCCAAGAATCAAAAGCTAAATCTGTGACCAAATCTAAAGAACAGGAACAATCAATGGCCAGATAATCGGGCTAAGGTAAATTAGTTAAAAATTTTAAGCTACGAAACCTAAAATTATCTGGTTATTACTTAGGCTAGAGATTATAGCTTTGATTTTTTTTTGAAGACAACTTTAGAAAACTAAACCACACCATACTATAGTCAATTCAGTGGTATTTGCTGCTAGAAATGATAGCCCATTACCTGTCAAACAAGTAAAAGACAAACAACAACTCTCCTAAGTACCAATTTAATTAACTTTAATACAGCCAAGGTAAAAACCCAGGGATATCCATATTATATGATAAAGAGCTAACTCTGGCTAGCTTTAAACATTTTTTGCCTTGTTTTATCCCAGCTATACTGAGTATTAACAGTTTTAACTTCTGTAGTTAGAATATCTCCATTTGGTAATTGCGCTACATCTAGGCCATTCTTAAGGGATTCAACAATAAGAGGTGTTGTTTTACAAATATAGTTAATATCAGAAAAGATATCGTCTTTGTTCTCATCTTCTACATATAAATCATTTTTTTCTAAAATATTAGACATATATAAAATTAATAATTAAGTTAAGTAAAACTAATGGTTTAACTATAACATTTTTTAGAGTAAGCATCAAGAATCCTTTTTAAAGAAACTTATAGAGAAATTGTCCTACCTGAACAATAAAAAACAGAGTATAATCGAAACGTTATAAAACAAGCAATTAATCGCTAGAAAATCAAATTTTTTATGGATAATAATATAAATTCAGTAGTTCCGCTAAGGGAAGTATTTAAAAAAATTTGTTATTTCCTCTTTAGCAAGCACAAATGGAAGGTGGTTTCTTTAATAACAATAATCTTCGTTTCAGGAATAACTACCTCTATTGACAGTATTTTACTCCAAAAACTCACCGATCAAATAGAACAATATTCAAACCATCATATCCATGAATCTAATTTAGCAGTAATACTACTCAAGTGGATAATAATATACGCCTTATGGTGGGAAGCATTAAATATTACTTGGCTTATCTACAACTACATATATCTAAAAACGTTACCTAAAGTCAAAGCCCAGGTTATTAACGAATTATACGATCATGTCCAATACCATAGTTATAGTTTTTTCCAAGGTAAATTAGCTGGAGAAATTACAAATCGAATTACTGAAGGTTCAAGATCATTAGAAATGATTTTTACTCATTTAAATGAAGATATTTTAAGAAAATTCTCAGTCATTATTTTTGCGCTAATAACCATGTATATAGTACATTATGTTATAGCACTTATATTTTTAACTTGGCTCATAATATTTGTTAGTACCAGCTTATATTTTGCCAAAGATATACATAACTATTCAGCCATATACAGCAATAATAAGTCTTTAATCTCGGGGAAAATAGTTGATGCTATAGCTAATATTTCAGTAATAAGAATGTTTACCTCCCACAAATTTGAAAAAAAATATCTTTTTACGCAAACAGAAAAAGCAGCACTTAGCGATCAAAACATGTTATGGTTCATGCTTAAACTTAGATATGGCCTTGGTATATCATGTACAATTATGATCGCTGCCGTTGTTTATTATATTGTTTCTCTAAGAGGACAAAATATTATAACAATCGGCCAGTGTGTTCTGGTTATTACTTTATGTATTGCAATTACTGAGGATATATGGGACTTAACAAAGGAATTTGGGGATGTTTTTGAACAGATAGGGGTTTTTAGTCAAACCATAAGTTTAATTCAAAAATATACAATTACCGATGTAGAAAATGCACAAAAATTAATCATAAAACAGCCTTCTATTGAGTTTCAAAACGTCACCTTCTACTACCAAAACCAAGATAATATTTTCAAAAACAAATCTGTAAAAATTGACGCTTATCAAAAAGTTGGTTTAGCCGGTTTTTCTGGTTCTGGCAAAACTACTTTTACTAACCTGATAACAAGACTTTTTGATATTGAAGAAGGAAGAATATTAATTGATGGACAGGATATTAAGTTGATAACACAAGATAGTTTGCGCCGAAATATTTCGATTATCCCGCAAGAGCCTATCCTATTCCACAGATCCATTATTGAAAATATAAAATATGGTACTGAAAGCGCAACATATGAAGAAGTTGTTGCTGCCGCAAAATCAGCTTATATACATGATTTTATAAACAAATTACCAGATGGTTATAACACCCTTTGTGGCGAAAGAGGTAACAACTTATCAGGAGGGCAAAGACAACGTATTATAATTGCTCGAGCTATACTTAAAAATGCTCCTATCCTAATATTAGACGAAGCAACAAGTGCCTTAGATAATCTTACTGAAAATCTAATTCAGAGATCACTTAAAACTCTTATGAAAGGTAAAACAGTTCTCGTTATTGCTCACAGGTTATCTACTTTACTGAATATGGATCGGATTCTGGTGTTTGATAATGGTCATATAGTTGAAGACGGAATTCATAATGAATTGAAAACTAACGGTAAACTATACCAGCAATTATGGAATGCGCAAAAAGGCGGATCAATAGCAGAATTATATTAGGTACACTATTTAATGATAATTAATATTATTTCTGTAGGCAAATTATCTCCAGGGTACAGAGGGCTAGCAGATCATTATTACAAAATGATTAAATGGAAGGTAAAAGAAACAGAATTAAATTATAATAAAAAATTATCAGAAAACCAGGCTAAGACTTACGAAGCTAAATTAATTAACAACCACATAAATATTAATTCATATAAAATTGTTTTGGATGTACAAGGACAACAGCTAAACAGTCAGGAATTTAGCTTGTTATTTAAAAACCAGATGATGATAGGACAAAATATAGATATTATAGTCGGCGGGGCTTTTGGTCTAGACGATTCAATTACTAAAAGTGCTCACATCAGATTAAGTCTCTCGAAGATGACCTTACCCCATCAGCTAGCTAAACTTGTTTTACTTGAACAAATATATAGATCCCAAACTATATTAGCAGCGCACCCTTATCATAAATAATTAGTTTATAGGCCAGCAGACCTTCGGTGCTATAAATAATGAAGTAAAGCTAAACCCTAATAGGGGCAAGCAATGAATTACAACATCTCCTCGTGTTACCCAATCTGCTATAATTGTACCAAAAGCAACCAAATTGAATATACCAAAAAAGTTTACTCTAACTTGTGCCTTATCAATATAAGGTACAAGTTAGAGGGGAATTGATTAAGAGCTTTTCTGTCTAGTGGCACTTATATTTAATTAAACCTTTTCTCTTTTACTGAAGATAAGCACTTTTAGGACATATAAAATAAATATAACTACAAACCAGTAGATAATAATTTCTCCTGTTAAAAGCAACGAGCCATCTTTACCAATTATTTGCTTGAATAATAGCCATATCGAGGCAATAAGGGCTGTTGGCGCTATTATAAATACTGCTGGGCACTTAAATGGCCTTTCCACATTTGGCAAACGAAGCCTAAATATCATAACTATGATAGCTACTACCACATAATCAAGCAAAGCTGCCATACTAGAAAGTTGTCCTAGTATGGAATAAGGGCAAACTGCCGCCATAACGGCAAATACACTTGTAAACATTATAATCGTTATGTGAGGGCTATCATATTTATGGTGTAATTTTGCCATAAACTTCGGTAATAACCCATCCCTTGCAATTACATAAAAAATACGTGATTGACCGTAAATATTCATCATTATAACAGTAGTCATACCGGCTATACCGCCTGTAGCAACAAGAGCAGAACCAATATTACTGTTATTAAATTTTAAAGCATGAGCTAGAGGCTGGGCATTATTTAATTCCGCATAAGGAATTATTCCAGTAGCTAGCCCCCCTACAATCATATAAACAACAGTAGCCAAAACTAGTGAACCAATAATACCGATCATAAGATCACGTTTTGGGTTTTTACATTCTTCCGCTGCGCTCGCAAGTACCCCAAATCCGGTAAAAGCAAAAAACAAAATTGACGAACCGATTAATACATCATCAAAACCATTGGGCATAAAATTTTCCCAGTTTGCTGCATCAAAATGAGGAGCGGCAAAAAGCATGAAAGCAAATATTGCTATCATTTTTATAAATACCAAAATGTTATTTAACCTCTTGCTATCTTTAGTACCAAAATATAACATAAATCCAGCAAAAATTATTATAGTAAAGGCCGGAATATTAAATACCCCTCCTTCAAAAGGAGATTTTCCCAGCTGTTCAGGAAGATGATAGCCAGCAGAATCTAGAATTCCCTGTACATAAGCTGACCAGCTACCGGCTACTGCAGAAGAGGCAAAACCAAGTTCTATAATTATTAAACTACCAATTAACCAGGCAAATACTTCCCCAAATGCTACGTAAGAATAAGTATAAATACTACCAGAAGTCGGAAGCATTGTAGCAAGTTCAGTATAAGCTAGGGCTACAAAAATACATGTACATCCGGCAATTAAATAAGAAAGAGTTACAGCGGGGCCGGAGTACTGCGCAGCAACTAACCCTGTGAAAGTAAATACGCCAGTACCTACTATAGCTCCAAGACCTAGGAGCACTAAATCAAAAGCTGATAATGTTTTATCTAGCCCACTTGAACTTCCTGCTTCTCTTACCGATTCAAAGCTTTTTTTCTTCAAAAAATTCATTTTTCCCCGTTTTTAGTTTTTTATAATTATTGAATATCCCTAGTAATCCATCCACCACCCAAAACCCTCGTATTATCATATAATACACATGCCTGCCCTGGGGTAATTGCTCTTTCAGTTCCAAGAATATTAACTTCAATTTTATCATTAGTAATAAAATTGATTTTAGCCTGGATTCCAGGAGTAGTAGACCTAACCTTAGCGACAATATCAATTCCTTCAGTATTTACATCACCAGCAAGCCAATTTACTTCTTTTATAATGAATTTAGTTTTAAATAACGCCGATTCTGGGCCAATATATACTGTATTTGTTTCAGGGTCAATTTTTATAACATAAATCGGTTCTCCGTATGAAATACCAAGCCCTCGTCTTTGACCTACTGTATAATTTATAATTCCTTTATGCTCCCCAAGTTCAAAACCGCCAATATGAACGAACTTACCTGGCTTCTGCGTTGACGGACGCATTCTAGTTACGATCTCACGATAGTCCCCGCCCGGCACAAAACAAATATCCTGACTATCTGGTTTATCTGCTACTTCAAGACCATATTTTAATGCTAATTTTCTTGTTTCTTCTTTACTATATTTACCGAGTGGAAATTCAAGAAAATTCAGCTGCTCATTAGTTGTAGAAAATAAAAAGTAACTCTGATCTTTATAGGGATCTAAACCTCTATGAAGCTCCGAAATATTATGGTTAATAATTTTTTGCACATAGTGGCCAGTAGCAAGTGCATCTCCGCCAAGTTCTTTTACAAATTTTAATAAATCTTTAAATTTGACAGACTGATTACAGCGTACGCAAGGTAAAGGGGTTTCACCTCTGGCATAACTATCAACAAAATCATCAATAACTTTTTGGCGGAATAGGTTTTCATAGTTTAGAACATAATGAGGGATACCAATCCTATCTGCAACCATTTTGGCATCATAAATATCTTGTCCGGCGCAACATGCACCTTTTTTTTGTAGAACAGCCCCATGGTCATATAATTGCAAAGTAATACCTATAACTCTATGGCCCTGCTCGTGCATCATTGCTGCTACTACCGAGCTATCTACTCCTCCAGACATTGCTACCACAATAGTTTTAGACATAATAAACCGTTTTTCCTCAAGGGACGAATTATATTAAATTTAAGTAAGAATTGCAAGGATCAAACTTAATCTACTATACCACACAATAGGATTGTATGGTCCTAATCTCGCCCTTATCTCCATTTGCACGCTGGATAAAATTACCGCAAGCCGTACTCGATCTGCAAATAGCGATGCAGGTTACTTCCATTTTCTTTTAACCACAATTTAGCAGTTTTATATTCAGGGCAGAGTTTTGCCACCAAATCCCAAAAAGGCTTACTATGGTTCATCTCTACCAGATGGCACATTTCATGTATTATTACATAATTTAGTACTTCCTGCGGCGCAAAAACAAGACGCCAATTAAAGCGCAGGATTAAGTTACTCGAACAACTTCCCCATCTGGTTTTGGCATTTGTAATCTTAATTCTAGAAAACTTTAACTGATACTGCTTACTTAAGCGATTAACAATATCTGTTATTTCTACAAGTAACTTATTCTGTAAAAATTTAACCAAGGTTTTGTTGTGATAAGTCGGTAATGAATCTACATAAATTACATTTTCCTTAATTTGCACCTTGTTGCGAATAGAATCAACATTTAATAGTAAATACTCTTTTCCAAATAAAGGAATATTTTTAGTATTCACATAATCTTCTTTTTCTGAAACTTGTAGTTTTCTTCTAATCCAATACTCTTTCTCTAGCAGAAATTTATAGCCGGCGCTAATATTCTTATTAGGTAAAACTAATTCAACATTTTGGTGCTGTATTTTAATAATAATACGTTTAGCTTTGGAGCTCTGCCTTACTTGAACATCAATAGGATCACCTAGCCTATCTAAGCTAACCAAAATTGGTTCTAGTTTCTTTTTAAATTTCATTTTTAAAGTAAAATTGTTTTTTAAGCTGAATCTTAAACACTTTACGATTCTGCAATAAAATAGCATTATAGTTAAAAATTTTCTATTGAGAACTATAAGTATATTCTGAAGTATGGAAGAACTAAATTCTCTGTTTACTTATCTTAAGTAGATTGGAATTTGACAATTATTTATAGAACCAGTAAGATAGATAGCTTTTTACTAGCCACAGTAAATAAACATTTAATTTACTAACACAAGATAGTCAGTTTATGAAGCTTTTATCCAAAGAGCAGGTAGGATCGTTATATGCTATTAGCTCTGGTTTATGTTATGGATTTTTAGGGTATTTCGGTGTTCAACTTTTGAAGTCTAATTTATCTATTGCAAACATGCTATTTTGGAGATTTTTAGTAGCGGCTTTTTTCACATTTATTATATTAATGTTTAAAGGGAAAAATATTTTTCAGCCGTTAACAGAAAACCTTAAAATAATATTTTATGGTATAGCCTTTTATGGCACCTCTTCAATAACATATTTTATCGGTAGTAATTATATCGGCACTGGTCTTACCATGGTTGTATTCTTTATTTATCCAGCAATTGTCATGTTATTTAACTGGATATTATATAATGAAGGCATAAGTAAAACATACTATTTAGCTTTTTCTATGATAATAGTTGGCATACTCCTCTTAGCAGACTTACATGAATTAAAACTTGATTTTTCAGGAATAGGCTTTGGAATTTTATCTGCAATTTGCTATGCATGTTACGTAGTAGCCAGCAAAAAAAGTAATGTTTCCCCTCTAATTTCTACTTCAATGGTATTAATTGGCTGTAGCATTGCATGCTTGATTGTTGCATGTTTTGAGGGTAATTTTGTTATTCCAGATAGAAATAACTGGTTAAATATAACTTTTATGGCAATTATTTGTACGGCCTTACCAATATTGCTATTATTAAAAGGGTTAAAATATATAAGTTCTGAAAAAGCTGCTATAGTATCGGTTCTAGAACCGGTATTCGTTTTACTGTCTGGTATTATACTTCTGGGCGAAACGGTAAGTGTTATGCAAATATTTGGCACAATTATCATTTTATCAGGAGCGGTGATAACCTTATTTAGCAAAAATTCAACTAATCAAAAATAGCAAATAACAACGCATCGCTCTTTCTTGAATTAACAAATTGAACTGTAATATCAGAATTTAACAGAGCATACCTCGAGGCTTTCACTAAAGAATCAGTTGCAGCAACCTCGATAGTGTTTTTTAGCAATCCATTTAATTCAGTAACAGATGAAAGAGTAACAACATTATTTATTAGAAAGTCGTTTTCGCACATTATAATTAATTTATTTGCATTGACGGCAGTTGCAGCCATCGCTGAAGTAATATCAGTATCTAAAATTGCTGTCTTCCCCTTGTCAGTACAAGCTACCGGTGAAATTATTGGAACGATTTTAGTATCTTCGATTGCTAATAGAATTTCGGGATTAACTAATAACGGTTCACTCGCATAAAGCCAACTATCGTTAATTGCAATATGGTTAGACTTTTTAGCTACTAACAAATTCCCGTCTTTACCAGACAAACCAATGGCCATAACCCCAAGAGAACATAACTTTGATACTATACGTTTATTGATATGACCGGAAATAACCATTTCAAACAATCCAGATAATTTATCATCTCCAAAATGTGGGCTATATTTTTTATCATCTATACCAAGGAGTTTAAGCTGTTTTGTTAATAAATTACCGTATTCATGGATAACAATTAAATTCAGGCCGTTATCTACTAAAATTTCTAAATTCTCAGCAAAGTTAGAAAGCAGGATTTTATTTTCAATGATTACCGACGATAAGCGTATCACTACACTCATGTGTTTTATTAAATTACTACGTTCAATAATTTTTTTTATAAGCTGAGCTTTACCTGCTCTAATATTTTGAACAAGGAGATTTTTCTGATTATTTGACGTATTGCGCCAAGCTAAGTTGAAGTTCTTTTGCACCTACACCATTCTTGCTACTGGACAAAACAACATTACATAATAAGTATCCTAAACTTGCAAGATAATTCTTGATTTCCACTTCAAAGCCTTCTTTGAATTTTACCTTATCTGCTTTTGTAAATACTAATTGTATTTGTTTATCATATGAATGTAACAACTGAATTACTTTAAAATCATTTTCTTTAATACCTCTTCTAGCATCAATAAGCAAATTGACCAATTTAAGTGTAGGGCTGTTTTGTAAATAATGAAGTATCAGTTTTTCCCAATTTTGCTTTTCTTCTACCGGAACTTTAGCAAAACCATAACCAGGAAGGTCTGCTATAACTAATTTTTCTGCGATTAGAAAAAAATTTATCTGCCTGGTTCTTCCCGGTGTATGTGAAACCCTTGCCAAATTTTTTCTCCGGCAGATAGTATTAATCAAACTAGATTTGCCTACATTTGATTTTCCAACAAAAGCAACTTGGGGCAAGAACATTTTCGGTAATTGGCTTGGTTTTGCAGCTCCAGCAATAAATCTTGCTTCCTGCCTAAATATCTTTGTTCCTAGTTCATTGGCCATTCTTATCCAACTTATTTATGTAAAATTGCTGAATTATTGAGAGAATGTTATTCCACGACCAATAGATCAAAAGCCCTGCCGGAAAACTGCTAAACATAAACAGGAACATAAGCGGCATAAATTTCATAACCATAGCTTGTACTGGGTCAGCTGGCTGCGGACTCATTTTTTGTTGCAAATACATGGTTAGTGCCATAATTATTGGCCAAGCACCTATCATCAGAAAAACCGGAGGCGTAAACGGTAATAAACCAAATAAATTGAATATGGTTGTTGGATCTGGTGCGGACAGGTCATGAATCCAGCCAAAAAATGGTGCATGGCGCATTTCAATAGTTACATACAGCACTTTATAAATAGAAAAGAAAACAGGTATTTGAACCAATAATGGTAAACAACCGCTAACAGGATTGACCTTTTCTTTTTTATAAAGGCTCATAATTTCTTGATTAAGGCGCGTCTTATCATCTGCATACAGCTCTTTCAAACGCTCCATTTGTGGCTGAAGGTTTTTCATTTTTTTCATTGATCGATAAGATTTATTAGCTAACGTGAACATTGCTAACTTAATAATAATTGTAACGATCATTATACTAATACCGAAATTACCTACATATAGGTAGAAAAAATTCATGGCATTAAATATAGGTTTAGTAAGAATATAGAACCAGCCAAAATCAATTGCTCTATCAAACAATTTGATATTGTATTGATTCTCATATTTATCTAGCAAATCAACTTTTTTAGCACCGGCAAATAGTTTATGTGTTACTTCAAAACTCCCTCCGGATTCAATAATCTGAGCGGTTGAAACAAAATCAGCTTGATATTTATCCATACCTGATTTAATTCCATAAATAAAATTTGATGAATACTGATAAGAAGGATCAGGGATAAAGGCTGCAAGCCAATATTTATCTGTAATACCTAGCCAGTCTACTTTATTTTTTGTAAAACTTTGTTTTTTCTTATCTTTTATATCATCGTAATTATATTCTTTAAGTTCACCATTAACAGCTCCTATCATTCCTTGGTGAAGAATGTTTACCATCCTTTCTGATTCATGGCTATAGGTACGATTTATCAAGGCATAATATTGGGTCTGCATAGGATGGGAAGAATGGTTAATGGTTATCTGCTTGATAGTAAACATATAATTATCGTCAAGCTCCACCTTAACCACAAATTTTATCTTTTCGGGATTAGTCCAGGTAAATGTTATAGGCTTATCCGGTGAAATAATATCACCATCTGCCTCCCAAATGGTTGAAGAATCAGGAAACTTTATATTTTTATTATTTCCAAGCCACCCTATCTCAGCAAAATAAGCCTCTTGTGCCGCTGAAGGAGAAAAAAGCACTACCGGAGGACTATTTTCATCTAAGCTTGTATGATATTTTAACAGCGTTAAATCATCAAAACGCAAGCCCTGTAGTGATATAGAACCGGAAAGCACAGTAGATTTGATAGGAATCCTTTTGGATAAATTTAATGCTTCATGGCGATTAACTACTTTATCAACGTTAGTTGATTGCGTTTCTTTTTTTACACTTTCTAGAGTTTTAGTATAATGTTTTTGTTCTTCGGCAAGCCGCTGTAATTTTGGTTTTTCGTAAAAATGCTGCCAGCCAAATATTATTAGTACCGACACCACTATAGCAGTTACCAAATTTAGAAAACTATAATTCATATTGTTTTGAGAATTTATTTATACAGTCCTTGGATTTTTATAAGATTTATAGCAAATAATCAAGCTCTTTGAATTAAAAAGCCTTAAACTATCTAAAGGTTACTAAATAAAACCAATGCCAGATTAATAACTTTTCTATAAGCTGATGCACTTAATACTTGCACGCAGCCTTTAAAAATATTATCTTGGAATCCGGCTAGTGTCGGGCGTTTAATTTGTTTAGTTGGTCAGGTTCGAAAGAAAGCAGCCAGAGCAAAACCTTAAGCGGGTCGGCGCTAGCTTTAATTTAAATACAAACCACTTAAAAACCTATGGCTAATAATTCGGCACGCTACGTCCCATTTGCCAGAAAATACAGACCAAAAAATTTTAAAGAGCTATTGGGCCAGGAAGTACTTACTAAAACTCTGAGCTATTGCATAAATAATAAAAAGCTTACAGGCGCACTGCTACTTACCGGTATTAGGGGGGTTGGCAAAACATCTTCAGCCAGAATAATAGCTAAAACCGTTAATTGTACTTCTTTATTAAACGATGATTTAAATAATGCCCTCCCGTGTGAATCATGCAAAAACTGCGAAAGTTTTAATAATAACAATCATCCTGACATTATTGAAATAGATGCAGCCAGTAGAACAGGTGTAGATGACGTTAGAGAAATAATAGAAAGTAGTGAATATCGCCCGTTACTCGGCGAATATAAAATTTTTGTAATTGACGAAGTTCATATGCTTTCCAAGAACGCATTTAATGCTTTGCTCAAATTAATAGAGGAACCTCCTCCCCATGTAATATTTATTTTTGCCACAACTGAAGTACAAAAAATTCCACTAACAGTTTTATCCAGATGTCAAAGATATGATTTACGGAGGCTGTCAATCGAGGAAATTTTGGTTCTCCTTAAAAATATTGCCCAAAATGAAAATTTAAAATTAGAGGAAGAAGCGCTAAAAATAATTGCTCTAAAATCTGAAGGCTCTGCAAGGGATGCAACGGGAATACTTGATCAGGCATCCAGTTATATTCACAACGTGAGCCAGCATAATGATATAATAACTGCTAAATCCGTCAATAAGATGCTTGGCCTTGTCCAGATCAGTACAATTCTAGAATTGATAAGGTTAATTATTGAGGGTAATACTAAAGAGGCGTTAAAATTACTTGAAGAAATATATATGAACTCTAGCAACCTAGAGCATTTTGTCGAGCAAATTGCAGATTTGATTGCCAGTTTGACCAAAGAAAAGGTAATAGCGGGTTTCCACGAACCCATGTATAAAAATTATGGGAAAGAAATTACTGATATTTTATTGAAAATAAGTTTATCCAGACTTAGCATCCTATGGCAAATATTTAGCAATGGCACTAATCAAATAAAATCTTCACATAATGAGTTAATAACTGCAGAAATGCTTATTATAAAAGCAATATATTCATGTAATATACCTGATATTGAGAATCTTTTAGATAAATCCAGCCAAATTGCAGAATTTAATGTGGAGCAGACAGCACCTTCAACAAATCCAAAAACAGAAATAAACAGAAATATTTTTGATTTTTTGAAATTTTGCCATGGCCAAAATGAAATGGAATTATACTATGTATTGCTTAATGAAGTAGAAGTTAAAAATTTCACCAAGCCATTAATAGAAATAGCCGCTAATAGCAAAATTTCTCAAGAAAAAAACCTTAAATCAATGTTACACAAATGGTCTGGGATCGAGTGGAATATTGTAATATGCAAACAGGATAAAATAAATAGCTTAAAACAGGAATTACTTAAAAAAGCAAAGGCAAGCGAAGATTTCACCGTTATAAAAAATAATTTTCCTAATGCTGATGTTTCCGATATAATTCTCAAGTCATAATTTGTCCAATTTATAAAAAATAAAGGTATTTAAAAATGAATATTAACCAATTGATGAAACAAGCACAAGTAATGCAAAAAAAGATGAAAGAACTGCAGGAAGAAATTGCCAAAAAGGAATTTGAAGGCAAATCCGGCGGAGGGCTTATTTTAGTAACCATGAGCGGTAATGGTGAAATGCAAAAAATTTCTATTGATCCCTCTCTCCTAAAACCAGAAGATAGAGAAATTTTAGAAGATTTAATAATTGCAGCCTATAATGATGCAAAAGCAAAAGCTGATCAGGAATCAAAAAGTAGCATGACGGGCGCATTTGGTAATTTTGGTGGGTTACCAGGCATGAATTTACCATTTTAGCAACATATTGGTTTAATCAATCTATTAGCAGCTAAAATGGTAATGACCAAAGAAACATCAGGGCCAGATCAACTGATTTATTTATTTTCTAAACTTCCAGGACTTGGAACGCGATCAGCAAGAAGGATAGTTCTCCATTTGTTACAGGATAAAGATTTAAGGCTCAAAGGACTCATCGAAGGCTTACAAGACGCTGCTGCTAAAATTAATTGCTGCACTATTTGCAATAATATAGATTATAGCTCGCAGTGTAGAATATGTCTTGATCAGCAGCGAAGCGATAATATTATTGCTATAGTTGAAACAGTTGCAGAATTATGGGCTCTCGAGCGTACGGGCCGTTTTAAAGGACGATATCACGTTCTTGGTGGTACTCTTTCCATTAGTGCCAATCGCAGTCCGGCAGATTTAAAATTGCCCAACCTGTTATCTAGATGTAATAACCACCAAACTAAAGAGTTAATTATTGCAACCAATTCAACCCTTGATGGACAAACTACGGCTTATTTTATTACTGAATATTTCAAGAATTATCCAATCAAAACTTCAAGACTGGCAAGTGGTATTCCAATAGGAGGAGAACTTGATTATTTGGATGAAGGAACACTATGGGCGGCTTTTGAAAGTAGAAAGCCTTTTGAGTAATTTATATAAATAATACCTTAAATCAGTAATTTCTTTTTCAAATATTGATTTAATTGATTACATATTTTTATAAATTGACATTACTTTCCCTAGCATTACCTCAAGAGAAAAGTTTTCTATAGTGGATTTTCGTGCTGCTGCTCCTATTTCTTTAGCTTTACCCGTACCTAACATTGATAAACAATACTCAATTTTATCAGCAAGTTGCTGACTATCTGCCGGCGCAACATGAAACCCTGTTTTCTCATTTTCTATAGTTTCGGCAGCTCCGCCAATATTTGTAGCTATGACCAATTTTTCCATCGATTGTGCCTCGATTATTGTTCTGCCAAAAGCTTCTGGCTCTATTGAAGCAGAAACAACAATATCAGCAATACCGTATAAATTTACTATATTAGGTTCACTTCCAAATATTTGGATTTTATGCTGCATCTTATTTTTATTGATAAGGCTTGCAACTCGCTGCACATATAACGGGTGTTTAGCTAAATCACCGGTCATAATACAGTAAAAATTGAGATGTTTGATTTTGCTTAAAGCTTCTACTAAAACGAGCTGGCCTTTCCACTCAGTCATTCTAGCTGGTAATAGGATTACAGGTGCATTAGCAGGAACATTATATTTAGTTCTGTATTTTAGCAATACGTTTTCATTTACTTTCTCTTTAGTAAATTCCCTGTAATCAACTCCTCGGTGGATTAAAACAATTTTCTTGGGATCAACTTTGTAATTCTTTATAATATGCTCTTTTACAAACTGAGATACCGCAATAACTACAGCCCCTTCCGTCATTATACTATTGTAGAATTTTTTAATTTTAGTATGAAAATTATAAACCCCATGAAAGGTGGTAACTAATTTAATACCAGTTGCTTTTGCTGCCATAAAACAACTCCATGCCGGTGCTCTTGATCTAGCATGGATTATATCTATTTTTTCTTCGTCTATTATTTTGGCAATTTTTTGGGAATTTAACCAAATAGTTATTGGGTTCTTACTAGCTACATTTAATTTTATATGTTTTGATCCTGTTGCTTGTAAAATTTTAACAAGCGGACCTCCGGCGGATATAACTATTGATTTATACCCAGACTCAACCACTTTTTTAGCAATTTCCAACGTTCCTCTTTCAACCCCTCCAGAAACAAGCGCAGGAACAACTTGCAGGATGGTTTTTTTGTGATATTCTTCAGTAGACATAAAAATAATTACTGCCAAAAACAGATAAAATGAAAAAGCTTTATACTAGTAACAAAAAAAGATTCCTTGCATATCATAAACAAACTGGTTCAAAAAATAAAGCCCCTTATATTATTTTTCTTCACGGGCTAATGTCTAATATGAACGGCCATAAGGCTATAGCAACCGAAAAATATTGCCAGGAACTGGGGTATAATTTTATTAGATTTGATAATTTTGGTAACGGTATCTCCTCTGGTGAATTTATTGACCAGACCATCAGCGATTGGTTATCAGGAGTAAATTTAGTCATACAAGAGCTAACTGAAGGACCAGTTTTATTAATAGGTTCAAGTATGGGAGCATGGCTTGCCCTAATTGCTGCAAAATTACATCCCCAAAAAGTAATTGGTGTAATAACCCTAGCTGCGGCAACGGATTTTACTAAAGAGTTAATATGGGATAAATTTACAAATGAAGAAAAAGACATTATTAAAAAACAAGGTATATATGATGTATGCAGTAATAACCCGGAATGTAATGAATCTTATCCTATTAGTTATAATTTAATAGAAGATAGTAAAAAATATCTTATGCTTAGCAAGCTATCTGAAAAAAACATAGATATTTACTGCCCGCTACATCTTATCCACGGAGTACAAGATATTGACGTCCCTTATACCATTTCTCTGAGAATAGCCGAAAAAGTAGAATCGCAAAAAGTAGTGGTTAAGTTAATAAAAGACGCCAACCATAGACTTTCGAGAGAAGAAGATTTACTAATATTATACAATTCAATAGAAGAAGTGCTTAAATCTATAGAATAAGGTCGTTTACCTAATTATTTATTGGCAATAAAATAAAAAACTTTTTTGGAAAAAATTTAACTAAGCACTTTTACACCATTTTCATAGACTAATTTATTGGATCTGGCTAATTGACAATATCCCTTTAGGAAGTTATAACCTAGATATTTAAGAGTAAGATTAGTTGCTTGAGGACAAGAAAAATATAAATTAATGTCAGAGAATTTTCAAAAAAAAGGATTAGCCATAATCCTTTCTGCTCCTTCTGGTGGAGGAAAGTCCAGTATAGCTAGAGCCTTATTAGCGAAAGATACAACTTTAGTTAGGTCTATTTCTGCTACTACTAGAAAACCACGGCCCGGAGATATTGATGGAAAAGATTATTTTTTTAAGTCAAAAAATGATTTTTTGAAAATGATAAATGAAGGTAAATTACTTGAATATTCGGAGGTATATGGCAATTTGTACGGGCATACCTAAAGATTTTGTTGAAACCCAGTTACACCAAGGACATGACATAATATTTGATATTGATATCCAGGGAGCACAAAAACTAAAAACTCTATTACAAAATTCAGTTGTTAGTATATTTATTTCCCCCCCATCTATTCAAGAACTCCGCAAAAGATTAGAAGTACGAAAGCAGGATTCTCCGGAAGAAATTGATTTAAGGGTAAATTTAGCTACAAAAGAAATTGAGCACACAAAAAATTACGACCATGTAATAGTTAATAACGATTTTTTAACTAGTGTAAACGCTATATATGACTTCATTAAATCTGAAAGGAAAAAAAGAGGATTATAGGTGAGAAAAGAAAAAAAGAAAATAATCGGTGCATTTCTAGGTACCATAGTTGAGTACTATGACTATAACCTATATGGTTTTTCTGCTGCCATAATAGCCCTTAAATTTTTTCCGGAATTAGAAAAAATTCAAAGTCTTATGTATGTATTTGGAATTTATGCAATTTCCTATATTTCGAAGCCTTTAGGATCATTAATATTCAGTTTTATAGGAGATTTTTATGGTAGGTTAATCTCTCTTCGTATTACAATAATTGGCATCGCTATTCCGACTTTTACCATAGGTATCCTCCCTGATTTTAACAGCATAGGAGTAACTGCTGCTTATATTCTGATTATCTGCAGATTTATGCAAGGTTTTTTCGTGGGGGGAGAATATGATGGAGCTGCTATTTATGTTATTGAGCATCTAGGAAAGAAATATCATTATACGGCCTCAGCAATTACTAGGACTTCCGGGGTATTTGGATTACTATTAGGTATTGCAGTTACCAATCTTTTTAACTCCTCGCTATTTCCCAATTGGGCTTGGCGCATACCATTTATTTTATCGCTTCCGCTTGCGTTTCTTACCATTTACTGTAGAAAATTTTTAACTGAAACCCCTGACTTTACAAGCTCTGCAGAACAAAAAATTGAAATTGATAAGTTAGTTCCATTTATCAAACGCCATAGCTTAACGCTGTTCATGACCATATTGCTTGCCGGAGGATTTGGCGTTACTTATCAGTTATCTATTATTTTTATGAGACAATATCTACCGATAGTTATTCCAGCTACTAGCACAATTATAACCAGTTTCTCTATTTTTATAGTTTTTATATTTGGAGTTTCAATGCCAATTGCAGGTTTTTTGGCCGATAAAATCGGGGAAATGATCGTTGTAAAGATAAGTCTATTGCTTACGTTAACCGCAAGTGGATTATTAGGAATAGCCATTTATTATCAACTAATGAACTTAGCATTAATTTCTACAATTATTCTAGCTATATCGGTTGCGCCGTTTAACGCTTTAGCACATGGAATAATTATCAAAGCATTCTCAGTAAACGAACGTTACAGAGGTATTAGCCTTGGTCATACTATAGGCTCAATGCTAATGTCTGGAACAGCGGCGTACATTTCTTTATATTTTATGAATAAGTATAAAATTATGCTGTTCCCTATAATATATATAGCCTTTTCTGCCCTGGTGGCTTTCTTGGTAATCTATAAATTCTCCCAAAAACGTAAAAGCCATTAATTGAATCACTTATTAGAAATAACTAGCCTTATAAAAAATAGTTAACAACTACAGAAAAGGCCATATCTTATCCACTTTCTTTATAATTTCGTCATTCATTTTAATTTTTTCTCCCCACTGCCTTGAAGTTTCTGGTGTGATCTTATTTGTAGCATCGATACCTAATTTACTTCCAAGGCCAGACATAGGAGAAGCAAAGTCCAGATAATCGATAGGGGAGTTTTCAATAAAAGTAAAATCACGCTTTGCATCGGTCCTGGTAGCCACTGCCCACATAACTTCCGACCAATTGCGAACATCTATGTCATCATCTACAATGATAATGTATTTTGTATACATAAATTGCTGCAAGAAAGACCATATACCCATCATAATTCGTTTTGCTTGCCCGGGATAAGTTTTTCTTATAGAAATAACTCCTATTCTATAAGAACAACCTTCAGGAGGAAGCCAAAAATCCACGATTTCTGGAAATTGATTCTGAATTAAAGGTATAAATATTTCATTTAATGCTTCGCCCAAGACGGAGGGCTCATCAGGCGGTTTACCGGTATAGGTGCTTAAATAAACAGGATTTTTCCGCATTGTTATGGCTTTAATTTTGAATACTGGAAACAATTCAACGTCATTATAATAACCTGTATGATCCCCAAATGGCCCTTCCGGCAAGTATTCATCTAAACTTACATAGCCTTCTAAAATAATTTCAGCATTAGCCGGTACTTTTAAATCAATAGTTTTACACTGTACTAGTTCAATAGAACTACTTTGCAACAAACCGGCAAAATTATATTCAGACATAGTATTTGGAATTGGCATAACAGCGGCGAGAGTTAAAGTTGGATTTGCTCCAATTACAGCAGCAGCCGGCATAGGTTCTTTTAGGTTTTGCCATTTAGTATGATGTGCAGCTCCCCCTCTCATTTTAAGCCAACGCATGATAAGTTTATCTTTGCCTACTACTTGCAACCGATATACGCCGAGATTATAACTATCTGTTTTATCACTGCCAGTACCTTTTGTAATAATTAAAGGCCAAGTAATTAAAGGACTTACGTCAAGTGGCCAACATTTTTGAATCGGCAAAATGTTTAAATCCGGTTCTAGAATAACAACCTCCTGGCATACTGCTTTTTTTACATTTTTAGGGGACATCGATAATATTCTTTTTGCAATCGGTAACATAGAGAATGTTTCTTTAATAGAAGATGGCGGTTCCGGATTCTTCAAAAAGGCTAGTAATTTCCCGAATTGGCGAAGCTCTGATTGCGAGTTTAAACCCAGAGCCCAGCTTATTCTCTGGGGATGAGCATATAAATTAGTAACAATTGGGAATTTAGATTTTTTACCATCTTCCTTAATAACATTTTCAAAGAGCAATGCAGGACCATTATTATGTAAAAACCGCTTACTGATTTCTGTTACCTCAAGCTGTGTTGATACTACTTCTTTAATTCTTTTTAAATGGTTATTTTTCTCTAAATATTCTAAGAAAGCAGGCAAATCTTTAAAGATCATATAGTCGATTTGTTAATTTTCCAAATACTGAAAACTATACAAAGGAATATGTTTAGGTAACAGGCAAAAATATATATAGCTTCTTTATAAGCAGCTTTTTGTAAAGTAAAGTGAAAGTAAGCAACTATTACCAGAGGCCAAAAAGTATAAATCATTTGCCTAATGTTAGACTTCCTACTATCCTTATTCGTAGTGAGAAACATACTTAGTGCTAAAAGCACTAGAGCATAATTAAATAAAGGCCAAATTAACCTCTGATGACCGTCTACAATTAACCTCTTCTTGCTTTCCTCAGGTAAATTATTAATAGGGTGTAACATCTCTGGTACATAAAGCTCTAAACTTGTTTTACTACGATCATTTTTATCAGGATCATCATTTTTAATCGCTATTAACAACTGATCAAAATATAATTTTGTTATGTTCTGATTATTATCAAAAGATTGTCTAAAACCTTGCCTTAATTCAAACAATGGTATACTATCGTGTGTTATTATTTTACCAGTTTTAGCAAACAAAACTGTACGATCTTTCGGAATTCTATTATCAAATAAAATTACCCCTTCCAAAGTACCGTCTGCATTTTTTTTATCGAGGTAAAGTGTAAAATTTTTGGATATTTGGTTAAACGTTTTTGCCTCAATGATATTTGTTGATACATAATTTTGGCGAAAATTATTAAGATCATCTTTTAATTTACTATAAGACAAAGGCATTAAATATAAAGATATATAGTAAGAAACCATAGTTATGCAAATAACAATAAGAAGTGCCGGCTTTGCCAGGGAAAAATTACTAAGGCCAGCTATTCTAAGTATGATTAGTTGTCTATTTTCTTGTAGCTTGCTATAAATATATATTACTGCTAACACAGAAATAAAAGGGGAAATCATAAAAAATATCGAAGGTATTATAAGAATAATTAGGCTTAGAAAATCAATTAATTTTACTCCTTTCTCTAATAGATATAATAACTTCAATATCTGCGTAATCCACACTAGGCTAGTTAGCACAAAACTTAACGCTATAAAAGGGTATAGGATAGTTTTTGCAATGTATTTTTTATAAATTAACATTAAAAAATTATTTAATTTGTTTCACTTAGAGGGAAGTTAAAGTGGCCATGCGATATTGATTCTATAGTTACAAAATCCAGATTGTTAAGATTTGCGCTTAATTTTACAAAAACTCCATCATTATTAATTTTGTAAACTTTCCCTACCAAAATGCCATAAGGGTAGATTTTACCATCCCCGGAAGTATATACTAATTCACCCACTTCTGCTTTATGTTCTTCTGGAAGATAAATTAATAACATGTTATTTCTCTGATTTGCTAAAATGCCTCTTTCTCTAGAAGATGAAGTAATAACTGGTACCCTCGAGTTAGGATCACTCAATAGCATTACGGAAGAATAATTATTACTTACATTTATAATTCTTCCAACAAGTCCCTCTTGATTTGTTACTAAATCATTTACTTTAACCTTGTTATTCTCCCCCGCTTCAATCACAGCAGAACTAGATAAAGGCGTAATATTTGCTCCTACTAACCTGGAAGTTATATAGTTACTTTCCGCCCTATCTGTTACTTTTAGTAACTTCCGGAGTTCATTATTTTCAGATAAAACATTTATTGCAGTTTTTTCTAAATCAGTCATCCTGGCTAATTGCAGTTTTAATTTTATATTTTCTGCCTCCAGATTACGAAAATAAGATAATCTATTGTATAATAATTCAACATTTTCTATTAGATTATCAACTATTAAAGACTCCGTAGATAGTAAAGTACCGTATACTTCAAGTGATGACTTAGATATAGTTTTTATAGGAAAATATAACAAATAGGAAGAGCCGCAAATTAGGAATATAATACAAAACTTTTTAAAGAGAAATAAGGTAAATCTGGCTAATTCAATAAAATAATTTTTAGTTCTTATCCTATTCTCAACTAGAGCCATATCTAATCTTGTTTAAATAATACATGTTTTAATTTTGAAAAATCTTCTAAAACCCTACCAGTACCAAGTGCTACACAAGCTAAAGCTTGATCAGCTACAAATACCGGTAATTTCGTAGCTTCTCTTAATACATGGTCTAAATTTTTCAGAAGAGCCCCCCCTCCTGTTAGAACTATCCCTTTATCTACAATATCAGATGATAATTCAGGCGGAGTGCATTCAAGGGCAATTTTTACTGCTTCCACTATCTGACTAATAGGTTCAATTAAACTTTCAGAAACTTGTTGCTCATTTAATAACATTTCTTTAGGTATTCCATTAATTAAATCTCGCCCTTTAATTTCAACCTCTCGAAATAGGCTATTTGGTGCAACATAAGCTGTACCGATCTGTTTTTTTATTTTTTCAGCCGTAGATTCACCAACCAATAAATTATAATTTCTTCTAATATAGGAAATAATTGCTTCATCCATTTTGTCTCCACCAACTCTAACCGACTTTGCGTAAACTATTCCACCTAAGGATAAAACAGCAACTTCTGTAGTACCACCACCTATATCTACAATCATGGAACCGGTAGGCTCTGTAACCGGCAGCCCAGCGCCTATGGCAGCTGCCATAGGTTCTTCAATCAGAAAAACATCGCGTGCTCCAGCGCTCTCTGCAGCTTCTTGGATTGCACGTCTCTCTACAGGAGTTGACCCAGACGGTACACATACTATAATCCTTGGACCGGTTAATGTTCTCCTATCACTTACTGAGCGAATGAAATACTTAATCATTTCCTCTGCTCCTTTAAAATCAGCTATCACTCCGTCCCTGAGCGGCCTTTTTGCTTCGATATCCGCCGGAGTCCTCCCTAGCATCATTTTAGCCTCATGGCCGAAAGCGTAAGGCTTTTTAGTACCGTTTTGTTCTATTAAAGCTACCACTGAAGGTTCATTTAGTACTATACCTTTACCTTTTACATAAACAAGGGTATTTGCAGTTCCAAGATCTATAGCAATATCTGCTGAAAAGCTATTAATAAATTCCAAAAATTTCCTGATCATTATCCGTTATACCCTTAATTATCTAATATCTCGTTTTCTCAACAATTTGTTAAAAAATAGAGTATATCAAGATTCATGAAAATGTAAAATGACAAAATTACCGATTAGAATTATTAATGAAACTGGCAATAAAACTGCAAACATTGGAGCAAGTCCGCTATATGCCAGAATACGAAGGCTGATTTCTAATGCAAAATAAGTGGTAATTCCAACAATAACAATAAACGCCTTATCTTTAACACCGGAATTACTTCTATTGTCAAATTTCAGAAACCAGCAAGCTAAAAGTGCCATGGCAAGGGTCGCAAGTGGTTTAAATAGTTGTTTAAAAAAATAGATTTGATAATTCAAAATTGGAAGCCCGGAACTGACCAATTTGTTGATTAGTTCCGGTAAATCCCAAATAGAAACCATTTCTTGTGCAGTGAATCTTTGGAACAAGCTATTGATTGATAAATTGGTTTGTAAAGATAGTTCATTTAGCCTGAAGCTTTTATTAAGAGTAGTAACTAAAGGATTGTAAACCTTAAATTGATTATTATCCAGTTCTGCGTAAGAGGCATCAATTCTCTGTATTAATTCATTTTTTGAATCAACCCCAATTATAGTAATATCGGAAATGGATTTTGTTGATATATCAATTGATTTTGCTTTAATTATGCGTTTCGTATCTTGGTATTTTTCGCTGAAGTAAATATCTGTTTTAGAAATAATAAGGTTATTATGTAAAGGACTATTGTCTAATTTTGCCTCTATCCTTTCATATTCTCTCATAGCATAAGCTCCTAGAGGATTTATTATTGCTGCTATAATAATGCCAAAAATAAAGCTCATTACAATTGGTACGGCAAAAATCCGCCACACTGGAGTTCCATTACTGACAATCACTATTAACTCATTATGTATAGATAAAGAGCTTAAGAACAATATAGTACTAATAAAACCAATTATAGAACTGATTTCGTTAAATAGATAAGGTATCTTCAGTAATATTAAAAGCCAGAAATCTTCAGACTGAATATGCACAGATTTAAATTTCTGTAATATACCAAAAGCACCTGAAATAACCAGAATCGCAAATAGCACAATAGAGGTTAAGAACAGATACCACGAAAATCGGCGCATTAAATATTTAGTGAGGATTGGAGAGGTTAGCATGAAATTAAATTTGTTGATTTTATGCGAAGCTGGAAGTCGATAAACGAAACTTTATCTTAACTCTCTAAAAATATCAGGTGGTGGGCCCGGCAGGACTTGAACCTGCGACCACTCCGTTATGAGCGGAGCGCTCTAACCAACTGAGCTACAAGCCCTAAAAATTCTCTATCTGCAATTATTACTTATACTAACGCTTTTTTTAGTTTCTTATATACTCGCCTTGAGATAAAGTCCAGAAATTTTTATCAGGTTTTTATGTTTTATTATTATTAAGCACGGTTACCCCAAGCGTTCTTACCCAATTTTTAAGCAATAAACAATCATGTAGTGCGGTATATACAACGTAACCGCCCCATAAGTTTATAATAGCAAAATTTACACTTTTTAGTAACAGATAACTTAAGTAGGTTTTAACGCTCTTCTACCAATCAAACTGAAGTAGCAACCATCTGATACCAGGAAAATATTATTTTACGCTAACCCCAGGCTTTTTGGTTTACTATATTTAAGCCACAGGTCTATCATCAGTTTTGTGATGATTAATGCGCCGTACATTGAAGAAATAATTCCAATGGTTAAAGTCACTGCAAAACCTTTAGTTGCTCCAACCCCAAATGTATATAATAAAAAAGCAGCAATTAATGTAGTAATATTTGAATCCATAATTGTTGCAAACGCTGATTCAAAACCAACTTTTACAGCATATAAATTAGAACAGCCCTTGGCCACTTCTTCCCTAATTCTCTCGTAAATCAGCACATTTGCATCAACTGCCATGCCTATTGTTAAAATAATCCCCGCAATACCAGGTAGAGTTAGTGTTGCCTGTAACATTGAAAGTAATGCTAGGATAAAAAATAAATCTATTACAAGGGTAATATTAGCAAAAATTCCAAGAATGCCATAAGAAAGAGCCATAAAACCTACCACCAATAAAAATCCAGCTAAAGCAGCTACTTTCCCTGATTCAATAGAATCTGCGCCTAAATTCGGACCTATTGTTCTCTCTTCTACTACTTTTAATTGAGTGGGAAGTGCGCCTGCTCTAAGTAGGAGCGCAAGTTCAGAAGCAGAATCAATCGTAAAATTACCAGAAATAATACCGTCACCTCCTAAAATTGGTTCATTAATTATCGGAGTACTAAGAATTTTTCCATCCAAAACAATAGCTAATCTCTTGCCCCGATTTTTACTGGTTACTTCAGCAAACTTCTTTGCGCCAATATGGTTAAATGAAAAGCTTACAGCAGGCATTGAGTCCTTATTAAAAGAAACAAAAGCATTATTTAACTCATCTCCACTAACAATAACTTTCTTTTTGATTATAATTAGCTCCTGCTTACCGCTCTCATCAGACTTAACCACCATTGATCCGCTCGGAATATGACCATGTATGGCTTTTTCAATATTTGCCGTTTCATCGACTAGGTGAAAAGTAAGTTTGGCAGTCTTCCCTAATAAATTTTTCAGTTTTGCGGGGTCATCTTCTCCAGGAACTTGCAGTAAAATATTTCTAACCCCTTGTCTCTGAATTATAGGTTCTTTGGTTCCAGTGTTATCAACACGCATTCTAACAATTTCAATAGACTGGTCAATAACCTTGTCTTGCAATTGATTTACTTGATATTCGTCATAACCAATTATTACTATATTACCGTTAATACCCACATCAAGATTTGGATCGATCTTCTTAACAATTTTTTTTACCTCTGTAAAATCATCTACTGATTTTATCTCAAAATTTATATTGGCTTTATCAATTACTAGGGTCTTGTACCCAACTTTTTCCTGGCGTAAATATTTCTTTAAACTATCGGCAATTGATTGACCGACACCATCTAAATAACTTTCAAAGTCAACATCAAGCAACAAATGAGATCCTCCACGTAAGTCTAGGCCTAAATTTACCTTATCCCCGGGTAACCAATTATATTTTTTTTCAGTAAAATTCGGTATTACATAGAGAGTGGCAATAATGATAAGTAAGAAGGTTAATGCTATTTTCCAAGTAGATATGCTTTTCATTTCATCCCTTTAAATTATTTGATGCAGAACAACCCTTATACATTCTCCAATGAACTACAAAGAAAAATAAACCGGTAATAAGCCAAGTAATACAATTAATTACGGTGCTAATAGCATCGCCTTTAATTCTATTTATATAACTTTCTCTCTCCGCAAGTCTTTTTTCTACTAGTGAATTGGGATCAATTATTTGCCAACTTTCCTTATTACTAGGGTCACTCCGCTTTTGAGAATCAATATATTTCTCATTGCTAGTAAATTTATCTAACTGATTCATGTATTTGTACTCCGGTAACAGAATATCCGTCGCATTACCAAGCATAATACCAATAGTTATCATCATTACTATAGATGCTATTAAACACACAACTAAGCTATATAGCTGCACTAGGTTTTTGAACATTATAAAATTATGACCTTTGCATTATTATTCAGCCTTATAACAAATCATTTATTGCTTAATTTATCTGCATCTTTTTTCTTGGCCAAAGATTTATTATCTTTTGCCTCTTCTTTTTTTGGCCGGCTTAATATATCAGAAATAGAGGTTTTCAACATTTTGATCTCAACATCTTTAGCAATTGATATATGTACCGTATTGTCACTATCATTAATCTTACTAACAATACCAATAATGCCAGAATTTGTTAATACTTCTTCTCCCTTTTTGACACCAGACACTAGATCTTGTTGGGCGCGGCGGCGTTTTTCTTGTGGACGAATCAATAAAAAGTAAAACACAGCAAAAATCAAAACCATCGGCACAAGGCTAGTCCAGCTATTCCCTATAGATTCAGGAGCTTTTGGTAGAGCGTCACTATCCTGCAAAGTAACAGTATCTGAGGAAGTAGCCTTCGTTAAACTTTCTTGTGCGTAAACGTCATTAATAAACATACTATTCTCCTTAAGATTTAAATTTATTTTCAGTAATTATACAGTTTTAGCCTTTTCTTTCAATTGCTTATTATGCAATTTGTAATACTCGCTTTTTAAGTTAATCAGTTCTTCATGTGTACCTTGTTCTTCTATTTCGCCATTTTTCATGACGATAATTTTGTCTACATCCCTAATACTTGCAAGTCTATGAGTAATAATCAAAGTAGTTTTTCCTTTGCGTAGATTAGTAAAGGAATGTACTATCGACTGTTCAGACTCTGGATCAAGAGCACTTGTTGCTTCATCAAATAGCATAATTGGTGAATTTTTTAAAAATGCCCTGGCTATGGCAAGTCGTTGTTTTTGTCCACCAGATAAAGTACATCCACCTATACCTATTACAGTATCATAGCCGTCAACTAGCTTACTGATAAATTCATCTGCATCTGCATGCTTAGCAGCATCGATGATTTCTTGACGAGTGGCCGCTAAATTGCCATAAGCTATATTTTCTGCAATACTAGCATCAACTAATATAGTATCTTGCGAAACCATGGCTATTTGATTTCGCAAATGGGTAACTGAAATATCTTTTATATCATTTGAATTTATTAAAACTCTACCTTCCGTTGGGTCATAAAAACGTACCAATAAATTGGCCAGGGAAGTTTTACCGCTACCAGATTTACCAACAATCGCATAAGTTTTTGCTTTTTCTATTTTGAGATTGACAAGTTTTATAGCTTCTTTTTCTTCAAAATTTAATGTAATCTTTTCAAAAAAAATCTCCGGACACCCAAAATCAGGTTTTAAGGCATTGGCATTATCTTGAATTAATGGTTTGGTATCAAGAATATTAAATATTCTATTTGCCGCAGCAAGTCCTTCCTGTAAATTTACATTAAGTGATACTAAACTTTTAAACGGTCTATAAGCAGAGACAAAAGCAGCAATAAAAGTAAATAATTCACCAATTGTCATATCACCAGATATCACCTGAAAACCGCCATACCAAAGCACACACGCAATAGCTAAACCACATAAAAACTCCATAACCGGAGAAGTTAAAGAATCAAGCATCGCAGACTTTTTATAAAAAGTTAAAATTTTTGTAGTTATCTCTTTAGCTCTAACAGATTCTATTTTCTCTGCGCAAAAAGATTTGATTATTTTTATGGATTGAAATGTTTCATCTAGTCTGGCAGTATAATTACTTAGTTCTTCCTGAGCATCTCCTGTTATCCGGCGCATTTTCCTTCCAAGTTTTTGAACAGGATAAATTGCAATTGGGAAAGCTAGAAAAACAAACATAGATAAAAATGGTTCTAAGCTAAACATTATGATAATCAGAAACACGACTGAAAGAAAGTATTTAGCACAACCGACAAGCATATTCGAAACAGCACCACGCATTAATATTATATCATTAGTAAAACGCGAAATAAGCCGCCCGGAAGATTGAGATTGAACATAGGCAAGATCAGCATATAATAGATGTTCATACATTTGTATTTGCATGTCAGTCAATATCTTCTGACCGACATATTTTATTAGATAACCCTGATAATACTCAGCTATGCCCTTTATTACATATACTCCAAGCATTAAAAGCGGGATGATAACAAGCATGCGCATATTGCGAGCAACTAATATTTTATCAATTGCCGGTTTAGTTAACCAAACCACTGCCGCAGAGCACGTAGCTACTACAACCATGAAAAAAATAGCGATAAATATTTCAGATTTATAAGGTTTAACATGGTTAACCAAAAGTCTTTTTATTACCGCTGATGATTTAAGATTTTGCTGCAACATTATTAAATATGTTTGATGGATAAAGAGCGTTTTATTAATTATAACTATTTCTTCAATAAGGCAATAAATAAAATATTAAGCATCCTCATATTTTATCCCCTAATAGTTTTAAGCTTATAAGGCTATCAAGTCTACTCCAGACAATAACCAGCTCCTCTTATAGTTCTAATTACTTGATTACCATCATTTAAATTCATCATTTTTCTAATACGGTTAATATGCACATCAACAGTTCTAAAAGATATCTCTTTATCTACGCCCCATACATAATCAATTATTTGTCTACGGGAATAAACATTATCTGGATTTGTTATAAACAGCTGCAACAGCTTAAACTCAGTAGGTCCAAAATGGACCTGTTTTTGACCGTGAAAAACTTTATAAACAGCTAAATCCATGGTAATATTTTTATTTTTAACAAATTTATTTTGAAATACAGGATTAGATTTTCTAAGGAGAGATTTAACAGTAATCATAAGCTCATTGGGGGTGAAGGGCCTAAATAAAATTTTATGAGAATTATCACCATTGATATTATAATGCTGGACCGATTCTCCTTGATTAACCAAAAAAATTATTGGCAGTCTTTGCAAGCCTTCTATTTTTTTTAACCGACCAGCCATTTCAATTGCTGAAACATCCTGTAGTCTAGAACTAATTATAACGGCATTTGGCGTATTTACATATGCCAATCTTAGAGCTGCTTCTGAATTTCTGGCTCTTGTTACATCAAACCAATACCTCTCTATAGTATTGCATAAAATAGCGTTCATTTGATCATCATGTTCTATAACTAGAATTTTAGGTGGTAATTTATCTGACACTTTAAACTCTCCTTAAAAATACATTCGCTTAATTAAATAAAATGTACAAAACATTACAAATACCTTACAAATTTATAAACAATAGTAACATTCCTTTAAACAAAGCACTTTATACACTGATTTAATAAAAATGACAGACATTTTTGCATTACGTAATAAGATTATGCTTGAATAAATCAGTTTAAATTGTTATAAATACGCTTAATTATTTAATTCAGTAGATTTTGGGAGATTCTTTAATATGGCTTTTTATGAATCAATTATCGTCATTCGTCAGGACGTTTCGTCTTCAGATGTTGATAAAATAGCCGACGATTTCATTAAGATTATCAAAGACCATAACGGTAATGTTCTTAAAACCGAATATTGGGGTTTAAGAACCCTTGCTTATGAAATTAAAAATAATAAAAAGGGTCATTATTATTTCATGGGGATAGAAGCTGATAATATTCTGGTAAAAGAACTTGGAAGAAAAATTAAATTAAGCGAAAGTGTCATCAGATCTTCTCTTGTTAAAGCAAAAGAAATAAGTAAAGAACCTTCACCAATTTTAAGAACAAAATCACTAGAACTTGAGGAAACAGTTGATGTTACTATAACTCAACAATAAGAATAAATATTAAATAGATTACTTTGATGTCTTACGAAAATAATACGGATAACTTGGATTACGATTCAAGATCAGGTGCAGATAAGAATAATTCGAAAATGTTTTTCAGAAAACGTAAAGGGTGTCCTTTATGCTCAGATGGATCACCAGAAATAGATTATAAAGACCCTGAACTTCTTGGAAAATTTATTTCAGAAGGAGGAAGAATGTTACCGAGTAGAATTACAAATGTGTGTTCTAAACATCAACGTAACATAAAAAAATCCATAAGACATAGCCGTATTATTGCTTTATTACCTTTTGTATTCCAAGGCAAATAATAAATTCCCTTTTGATTTTATGTCAAAAGTTATTTACACTTTATTTTAATTAATGTTAGTTTTAAGTCCATGCAAGTCATTTTAATAAAACCAGTTAGAAAACTAGGAAAAGTCGGTGAAATAGTTAATGTAAAAAACGGTTATGGCCGGAATTTTTTAGTTCCTCAAGGCATGGCAATAAGGGCAACAAAAGAAAATTTAGGTAAATTTGCTGCTCTTCAACGGAAACTTGAAGAAAAAAACACTGAAGAAAAATTAAAAATGGAAGCCGCCGCAAAAGCGTTAGATGGTAAACATTTAACTTTTGTCACCCAATCCGGAGCAGACGGTAGACTGTTTGGGTCTATTTCTTTAAAATTAATAGCTTCTGCCCTTTCTGAGCTTAGTGAATATAAACTTAATTATTCAAACATAATCCTTGATGAACCTATAAAGGTTAATGGTGTCTTTAAGGTTCAGGTGATGTTACACCCTGAAATTTTTGCATCCGTGTTAGTAGTTGTAGCAAAATCAGAATCAGAAGCCCAAGATGCCCTAAGTGAATACAAAGAAGGCGGGAAGAAAAAATCTGATGATGAAAAAGAACAAGAATTAGATCTAATTGAAAAAAATTAGCTAAAAAATAAACCTTACAAGTCAATTGAATTACTCGTAAATTTGGTTCAACACTCTTATCTCATTGTTTATTGGCCGGACTCAGGCTCAGTAATATAAGCAATTTTTTTAAATTACTTATTATATGTCTCTCTGAGGTAATATTATTTTCCTAGTAACTTGTATCCATATTATTTTTATGGATTTGTACTATTATATGTTGTATTATGCCATTAATTTTCTAGCAGTAATTATTTTAATACCTTAAAATGCAGTTATTTCCATTAAAAATCTTTCCAAGTAATACTAATTTTGATTTTATGCGAGTCAAAAACCTTAATTATGCTTTATCTGTTTTTTTATTTATTCTTAGCTTAGTGTGGATTGGTATTTATAAATTTAATTTTGGTATTGATTTTGCTGGAGGAATCAGTATGGAACTGCGCATTAACCAAACTCCTGACCTAGCTAAAATGCGTATGATACTTAACGAGCTTAATATTGGTGAAATAGTGCTGCAGAATTTCGGCAGCGATAAAGACATTTCAATTCGTGCAGGAATTAGCAGCGAAGAAAATTTAATGCACAATATTGAGCTTATCAAGTCTGCTCTAAAACAAAACTTTCCATATGAAATTGAATATAGAAAGGTAGATTTTGTTGGACCACAAGTTGGTAATCAGATGATACAATCAGGAATTATGGCAATGCTATTATCATTTTTATCTATTATGGTCTATATTTGGATAAGATTTGAATGGCAATTCGGCATAGGTGTTTTAGCTGCATTAATACATGACGCAGTTTTAAGCCTCGGTTTTTTAAGTGTTACCAAGCTTGATTTTAATTTAAGTACAATTGCTGCTATTTTAACTATAATAGGGTATTCGGTAAATGATACAGTAGTTATTTATGATCGAATTCGGGAAAATTTACGCAAATATAATAAAAAAACTATTGGTACTATAATTAATATGAGTGTAAACGAAACACTATCTAGAACAACAATAACTGTATTTACTACACTACTTGCAAACCTTGCTTTAATATTATATGGTGGTGAGGCAATAAAAAGTTTCAGTGTTTTAGTATTTTTTGGAATATTAATTGGTACTTATTCGTCTATTTTTATTTCTGCTCCAATAATTACATTATTTAATTTTAAAAACTTAAAATAATAATATTTTATGAGAATTTCAGCAAATGATATAAAATCTGGTAATATATTAGATTACGAAGGTGAATTATGGGTTGTTTCCAAAACCCCTGAACATACAAAACCTGGAAAGGGCGGAGCTTATGTACAGGTAGAGATGAAAAACTTGCGCACCGGTAATAAATTAAATCAACGTTTTAGCTCCAGTGAAAGCGTTGAAAAGGCTTTCCTTGAAAGGAAAGAAATGCAATATCTATATAAAGAAGAAAATCTTCTGGTGTTTATGGATCCAGATTCCTTTGAACAAATAATGATCGATCAAGAATTAATGAAAGATAAATTACCATTTTTGGCTGATGGAATGAATGTGGAAGTGGAATTTTACCAGGATAAACCGCTGGGTATTATACTTGCGCAAACTGTTATACTAGAAATACAGGAAACTGACCCTGTAATTAAAGGGGCTACTGCAACCTCCTCTTACAAACCAGCTATAATGAACAACGGGTTAAGGGTAATGGTCCCCCCTTATTTAGTAAGTGGAGAAAAAATAATAGTTAAAACTGAAGACGCTACTTTTGTCAAAAGAGCAGAGTAATGCAGAATCAAGTTGTTTTAATTAACGATGCCATAAGAGAAGCCTCTAAATTTCTGCACCGAGATTATTTTGAACTGGAAAATTTGCAAAGTTCTGCCAGAAGCCTAAGAGTTTTCGTTGATAAAGCAAAAACCCGAGTTACAGAGAATTTACAAAAATCGCTTAGTAAATATTATAAAACTATTATTTTCGACTCGCCAGAACTGGACTTATCGGCTCTAGATTTTACAGGACCTGTAGCTCTTGTTGATGCTTTAGATGGAAGTTGTAATTTTGAAAGAGCCATTCCTTTTTTTGCCTTAGTAGTAACAATTTTAACAACAAAACAAGGAAAAATCTCTGCTGAGAAAGTAGCAGTTAACTTTCCTATTTTGGGTGATACCTATTATGCAGAACAAGGCAAAGGAACTTGGCTTGAAAGGCATTCTTTTAATTTTGGCGGTGGAACTACTAGATTAAGGGTATCAGTTAATTCTAAATTAGAGGAGAGTTTAGTTAGCTGTAACTATCAACAGCTAGAGCTGGCACAAAAAATATCCACAAATATAAGGATTTTCGAGTCATATGCTTATCAAATTGCTCTCTTAATTAGCGGTAAGTCCGACATCGCCATATTAACAAATAAACCAATGAATCATGGGCTTGATTTATTAGTTCGTGAAGCTGGAGGCATAAGCTACAGCAAAAATAACTTTTTTATTGCTTCTAATCACCAAATTCAAGAAAATCTAAAAAAAGCCTTATTTTAGGAAACCAACTAAACTTACGTGTTCTTTGCCCGTTACTTTATCATTCGGATAAGGACATTATCTTTACGTACAAAGTGATGGTATAATCCAGCACTTATATGTAGCACTATTAAAGCTGCAAACACGAAGGCACTAACTCCGTGTAAATTATTAAAAAAGCTAGCTAAAACAGGGTTTTTTTCCAGTGGCGGTATTAAAAATAGATTAAAAATATTTATTTCGTGTCCGCCAAAACGTGACATTAAAATCCCACTAACCGGCATCAAAAACATAAATATATACAGCAGAGAATGAGTAAACTTAGAAGCTAATTTCTGCCATAATGGTAAATCAGCTGGTAATTCTAACTTTACATTAATCCAACGCCATAAAACCCTTAACGATACCAAAAACAAAACAAGCACACCCGTCGCTTTATGCATACTATATAGCTGCCACTTATCAACTGATGGCAGCATCGATACCATAATAAAGCCAATTACTAACAAACCTACTATGGCAATACCAATAAACCAATGGAATAATTTAGTAATCAACCCGTATGATGATAAGGTATTTTTTAGCATCCCTCCTCCAAATAATTATCATTAATCAGAGCTTATTTTTCTAATATATGCAATAGATTTCAGTTTATTGCATATATTTTCAAATATAGGTCGTGGTAAAATGCCTTTAGTAACAATTTCTAGGTAATTATTCTTAATAGTGATGTTAAATGACGGTTCAGTAAAATTAAAACCGTCAATATCTTTGGCAATTCTTATAAAATAACCAAGAATTTGGCTATTTTTAAAGTCCTGTTTGCACAGAAGTTTTTTAGAAATTTTAACCAGTTCTATATCGGGTTTAAAATTTGAAGAATATGATAGTATAAGTGCTATCATCAACCTGTGGCGATGAGTAAAAGGAATTTCTGAATTTAAAATGAATTCGGAAATTGCCTTTGGCGAAAGCGTTTGATCAAAATATTTGTTGAGCGACTGTAAAATAATTGCTAACTTCAAGACCTGATTTAGGTCTTTTGATTCTTCAATCAAAGGTTCTATTATTTCGTAATATTTGTCAAAATTTGTTGTCCCCAATTGGTACTTGCAACAATAAATTACTTTCTGTAGTACTATATCCTGATTTTTTTCAATTTTAGGCAGCATTTCGTATCTTACTCCCTCCTTCAACCCGAATATGGAAACAATTATATTTTTAGGTTGAAAAACCTCTAACATTGCCTGCGCTACAATTAGTGCATTTGGATTCAGAGTCCTACTATTTAGCTTAAACTTATTACGTTGAAATTCTTTAATATTCTTTAAGTACAAACTAAAATCCTCTTTTGAAATGCTGAGGTTGTGCAAATTTTTTAGGGGGTATTTATTGAATTCGATAAAAAAGCGACAAATAAACCTTAGAGCTCCGCCAATTAAATATAAATTTTCATATTGATAATTACCGTATTCAACTCTAATAATTCTAGTTATATCTTCTAAATTTTGTAATTTCCTGGTAGTAATTATTTTAGTACCAAGAGCAAGAGAACTTAATTTACCAATTACACGGTTATTAATTTCTATCAGTTCTAAACTCCCCCCACCTAAATCGGCAGCTACGCCGTTTACATCTGAAATACCGGATATCAAACCGACTGCTGTTAAATAGGCTTCCTTTTTACCTGAAATAACTTCAATGGTAAGGTTAAATTTCTCTTTTATAAATTCTATGAAAACCTTAGATCTCGGGTGATCCCTAAGTACGGCAGTAGCAACACATTTAATTTCCGTAACTTGAAGGCTGCTAAATATGTGTAATATATAATTTATTGATAAATAAGCCTGATGTTTTATATCTAGCTCTTCTTGCATAAGAAGGGTTAAAATATCATTTTTAAACTTATTATTAAATATTTCTGGAGAACCAATAGTGTTACTTTCGTGTACTACGGCTCTAATGGCATTATAGCCAATATCAATTATTCCAAGGCGCATTTTTATTTATTAAATACTATTATTTGTTACGTTATACTTGAAATCTCTAAATTTTCATTTTAGTCTTACTATCCAAAGAAGTAGTAGACCAAAAGCCATTTAACAAACAAATAATAGCTCATACCTTTATTCAATAAAGTTCCGGGTATGTCAAATCTATAAAATTTCTAGTGTAATTCTTAGGCTTAACACCCTTCGTAGAGGAGATTACTACTCTACTGACTCAGCTTCCTCTTTTTTGACATTATTATTCGCTTTTGGGTCATAAGGCTCTTGAGTTGGTATAAATGTAGGCGGTAAAAGCCTACTTGTAAAGAACTTATCTTCGAAATATTTAATTTTCTTTGACTTGATTGGAGGAAAAGATTCAATAAGTATAATTTGCTCGTCCCTTGGAAGTTGTATAACCTCTTGCGGTAGTAGTAATGCTCTTTGTACTTTTGAAACACTTTGCGTTCTAGTTGAAATATTTAAATCAAAAAATAAAGGTTTATTAAATGAAGTTTGCTCCACTGTTTTATTTCCGCATAATTGAGATATTAAGTTTGCTGTTTCATAATTGTTAGCAGCAAAAGTAATACGGAAAGTAGAATTCGACAAGAAGGAATTCATTCCTGCATCTTCATAAGTTCCCTTTAATTGCTGGGTATCTTGAATAATTAAGAATAAGCGTACCCTATACCCCCTAAAATAGGCAATTCCAGCCTTGAACTGATCCATTTTTCCAAGCGTCGGAAACTCATCCATTAAGAACATTACACCGTAAGGTTCTTCTTTTGTATTGGGCATTTTTCTGCTCAAAAATTCTGTAGCCTGCTGGTAAAAAATCTGCATTAACCTTTGCAGCCGTTGTATATTATCTGGAGTTAAACCTACATAAACAGTAGTTTTAACTTTTTTAAATTCCATAATGTTAAAATCAGAGGAAGCAGTTGCTGAATCAATTAAAGGATTTGCCCAAAGCTCCAGGGAAGAGTTCATGGTAGATATAACCCCTGAACGCTCTTTATCAGCTTTTTGTAAAAAGGCGGCAATATTCATATAAGCAACCGGATGTATTGCATCACCCAGCGTATCAAGTACTACGGCAAGGTTATAGACCACATCATCACTACGCATCGTTCTTACAACCTGCCCAAAAGATTTTGTTTTTGTCGGATCTGCAAGCAGGTATAAAACCACCCCTAAAAATAAACTCCTGGCTTCGTTATTCCAGAAATCTTTTTCAGGCATTATTAAATTGGAAATTTTCTGGACGTCATCAACCATTTGACCAGGTTTACTGCTAACCCAATCTATTGGGTTATAACAATGCGTTACCCCGTCAGGATTAGAAGGTTCCCAAACATATACTTTTTGACCCGCTTTTGCTCGCCATCCACTGGTAAGCAAGTGATTTTCTAATTTGATATCATGAACCACCACGGAATCTTCCCAAAATAACAGGTTTGGTATTACAAAGCCCACACCTTTACCCGAACCAGTTGGAGCAAATAATAATGAATGTTGGAATCCATCAGCTACAAAATATCCCACATCATCCTGACCAAGCAGCATACCGTGTTTTGCTCTTAAATTCGCTCTCTCAATATCAGCTTGAGAAGCCCAATCAGCTGAACCGTATACAGATTCTTTTGGAAGAAAAAACTGGAGAGCTTTTATTCTTTTAAAGTTCTTAATATAATATAATCCAACCATTATTTCTGGAACAATTATAGCTAGAACAAGCTTGATTTTTAAGTAGTTATATGCCTCAAAACTAAGCTGTGGCCACGAGTTTATGAGCCAATAGGTCCATTTGTAAGCTATAAGGATTGCAGTAGAATCAAGACCTATTAACCCAATTTCATTAGTTGCAAAAGCAACTAATACACCATTTAGCCATAACGTGCAGAATAATACAAAAGGATGAATGACTAAATGCCCAAAGATGGTACGTGCTTTTCGTATTATTGCGTTAAATTCCATCTTTTATTCCTCCATATTCTTAAAATAAATTTCAGAAACATATCTCTTCCCGCCGCTACCACGCTTTAATTGTACAACGATATCAACAACGGCAAGGATATATTTCTTTATCTCGTCCGGAGGCATTCCAAGGCCAGCTTGCATTACCATTAATTTGAGCTGTTCCAAAGCCATTGACGGTGCATCAGCATGCAAAGTAGAAATAGACCCAGGATGCCCCGTATTTATGGCTCTTAAAAAGCTAAAAGCTTCTGCTCCCCTAAGCTCTCCAACAATAATTCTATCAGGCCTGAGCCTAAGGCAGGCTTCAATTAGGTCTTGAGTTGTAACTTTAGCTCGTCCCTGCCCGCCCTTGGAGGCAAGTAAATGAACCCGATTAGGATGCTTATGAAGAATTACTTCTCTGGCATCTTCTACAGTAATCAATCTTTCATGAGTAGGTATTTCTCCTAGAGCAGCGTTAGTGAAAGTCGTTTTACCAGTTGAAGTACCCCCGCTTATAATAATATTTTTCGCAATCATCCCTTGACATTCAATAGATAATAGTTTATACTTAGGTTTATAATAAGGTAAAGAATTATGAACTTTTTTGAATTTAACAAACAGTTTCCTACTGAACTTGATTGTATAAAGTACTTTATCACAATTAGGTATAATAATAAACCCGTTTGCAGACATTGCGGGAGCGACAGATTAACACACAGAAGAGATACACCTAAAAATTTTCAATGTATCTTCTGTAATAAAGGTTTCTCAATCTTCAAAGGGACAATATTTGAGAAGTCTGACACTGATTTACGTAAATGGTTTTATGCTATTCACTTGTTTTTAAATAGTAAAAAAGGTATATCAGGCTACCAACTAAAAAGAGAAATAGGCGTTACTTATAAAACGGCTTGGCGTATGCTTAAGCAAATCAGGCTTGCTATGGGTAATATTGAAAACCAGCAATTTTTTGGTACTTTAATTGAAGTGGATGAGACCTATGTAGGCGGTAGACCTAGGAAGAAAAACAATAGAGATGATGATAACGATAACTTACCACCAGTAAATAAAAGGGGGCGTGGTACTAAAAAGAACGTTGTTGTTGGTTGTATTGATAAGATAAATAAGTCTGTATTTGCTAAAGTTATGATTAAAAACAACGATGGCAAGAAATTAACAGGTAAGCAGCTATTAGATGTATTGAATCAAGTTATAACCCAAGATAGCGTCATTATTAGCGATGAGTTCAAAGGATATAATATCCTCGGTAAGAAAACAAGCCATATCCATTTAAGAGTAGACCATACGAAAGAATATGTAGCCAGCGGTAACATTCACACCAACAATATGGAGAACTTTTGGGGAACTCTAAAGCGTGGAATACTCGGCATATATCACCACGTATCAGCTAAGCATCTTCAAAAGTATGTTGATGAGTTTGCTTTTAGATATAATACTAGAGAAAATGGTTGTGTATTTAATTTGATTTTACAACAGGCGGTTTTCTAACGAATTGAATAGAGAGACTTCCATTTTCTAAACGATTTAAAATACCTTCTATATGTACTTTATGATAAACTTCATATTTTTCATTATTTAAAATACCGTATTTTAAAGCAATAGTTGCTGTAATTTTTAAAGATTTAGCTATGTTTATATCTTTTACTTTAATTATCCCTGTCGCTGCATTAGAAAGGTAATAAGGTGGAAGTAAAACTGATGATTTATTTATTACATCTATTTCATCTTTTTGATGTGTCTGACCATTAACAATTATAACTGTCTTTTCTTGGTCTAAAAAACAACTAATCACCTGAGTAGAACAGTTATAAACTGACATAGCAATTCGAATGTTGTGTATATTATTATCTGGAAATTCTAATCTAGGTTCTGGAATTATCAATAATTTATCCTTAATACTATAATTTTGCTTACATTTATGTACTAAATAAACGAGAGGTAGAGATAAAAATATAGCACCTAAAAACTGTTGCGTTAACATATAGTACCCCAAACTACTGCAAATAAAAGCAAAAGAAGGTAATGCTTTACTGTCCAGCCAATCTTTGATATAATCACTGACAATAGTATTAGAAACTTGTTTAAAAAATTCCAACATAATAAATTATTATAAAACTGACCAAATATATCAGTAATATACAATCTATTATTGAATGTCAAGGGATGATTGCGATATTTTTTTTAGAAATAACGGCATGTTTTATGAACTCTTTACTTTTTCCTTCTTTCAAATAGTTTCTCAAAATAGCATCATTCTCATCTACTATTTCTTTAGTGCTAGTGTTATCAAATGCTCCTCTTTCCGCATATTGGTCTAGGGATAAGTGCATAGTACTACCCTTCCTTATGGCAAAAGCAGCAATATTAGGCTCAACAGCTGGAGGAAAAACGATTTGAACACGATAGCCATTTGGCAGGGTAGCAGATAATAGTGGCTTTTCTTCTGAGATTACCTGATCAGTAGATTGGGCTATTAATCTGCCAAGACCTAGTAAATGATCTATATCTATCTCAGGTAATGATTCCATTCTAAGGTCTCCTGCTTTTTCAACCCAAACCTCTCCTGGTTTATTGATCATAAGCTCGTTTACCCCTTCCTCGGCAAATATATTTTTAAAGGGTAATAGATAGGTTTCTAGTGCTGCAAAACTCATTTCATTACATTCTTAATTGCTGCTTTAGGAAATTTATAATCTTTGTTTACATAAATCTTGATTAAAGTTCCCTGGTCTATAGTAATTGTTGGATCAAATTTCTGTTTTTCCAATAACTCTTTCGCAACATCAGTAATGTCCTTAAATGCCTGAGTAGATGCTGTTTGCGTCTGAGATGGAGTAGTACTTGCAGTACTTTCCTGTGAAGCCGTAGTACAGGCAGTAGTGATAGCACTAACAAGAGCAGCAAGTTTCTGAGCAGGAGTAGCACTAGCCTGCTGGACTGGTATAGTAGTACAAGCTGTATTTATAGAAGTATAAAGAGTTGAAGTTTTATCTGTTATAGCAGTAGGTACAGTTGTACAAATTTGCGTAAATTTCTGATTATCATCAAGCCCTGCTTGAGTAGAAATACTCGTAGTGCTGGTCAAAGCTGCTGAGGCTGCTGCTGATTGAGTCGAAGCAGACTGAGAGCTTTCCACAGGTTTTACTATGGAATCCAGGGTACTTGCAAGGGCAATATTAAATGCTGATCTTAACACAGCATTGCTGAAACGTTCTTTAAACTTGTTGTCTACTCTTCCTTGCTGTCCTTTCCTACCGAGATTATCCATCCCTGTACCACCAAAATTTATGGTATACCCCGTTGTTGGCAAATCTATTCTGGTCCATTCAATTGCAATGCGGCCGTAAGCTCCATTAGTCCCAGTATTATATGTGCCAAACACTCTTGAGCCTTTTGGTATAAGTATATTACGTCCCCATTCGGAATAAACATCTCTACTTATAATAGCCCGAATTTCTCCCCCAAAATCTGTGTTGACTGCAGACTCAATAATTGCGTCCAACATTTTCCCCCTACCAAGAATAAGGTGCATATCACCCCTTTGCTTAAAATCGGTCTCTTGTTCTACCTGTTCTGGTGTTTTAGGTTTTGGAGCTCCAGCAATCAAAACTATTGCTGATTTTCTTTTTGCTTCTAGCTTTTTCTTTGCTTCATCACTTTGAGATCTTATATCAAGTGGAAGGGTTGGATTAGCAGGTGACAAATTAACATCCTTAGAGCTCTCCGGCATCGGCAAAGGTGTTTTATCTTGAGATAAGGGCGACGGAGGCATCACATCTTGAGTAGCTGGTACTGGAGGAGGAGGAGGTAATGCTGGGTCTTCTAGTTTTGGAGGAGTAGGGAGAGCTGGTATAGCCGGAATAGCAGTATCAACAGGAATCTGAACTGGTTTTACAACATTATCAGGGATCGGATTGGAAGTCTGTTTTGGAGTATCTCCAGAACCGACAAATAAGTTAAAGAATAAATAGAGAAAAACCCCAGCAACCACAACCAAAATTATTATGCTCTGTTTTGGATTCGTTGCTACTTTAGATAATTCTTGCTCAACTTCGGGAAGATCGGTTTGAACTTTTTCTGGTTCTGCAATGTTATTCTCTTTAGCCATAAATTACCTAGCTTTTTTTGGGTATTGGAATCTAACAACATATACCAAATCTTTATCATTCTCGTCTTCCAATTCTTTGGAAACAATGTCAAATTGATAAGTTCTTTTGTTAGTGATAATCGTCATATTAGTACGAATATTTTTTTCCATCGGTTTAATAAATAATTTATTGCCAAGGGGAGTTAATTTCCAAGCAAACGATTCCCCTAGCGTTATTGTTTCTATAGTCTCGTTTTTAGCAAATTCAATATGAGATTGAAAACCATAATGAAGCACTAGCAGATAGACTTCATTAGGGTTATATATATAAGTTTTAATCCTACTATCTGTTGTAAGTGACAACTCGTCACTATCGTCATACATACTTGCATTAGCTACCGAAGTAAAAAGCATTATTATTACAAATAAAATTCTAACTATTATCATCATCTACCCTATAACCTGTTACTTGAAAACCTATTGGATTAGTATCTCTATCACTATCTGTTAGTTCCATTGGCAAGTAATCAAACTCAACAATAGCAATTTTGTTAAACACTTTTCGTGCTCCTGCAGTTTCATTTATAGAAAATCTTAACATAAATTTTTTATCAGCAAGTTTTGACCATGACTTAACCAGTAGAAAAGTGGTGTTTTTTTGGCCATATTTGATAGTTGGATTAATTTCGTTATTTTTTAGAGAATTACGATATGACCAATAGACCGAACTAGAAGATAACAACCTGACAGTTTTCATTGCTTCAGTATCAAAATCCACCGGATTATAGGTTTCTCTAGCAGAGACATATCTTTTGATAAAATATTGAGCCAATGAATCATTACCCATAAGAACAGAAGAATTTAAAGGATTAACAATCTTGGCCATTCCGGTTGTATCATCAATTTGTATGACAAACGGATCAAAACGTTTAATATTTACTACGTAACCAACTGCAGCAACAGAAATGATACATAAGCATAAAAGGATGAGAAGCAGTACAAATAACAAATTTCTTTGAACTGCTACATTTTGGAATCTTTCCTCATACCAATTCCTGATTTGTTTAATAGATCCCTGACCTTCTTCTTGGGTTGCTTGAATTTTGCTTTCTTGAATAAAACCAGATTTTCTTTTAAACTTTTCTAATAGCTCGCTTAACTTGAACATAATACAATTGCCAATTTTGTGATATCTTTAGACAAATTTCACAGACTATAGCCTAAAAACATTTAGATGCTCAGCTATTTGCATCCGTAGATTCATCATAAGACCCTTTGGTTATTGATTATGTATCAGCTAGCAGAATAAAATAAACAAAAAGATTAAAGGAATCTGATTTACTGAGATTTTTTTTATTAGCAGTTGCTTTTAGATTATAGTTTTTCCTCTATATAAAGAATTCCTTGCTTTAATTCCTCAATTTTAAGCTCTTAGCAGTTTAATAGCTTAAGCTCTGAAGGTTTAGAAAATTATTCGGTTTATTTCATCTTGATTAGTTTGTGACCCTAGGTATATTAAATAATTTAATCTGCCATAGAGAAATATAAAATAATAATGAATAAATTTAAATTCCAGTTAAAAGCAACTAATAACAAAGCACGAACAGGATTTATTGAAACAGCCCATGGCACTATCCAAACCCCTGCATTTATGCCTGTCGGCACACGGGCGGCAGTAAAGGCAATGTTCCCAGAATCGGTAAAGTCTACCGGAAGTGATATCATTCTTGGCAATACTTACCATTTAATGTTAAAACCAGGAGCAGAAAGAATTGCTAAACTTGGCGGCCTCCATAAGTTTATGAACTGGGCCGGACCGATTCTTACAGATTCCGGAGGATTTCAGGTAATGTCATTATCTGATTTACGAAAAATTACAGAAGAGGGAGTAGAATTCAGGTCTCACATTGATGGAAGTAAACATATGCTTACTCCGGAAAGATCAACAGAAATTCAGTATTTACTCGGTAGCACCATCAGTATGGTTTTTGACGAATGCACACCGTACCCAGCAACTTTTAAGCAAGCTAAATCTTCAATGGAATTAACTTCCAGATGGGCAGAAAGGTCACGAAACTCTTTTGTTCAAAGGCCAGGATATGCTCAATTCGGTATTATGCAAGGCGGAATATACCAGGAATTAAGAGAAAAATCAGCTTCTGACCTTATTGAACTTGATTTTGAAGGGTATGCTATAGGAGGATTAGCCGTGGGGGAAGGCCAAGATATAATGTTTTCCATTCTAGATTATGCCCCTGCTTTTTTACCGGAAGACAAACCTCGTTACCTTATGGGAGTAGGTAAACCATCTGATATTATCGGAGCAGTAAAAAGAGGTGTGGATATGTTTGATTGCGTAATTCCAACACGATCTGGGAGAAACGGCCAAGCATTTACCAAATATGGAACCGTAAATATCCGTAACAGTAAATATGCAGATGATAACACACCTCTTGAACAAGATTGTCCTTGCCCAGCGTGTGCTAATTATAGCAAAGCATACTTGCATCATACTGTTAGGGTCGGGGAGATAATTGGGTGAGTAGACCTGAGGAATTTCACCTCAAGTCCCTCTCAGAACTGTACGTAAGCCTCTCGACTTATACAGCTCCCATTAAACAACCACAAATCCTTTACTTTGTTGCCAATGTGCAAATAAATTAGGACTATTTTGAGCTATATTTTCTAAATACCGTATAGCTTTTATTTTGTGTCCTTTAAATCTGAGATATTTCCGCATCACCCATTTTACCAGCACGTTGTTAAAATGCCTTGCAACAGGTCTTAATCCATCTGGCGTATATTTCCCATAATAGTTAAACCATCCTTTCAGGACTGGGTTATAACTTTGAGCAATTTCCTCCAAACTCAATTCACTGCGCAAGTGCCACTTACAACGTTTTGTTTCTTGCCGCATCGCTTTTACAGCTGTTTTACTAACCGCAGGCGTAAAACCTATAAACAAGGTATTATTCTGCTGGTTAGTAACCAGTCTCGGTCTAAACGTGTATCCTAGAAAATCAAATGACTTAGTGGGATATTGCTTATCTTTGACGTTGCAGCAGACTATTCGGGTTTTATCAGAGTGTAACTCTAACCCACATTCTGCAAAACGTTGTTTTAACTCTTCTAACAATGTTTCTGCTTCTATGCGTGTTTTGCAGTGCACCAAACGGAGAGTAGACCAGAGGAACTTCCCCGCTAGTCTCTCGCAGAACGGTGCGTAAACCTCTCAGCTTACACCGCTCCCATTATCCAATCGGCGATCCAAGACCTATCCTCCAATGAACAAATAGTTTTGGTTCTCGCTTTCTAACGCAACCTAACCATTTCCTCGCTCGTCGTTTATGACCTTGATATCTTTTGTATTTCCTCATTACCCATCGAGTTAGATATTGCTCTATATTTCTCAGGTATGGATACATGGCTGATTTATAATATCTTCCATAATAATTTATCCAACCCTGTACTATAGAGTTAAACATTCTCGCTAAGTCTCCTATGTTCTTATCGCTTCGCAAATGTAGCTTCCAGCTCCGTATCTCTTTCTTGATACGACTTGCAGCTTTCTGACTGATTGCGGGTGTAAAGTTTACAAACATCTTCCCTTTCTTATTCTTTGATAGTCTGGGGCGAAATGTATAACCTAGAAAGTCAAAGTTTTCATACTCATGTGAGTCTTTTCGATCGACATCTTTGCAATACACTATTTTCGTTTTATCTGAATGCAATTCAAGACCACATTCTCTTAATCTGGCTCTAATTGCCTCCAGTACTTTTTCCGCTAACTTTTTGGAACTGCAATGCACCAGCGCATCATCCACGTAACGTTCGAACTTTATTTCTGGAAATTGTCTCTTCATCCATTCGTCAAATGCATAATGCATGAATATATTAGACATCAAAGGACTAGCTACTCCGCCTTGCGAAATTCCAGCATTTCTTTCAATCAATGTCCCATCTTCTTTTTGAATCGGGGCTTTTAACCACCTTTCAACATAAAGATGAATCCACTTCTCTTCAGTATGGAATCTTATTGCTTTCATTACGAGTTGGTGATCTACAGTATCGAAAAAACTTTTGATATCCAAATCAATACACCAATCATTTCTCCAGCATCTCTCTCTTGCTACTCCAACTGCATCTAGAGCCGATTTCCCAGTTCTATACCCGTAGGAATCTTCATGAAATATCGGTTCTACTATAGGCTCTAAATGGCTTTTAACCACAGCTTGCGCCACTCGATCTGATACAGTTGGAATTGATAACAAGCGATGACTTTTGCTACCATCTCTTTTAGGTATTTCCACACCTCTTACAGCTGGTGGAAAATAGCTACCAGATGACATTCGATTCCATAACTTGTAAAGATTGTCTTTTAGATTTGATTCAAAATCTGCTATAGATTCTAAATCTACTCCATAAGTTCCTTTATTGTCTTTGACTTTTTCCCAAGCTGCCATTACGCTTTTCTTAGAAATACAAAATGATTTTGTCTTACTCAATTTAACTCCTCCCACCTTTTGGTAGTTGATTAACAAATAAGACGGATAATTCAACCCCTTCGCTCCAGTGTCTTTCAACACCTTCATAACTACTACGAGTTAATCCGCCCCTATATACTACATTGGTACTCTGATCCTTATGGTGCTTCCACTTGGATTTCTCCCTTAGCATTAGTACACAGGTTCCCACGTTCCATATAAAAGCCTGATTCAAGTTCATGCCACCTCTATGCCGGAGATCACTTAGCCAGTAAACAGGTTTCCGCTAAATTTATCCCGAAGCAACGACTTCTCCTCGGTTTTGATCTCATCTATACGCTTTCGACACTTCAGCAGTGGTTCAATCGCTTCATCTCCCTGAATCTTACCTGATATCTTGTTAGACACCTTTTCTCTAACGCTCACCACCATAGCTTTTGACTACAGCAGCTTAGAGTGGTTTGAAATCTTTTCCTGTAAAACGATTTCGGAGGGCCGACCTCCATCTTTTATATAGTTACACACAAATTCAAATTATTATTTTGGCTTCATAAAATTCTCCTTTGTGCTCGTGGCACACCATCATCTGCATAACGACACCAAGGCTTTTCTACATGTTGGCGTTGCATCCATTTATCAAATACATAATGTAGATAGAGATTACTGAGTAAAGGACTTATGACACATACCTGGTATGACTGTACAGGCTGATATAGTAACAGGAAGTAAAACTATCCTTGCATATCTGTTAAAGCCTATACACACTTCTATTGCTACTGCATTCACAGAACGGTAGGTTGGTAATGCTTTTAATAAATTTGCCCTATTCGATAATGAGAAAGAAAAAATGAAAAATAATCCCTTAATTTTAGTTGTTGACGATGATAGAACAACGTTAACTATAATTGAAACTATTTTAGCACAGAATGATTATGAAATCATTACAGCGATAAATGGTAAAATGGCTCAGGAAACTATAATGAGGCATCACGATAAACTGGATGCAATTTTACTTGATAGAATAATGCCGGATATCAATGGTATAGAAATAGTAAGATGGATAAATAGCAGTAAAAAAATTTCAAAACCTCCTATAATAATGTTAACAGTTTTAGATAAACCGGAACAAGTCAAGGAAGGAATAGACGAAGGAGTATTTTATTATTTGACAAAACCTATCCAAGGAAATGTCCTGAAATCAGTTTTATTGTCAGCTGTTAATGAATCAAAACAGCATAAGCTACTGGCCCAAGAATTACAAAGACACCGAGGTGGTTTCAAGTTAATAAAAAATGCTGTATTTAACTTTCACAGTTTAGCTGAAGCTGAAGATTTGTCCTGTTTTATTGCAAATTTTTTTCCAGAATCCAATAAGGTTTTACCTGGTATTTCTGCCCTCTTAGTTAATGCTGTTGAGCATGGAAATCTACAAATTTCCTATGATAAAAAATCAAAACTGATATCAGCAGGAACTTGGAAACAAGAAGTAGAAAAAAGGTCAGAATTAGAAGAGTATAAAAATAAATTTGTAGAAGTTATTTTTAATAAAGAAGATAAGAAATACTCAATAAAAGTTACCGATCAAGGTTCTGGATTTGCCTGGCAAAAATTTATTGCCGTTGACCCTGCTAGGGCTCTTGATAATCATGGGCGAGGGATCGCTAGAGCTAATATGATTTTCGACTCTCTCCAGTATAATAAACAAGGAAACCAAGTAATTGCAATAGTAGATAAAACAGGGAAGGACAGTTTTACATGGTAAAATCAATTACCAAAAATTCATTTTCTATATTTGCCGTTTTCCTTGCTTATTTTATTCCAGCAAAATTAGGTTTCCTCATAGCTCTTCCTCCTGATAATGCCACCGCAATATGGCCGGCATCCGGTATTGCAGCGGCTGCCGTTATTTTTTTTGGCTACAGAACATTACCGGGAGTTTTTTTAGGGTCTTTGACCGCAAATTTAACTAACTTTACTTCCTCCCTTGATCTTTTTATTGATAAAACATTAAATTTCATCGACATATCTCTTTATATAGCAACCGGAGCAGTTATTGAATCTTTCACTGTTGTTTTTATCATAAAAAAACTTATAGGGTATCCCAGCTCGCTTTCTCACTGGCACGATATACTTATTTTATTCATTATAGCCGGTATGGTAGGTTCTATTCCCTCCCCTACCATAGGCGTTACCTCTTTATATCTTAAAGGTATAATTCCCTTTGGTAACTATTTTTATAATTGGTGGACTTGGTGGATAGGAAACAGCCTTGGAATTATTGTATGTACCCCTATACTCGTCGCTATCTTTACCCCCAATGAATATATTAGTATTAAACGAAAAATACTTATAGTTACTCCTCTTATTTCTGTTTTTAGTATAGTAATTATTTTATTTATAAACGCAAGTAACTGGGAGCATAAAAAATTACAACAGGAACTCGAAAGCACGGCCAGAAGCGCAATAATTCAGCTGGAAAACAAGATACACAATTATATTGAGGAAATATCCGCAATGAGTAATTTTTATCTTGCATATGATCAGGTAGATAGGTCAAATTTTAAATATTTAATTGGTAATCTTCTAAAACATTCGCCGGAAATATACAGCCTACAATGGGCTCCCAAGATGGATATAAATTCCCAAAATAAATTTATAGATCAAGCTAGAAAGGAGGGAATTAATTATCAAATAAAGAAATATTCCGGTAGTAGAAATTTATTACAGAATCAAGAAAAAGCAATATTCTTTCCTATATATTATTCCGAAATTTGTGAGGTTAAATATGATGATTTAGGATACGATATATACTCTGACCCTGAATTTATGGAATATATAGAGCGCGCTATTACCACCAAGTCACTGCAACTTTCAAATGTGGTAAACTTAACTGATAAACCTGATTCTGATAAAGTTATTAGATTTTTTGAACCTGTATTTGACCATAACAACTATTATAACTTCTTAAAAAGTCCAAAAATCACCATAAAAGGTATCATAGTCGGAACTTTTAGAACAAACGACTTATTGTTCAGTAATTTTATAGAAACCTTAAAAGAAAAAGGTATTGAAATAGAAGTAACAGACAATACTAGTAATAAAAGCAAAGATATTATATTTACATCAATCGACGATAAATCATCCTATTCATTAAGCACTATTGATTTCATTAGCTTTGAAAGCAAAATCTGGAATGTACTATTCAAGCAAAAAACTGAATATTTAGTAGCCCATAAAGAATGGCATCTATGGTATTTGTTACTAGCAGGTTTATTATTTACAGCAATATCTGCGATCCTTACCATGGTAATAACTGGGTATTCTGAAAATATAGAAAGATTAGTAAACCAAAAAACAAAAGATCTGAAAGAAAGTGAAACTAGATTTCAGTTAGCTGTCGAGGGTGTCCGTGACGGTATTTGGGACTGGATAAATATAGAGCAAAATAGAGTTTACTGGTCACCTCAATTCTACAAACTACTAGGATATGAAAACGAAGAAATAGAAGCTTCCTACGATAAATTTATGTCGCTTATACACCCTGAAGATGCTCAAATATTGGCACAAGCTTTAGAAAAACATTTTAAAAATAATAAACCCTTTGACGTAGAATGTAGATTAATGCACAAAACAGGCATCTATAGATGGTTTCAGGCAAGAGGATTGCTAACTATAAACCCTGATACGGGCATTAAAAGAATGACTGGTTCAATTACTGATATCAGTGACCGTAAAAATGCTGAAATAAAGCTGCAAACCGCTAAAGAAGAAGCAGAATCAGCTACCAAAATGAAATCAGAATTTTTAGCTACTATGAGCCACGAAATTAGGACTCCCATGAATGGTATTATCGGTATTACAGAGCTCTTACTTGATACAAAACTTACTCAACAACAACAACATTACCTTAATAACCTACTAACCTCAGCAGAAAACCTTTTAGATATTTTAAATGACATACTTGATTTCTCAAAAATAGAAGCCGGCCAAATGGAACTCGAAAAGTTGCCTTTTAACTTAAAAAAAGCGGTCCAGGAAGTTGTAGATTTATTATCGCCAAAAGCCGAGCAAAAAGGGTTAAAATTATGGGTAAATTTTGAAAAAGGCGTTCACGAATATCTCATTGGAGATACAATGAGAATAAGGCAAATACTTCACAATTTAGTTGGGAATGCCATAAAATTCACTCAAAGCGGCGGAATAACTATAAAGGTTAATAACCAGCCTCTATATAAACCCCCCGCAGGAAAAGCCTTGATTGTTGTTTCCGTCAAAGATACAGGTATAGGCATGACAAAAGACCAGTTGAAAATAATTTTTAACAAATTTGTTCAGGCAGACAGCTCAACTACCAGAAAATTTGGCGGTACCGGCCTTGGCCTTGCCATTTGTCAAAAACTCGTAACACTGCTTGGCGGGGAAATTAGCGTTGAAAGCGAAGTCAATATTGGCACTACTTTTTCTTTTAATATGCTACTCGATATTGCTAATGACAATATTAATACTGACCCTATCCGCTCTAAACAAAAAATATCCTTAGATCCTGATCTTACCGGAAATGTAAGAATTTTAATGGTAGAAGATAACAGGATTAACGCTGAAATTGGTAGAGAAATGCTAGAGAAATTAGGATGTGAAGTTATAGTGGCAAAAAGCGGCCAAGCAGCTTACGAAATTTTACAAACTGACAGAAATTTTGATTTAATCTTTATGGATTGTCAAATGCCTGTTATGGATGGCTTTGAAACAACAGGCAAAATAATAGAATTTGAAAATATAAATAATCAAAAACATATTCCAATAATTGCTTTAACAGCTAATTCACTCCAGGGAGATAAAGAAAAATGTATTGCAGCCGGCATGGACGATTACTTATCAAAACCAGTAAGTCAAAAAGATTTTGCTAAAATAGTATCGAAATGGTTAAAATACAAAAAAACTTCTACTTAAATGGGGTATAGATGAGTGAACAGGTAATTTTAGTTGATAAAAACGATAATATAATTGGCGTAGAAGAAAAATTAAAGGCTCATCAGCTAGGGCTTTTGCACCGTGCTTTTTCCATTTTTATCTTACGTAGAAATCCAGAATTAGAATTATTGATGCAAAAACGTGCTCTTACAAAATACCACAGTGGGGGGTTGTGGACAAATAGCTGTTGTGGGCATCCAAGGCCTTCTGAACCACTAATGGAAGCTGCTGCTCGGCGTCTAAAAGAGGAGATAGGTTTAAGCATACCGTTAAAAGAAATAGGGACTTTTACTTATAAAGCACATGTAGGAAATAATTTAACCGAGCATGAAATAGATCATATTCTCATCGGCTATTGGGAAGGGCAACTAACCGCCCCTAACCCTGAGGAAGTAGAAACACTGCAATGGCATAATTTAAACGAAACATTAGCAGAAATGAATAAGCATCCTTCCCTATTTACAGTTTGGGTTAAAGAAGGGTTAGAAATGGTTGTTAATTTTACTAAAAAATAAAGAGCAAAAAATGACTCAGAAACCAGAAATAATCAATATAGAAGCTCTCGATACTGCTAGAAATTTATTAGGAGAGCGTTTTTCAGTAATAATAAAATATTTCTTAGAAGATACAGAAGTATATTTATCGGAAATTGCCAAAGGTCTTAAAGAGAAAAATATTCGCATTATTTTCTCTTCTTCTCATACAATAAAATCTTCTGCTAAGCAACTTGGTATCGATAGATTGTCTGATGTAGCAAAACAGACAGAAAGTTTATCCCAGGAAATGATGGATAGTGGCAATCAAGCTTGGGAAGATTTAGAGGGACTTTATAATAAACTAAAGAATGAATTAGATAAAGCAATTCCTGAATTAAACAAATTTTGTTAAACCTTTTCTCTCTTGCGTATATGTATAAATATACTGTCATTTTCATACTCGCCATAATATTTTTTTGCTACTTTTCTTTTGCATATTCTAAGTATTATAATGGTAATGTTAGCGATCATTTTGATGGTAGCAGATTTTTTGACTCCGATCTTAACAATGAGAAAAACTTTTTTGATTTTCTTAAATGGCGAGTTACAGAAAAATCCTCTCCTTGGCCAGATAAAGTACCAAATAATCAATTTGATTTACCGCCCGCAAGGGTCATGGGATCTGATCTTAGAGTTTCTTATGTCGGGCACGTTACATTTCTTATCCAAACACAAGGCCTTAATATTCTTACCGACCCCGTCTGGTCTGAAAGAGCAAGTCCCGTTAGTTTTGCAGGACCGAAACGGGTAATAGACCCGGGAATTAATTTTGAGCATTTACCCCCTATTGATATTGTTTGGGTTAGCCATAATCACTACGATCACCTGGATCTTGCAACTATTAACTTATTATGGCAAAAACATAAACCACGTATTATTACCCCTCTTGGCAATGACACAATAATCAAAGCCTCCAATTCTGAAATAGAAGTGGAAGCTTATGATTGGGGAGACCAGGTAATAATTAATGATTATGTAAAATTCCACATAGAACCTATGCAACATTGGTCAGCAAGAGGATTATTTGACCGTAATAAAGCCTTGTGGGCAGCACTTAACATTGAAACCAACTCCGGTAATATATACTTTGTAGGCGATTCCGGATACGGAAATGGAAGATATTTTAAAAAAGCCAGAGAAAAATTTGGTAGTTTTCGTTTAGCTCTACTACCTATGGGAGCTTATGAACCAAGATGGTTTATGCAATATGCCCATATGAATCCTGAGGACATGGTAAGGGCTTATATTGACCTTGGTCGTCCCTTTACTGTACCTTCTCACTATGATGTATTTAAACTGACCGATGAACCAAGGGGAGAGGCTTTAATCAAACTAGAAAAAGCAAAAAAGTTTCTATCTGTAGGAGATAAAATTAGAAACCTTGAACCAGGTCAGTTCTGGTTAGTACCATCCATAGCAAATGCAGAATAGGTAGTAATAAGACAAAATTTAAATTTTTATTTTGTGCTCAGTTACTGCCCTATACTTAACAGAAAAGGGGTTAATATAATAAGTTTTATCTACTCTCTACAGTTTAATACCTAATTCCGTGGAATTATAAATCATAAACCAATCTATCTGTACCTTTTTTACTATGCGGTATTTCCTTAAAACCTGCTTTTTTATAAGGTTCATGAAACATTGGATGTAATAAATCAGTAAATAAGGTTTTGATTTTGCTAGAATGCGCATACTCAATCACATATTCCAGCAATAAATTGGCATTAATATAAAATTCCGGTATTGCATCAAACATACATTCTAACGTTACTGTTTTACCCGTCGTTATTTTTCGAACACGGGCAATACCCAAAATTTCATCAAAGTTGTTCTTTTTATTCTCAACTACAAAAACCATTTCCTTATCATAATCAATTTGACTTAGACGAGTGGAGACCAAAGACGTTTCATATGGCAGGGACGATAGAAGTTGCGAATGATTTGCCAGTTTAATTTTATTTAGAGCATCATTTAACGCTGCAGCATCTTTAGATTTCACAGGCCGTAATATCAGATCCTCGTAACCTGGTATTGCTATCTTTTTAACTAAATGATGTGGATAAGGCACTATTGCCAGACGGTTATGATTGGTAACCCCAAGATTGACCCTAATACGGGCATCTAAAGCAATAACCCCTTGGTTATCTGCAAGCAAAGGATTGATGTCTAATTCTTTAACCATTGGCAGATCTATAACTAGCTGCGATAAATTAACCAGACATTGCACAATAGCTTCTATATTTGCCGGCTTCTCATCGCGATAACCTTTGAGCAAATTATAAATTTGAGTACGCATCACCAATTCAGTTGCTAATTCAGGTGTCAAAGGAGGCAGTGCAAGAGATTTGTCCTTTACCATTTCAACAGCTTTACCGCCCTTACCAAAAAGCATCACCGGACCAAACACACTATCTTCTGAAACACCTAATATTAACTCATGTGCCCCAGAACGCTCAATCATCTCTTGGAGGGCAAAGCCTTGAATATTAGAATGAGGATGGGTCGTTTTATAACGCTGCAGCATGTTTTCTGCAGCCTGTAGCACCGCTTCTGGGGATTCTAAATTCAAGACCACTCCTCCTGAATCAGATTTATGGGTAATATCCGGCGAAAGAATTTTAAGTACCATCTTACCTTTCATTTTCTTTGCGGCTTTATAGGCCTCTTGTGGGTTCTCTACTTCAACAGTTTTTACAGTTGGTATATTGTAGGCACTTAATATGTTTTTTGCTTCAATTTCAGTTAACCATTCTTGTTGATTGTCAATTGCCTTTTGCAAAATATCGCAAGCAATTTTATGATGGAATCGTTGATGCTCTTCGTGAGAGACTAACGATTTTTTCCTATTATAGTAATATTCAACCATGCGCTTAAACCCTTCTATTGCACTTTCTGGAGTGGCATAAGATGGAATATCATTAACCGCAAATAATTGCCTTGCCGCAGCAGGAGCACCCTCTCCAAGCCATGCCGCAATTAACACAGGTTTTGGGTTTCTATTGTTTGCCTGATAAGCATTTAATATCGCTTCAGCTGGTTGTAAGCTAGGTACAATTGCTACAGGACAATTCAGAACTAGAATGGCATCAACATTGCTATCTTCCATAATAATACGAAACGCATTTGCATAACGTTCTCCTGAAGCATCACCGATAATATCAACTGGATTACCGTGTGACCAGGTAGGCGGTAGAACTTCATTTAAACGAGCTATTGTTTTGTCCTCTAACTGAGCTAATTTACCCCCAAGTTCTATAAGTTTATCGGTAGCTAGAACCCCTATACCGCCACCGTTAGTTAGAATACATAAACGATCGCCCCAAAGTCCTTGAGTACGCGCTAGTGTCTCCATAGTATCAAATAATTCATTCATATCATACACACGCAAGAGACCACAACGTTGAAAAACCGCATCGTATACGGCATCAGCTCCGGCGAGTGATCCGGTATGTGAGGCCGCAGCTTTTGCCCCCTCTTCACTACGTCCAGTTTTTAAAACTATGACAGGTTTTACTAACGCTGCTGCTCTTGCTGCTGCTATAAAACTGCGAGCATTCGTAATAGCTTCAATATATAAAATAATAGTCTTGGTTTCTATATCTTTTGCCAGATATTCTATTGCTTCTCCAAAATCAAAATCTAGCATATCCCCCATTGATACCACATGCGTAAAACCTATATGTTTGCTTTTTGCCCAATCAAGCACTGCTGTGACTACTGCACCGGATTGACTGACAAAACCTATATCGCCTACCTCTGGGGTTACGTGAGCAAAACTTCCGTTTAGGCCAATAGGAGGTATAAGAAGTCCTACACAATTTGGTCCAATTAGACGGATATTATAGTGCTTTGCTATTTCAATTAACTCTTTTTTACGCCTTAACCCCTCCTCTCCTTCGCTAGAACCAAAACCGGCAGAAATAATAACTGCAGCTCTCGTCCCTCTTTCACCAAGTTGTGCCAGTACGGGTGGAATACCAGCAGCCGGAATACAAAAAATAGCTAGATCTGGAGTCATTGGGAGACTTTGAACATCTTTGTAACACAACACCCCTTCTATAGACGGGCTTTTTGGATTAACAGGCATAATGCATCCACAAAAACCACTTTGTAATAAATTCTTGATAACCACAGAACCTATAGAATTAGGCCTACTACTTGCTCCTATAAGTGCTACGGAATTTGGCTTCAATAGAGGTTTTAGGGTTTCTATGCTCATAATTTTTACAAATTGTTAATTAATGTATTAATAATATGATACTTTATAAAAAATAATTAATTAAGCTTTTGTTGGCATCTAAACTGCAAAATTATGTTGTCTGAGGTTTAAACTTGACAAAGCTAGATATTTTAATAGAATTGGCTCACCCATTTACATGGGCTTGTAGCTCAGCTGGTTAGAGCACACGCCTGATAAGCGTGAGGTCGGAAGTTCAAGTCTTCTCAAGCCCACCATCAGTTTTTTCTAGTTTCTTATACAAAGAAACTTTTGCACTATTCAGGCTAAAATTTACCAAGCCTTTGACAATTTATAACAATATTAAAAATATATACTTGTAAATGCTAATTAAACTATTAATATTAGCCGTTTTGAGCTACAACAAATATCAAAATCCTTTAGAAATTATTAATCAAGGAATTAATATGCAACCCCCTCCAATAGCAAAGAAAATACCTTATAGCTTTAAAATACAAGATACTGAAATCGAAGATGAATACCATTGGTTAAGGGGAAAAGGCTGGCCGGAAAAAATTACGGATAAAGACATACTAAATTACCTAAAAGAAGAAAATGATTACTTTAGTCATTTTATGACTCCCTTAGCTAAGCAAAAAGATATGATTTTTGAAGAACTAAAAGGTAGAGTCAAACTGGCTGATCAATCTACTTACACTCAGAAAGATAATTATTATTACTACTGGCGTACTGAAGAAGATAAGGATTATATTATCTACTGTAGAAAGCGTGACTCCATACAGAATCCGGAAGAGATTCTCCTTGATGTCAATAAATTAGCTGAAGGTAAAAAATTTACTACTATTGGTGCTTTTGCTATAAGTCCTGATCATAAACTTATGGCTTATTCGGCTGATTTTACTGGTGGTGAAAAATATACTATAGCACTATTTGACCTAGCAAATAAGAAATTTTTAGCTGATCAAATTCAAAATACTATTGGTGATGTGGTCTGGCATGAAAATGGAGAAGGTTTTTTCTATACTCCATTGGATGAAAATTGGCGTCATGATAAAGTTATGTTTCATAAGCTGGGCACAAACAGCAATGAAGATAAATTAATCTATCATGAGCAAGACGTTTTATACTCGGTTTCAGTAAATAAAAGCTCTAGTAAAAAATATATTATTATCCACACGGGCGGTCATGATAGTAGCGAATCCTATTATTTACCTATGGATGACAAAAGCTTTACCCCTATTCTTATTCAAAAAAGAGCTGATAAAATTCTTTATTCAGTAGACCATGGTGCTAACTATTTTTATATGTATAGTAATCAGGGGGCGAAGAATTTTCATATTCTAAAAACAGATAACATCAAACAAGGTTGGGAAGAATACATAAAGGAAGATCCTAATAAATATCTATCAGGTTTTGATTTAACAGAAAAATATATTTTACTAAATTACCGACATAACGGTCTTCCCTTGATTGTTGTCAAAGATTTAAAAACCGGAGAAGCAAAACTAGTACATTTTCCTGATGAATCATATACAGCTTCCGGTTATAGTACTAATTTTGAGCATAACGATTTACGTATCGACTACTCGGCACCAAGTAGACCTAATACAGTTTATAAATATAATTTTGATAATGAGCAGCTTGATATTTTAAAAATTCAGGAAATTCCTAGTGGGTTTGATCCTGATGAGTATGTTACCAAAAGGATATTTGCTACTTCTGGAGAAGTAAAAGTTCCAATAACTTTACTTTATAAAAAATCCTTATTTAAGAAGGATGGCTCAAATCCTTTATATTTATATGGCTACGGCTCTTACGGCTATGGCTTGCCGCCAGCCTTTAAAAATTCAGCCATTTCTCTGGTAAACCGTGGGTTTGTTTATGCCATTGCTCACATTAGAGGCGGAGACGATCTAGGCCACGACTGGTATGAAGCAGCCAAATTCCTTACTAAAAAAAGAACATTTGAAGATTTCATTGCCTCAGCTCAGAAATTGATCGAAGAAAAATATACTGCTAAGGGAAATATAGTAATAGTTGGCGGAAGCGCCGGCGGTATGCTGATAGGCAACGTTATTAATGAAAAACCGGAATTATTTAAGGCAGCAATTGCGCATGTTCCATTCGTGGATGTTCTAAATACTATGCTTGATGAAACTTTGCCTCTTACTCCTGGTGAATTCAAAGAATGGGGAAATCCAAAAGAAAAAGCTTATTTTGATTATATAAAATCCTATTCGCCATATGATAATGTCAAAGCTCAAAACTACCCTCACTTGATGGTTACCGCAGGGCTTACCGACCCCCGGGTTGGTTACTGGGAGGCTGCAAAATGGGTAGCACGGCTTAGGCACAAAAAAGCTGATAATAACGTGATAATTTTTAAAACTAATATGGATTTTGGTCACAAAGGGGCTTCTTCGAGATTTGATTACTTAAAAGAAGCGGCAGAAGATATTGTCTTTATCCTCAAGATATTCAGTAGATAAGATTTGTTATCAATTCCTAATAATTTGACAGATTATCCCGTGGTGATCATCATCTTAATAACCATTATTTCTAAAAAGTAAGATAATTCCAATAATCTACTTAAAACAAATGATATATTTTTTGTTATGATTCCTTTGCATATACACATCCATTTTTCATGGATTCCCAAAAGTTAACGGTCATTAAATCTATGGTATTGCCCTGCATAGCTGATGATTAATATAGAAACCAGTGATATTTTCAGTTCCCTCTAACTGCATGCTTATTTGCTATCTACTTTAATTGTAAAACACTATCCGTTACACTTCAATCTTGAATCCGCCTGTATTATTTTTTTTCATACACCCATTAGCTTGATTATTGCATTTCTACTTAAAACCTTATTAGAAACTTACTTAATTATAATTTCTTCTATTTTCCTATCCATAGTACCATCTTGTAAATCCCTCATAAACTTAATATCTAAGGCATGAACTAAAAGTTTATTATCTTCTGTACTAAGAGTAACAGTACCGGGGGTGAGTGTTATGGAATTAGCATATATAACCACACCTAGTTCCGTATTTTGCACAGAGATAATAGGCTCTAATAACGGATATATACTAATATTTCGCCTCCAGGCGATTTTGGATACAGAAATTGATGACTTAATTATCTCTGCAATTAACCAAAAGGCATATTTCATCGATTTTAAAATATCGATATTAAGTTTTGTAGGCAGTAAAGATAATTTATGAGCAAAATAATAAACTATAGATGGAGTTAGAATTGCAAAAAAAATATACATAAGGTCAGGTTTTATACCGGTTAATCCAAGCCAGATAATAAAAAATACCAACAATGATATAAATTTTTTAGTGTCCACTTAAACCACTCCTGTCATTATCAACTGTAGACGTAAAAGGAAGAAGTAATGTGCTTAAACAAAACATCAATGCTATGATAATAAATATGTTATTAATTGCAATAATAAAGGCTTGTTGATTTATTGTATTATCTAATAAGGCATAAGCTGCAAGCTTGGGGTTATCTACCTTGCCATATAACATTTCAGTAAAAAAGCCTAATTGCTCTTGGACAAGAGGTGAAGTAAATGCCATATTGTCTTTCATGCTTTGGGCAAAAATTTTGGATTTTGAAATAATAAGGCTATTAATAAATGCCAGTCCTATAGCACCTCCAAGATTTCTTGTTAGGTTATATAAACCACTCGCATTTTGAACTTTATCTTTAGGCATCGTTCCAAGAGCAAGATCATTTATCGGCATAAAACAAAACATCAAGGCTATACCTCTAACCATTTGAGGCAAGAACAGCTCCCAGAATCGTGAGTCAGCAGTTAGAAAGCTATTTAAGTAGCAACCTAGCCCAAATGTCAAATATCCAATGGCCAGCATAATTCTTTTATCCAAACCAGAATCAAATACCTTTGCCGCAAGAGGAGCCGAGCACAACTGACATAGCCCTGTTATAATCATCGTTATACCTATTTGCAGAGTATTAAATCCGGCTACCGAAAATAGAAATAAAGGAAGAAGATATACCACACCGTAAAGGCCTACACCGAGAATAAAAGAATATATACAGCCAAAAGAAAAATTTCTGTTTCTAAAAGCCCCAAGATCAATAATCGGGCTTGAAAAAGTAAGTTCCCTGATAATTAGGCAGATAAAACCAAGCAATACTAATACAGATAGAATTAAAATATAAGTATCGTCTAACCAATCTTTCTTATTTCCCTCTTCCAAAACATATTGTAAACAGCCCAAGGTCATAATCATTAAAGCTATACCTAAAAAATCAAAATTAGAAAGCAATTTAAGATTTGGCTTATCAAAATCTACATATATATACACAGTAGTACAGACAAATATTCCAGGAATTAAGTTAAGTAAAAACATAAAATGCCAGGATATATTTTCTGTTATATATCCACCAAGCGTAGGGCCAAGAGTGGGAGCAAGAGTTACGACAAGACCTATAATCATACTAACTTTAGTACGCATCTCTTTTGGAAAAATAATAAAAACTGCGCCAAAAGCAGTAGGAATAAGAGCACCACCAAAAAAACCCTGCATCGCTCTAAAGATAATCATAGATTCAATATTCCAGGCAAGCGCGCACATGAGACTCATAACTGTAAAGCCAAGAGCAGCTATAAAATATAAAATTCTTGTCGACAATAACCTTGCCAAAAAGCCCGTCGCCGGAATAATTATGACTTCAGCTATCAAGTAAGAAGTTTGAATCCATGATAACTCGTCACCTGAAGCAGATAAGCCAGCTGCTATTACTGAAAGTGAACTTGCTACTATTTGTATGTCTAAAATAGCCATAAACATACCAACTATCATCGCAAAAAATGCTATAACCTGTTTGGGATTTATTTTTACTTCAGCCGAAGAATTTTCCATATAAGTTTTATTCTTATTTAGTATAGCTAAGCTAGTCTATTTAAATATTAAAAAATACTCTATTAATTAGCAAGAACCACTTGTATTATGCTCTTAAGTTAAACCTAAAACAGCACATTAACAAAAACAATTGATTAATTGTTTTTAGAAAGTAGCTCTAATAAGACGATCATTAATAGCAAGTCCTATAGATTCATTCGGAATCGGTGCAATTGCAATTCTCTGGAGTGAATTTACCCTCGCATAATCATCAAGTGTGTGTAAATAGCTAAATAAATTTGCCGCTGCTATTGCTAAATCGCCAGTAGGACTTAAATTTAAAGATCCTTTAGAATTTAATTTACTACCGCCGAAATTGAGCCCTATTTCTCCTTCTTCTAAAGATATTGCATTAATTCTTATGGGGGTTTTAGGGGCATAATGAGTATACATCATACCTGGAGCTTTTATGGCTGAAGATTTTGTAGCAATTTCCACCTGCCTATCAATTATTTGTTCTATTATTTGCGGAGTAATAAAACCAAAGCGCAAGATGGTAGGCACTGAGGTTGAAAGATCAATAATTGTCGATTCGAGTCCATATTTAGTAGTGGTTTCTGAGTCAATAACAAATACGCTCTCACTTTTGAAACCAGCTTTTACGTGCCTATGTGAGGTTGGGCTTAAATACCCTGACTTATTAGCGCTTGGAGCTGCAATTGGTACTCCGCTTTGGATTATTAAATCACGAGCAACTCTATGAGCCGGTACTCTAATTGCAACAGTAGATAATCCGGCTGTTACGCATTCTGCTAACCTACTGCTATTTCTTCTTGGTAATACCATAGTTAGAGGACCAGGCCATAATTTACTAAGCAAATAAGCTTCCTTATTAAAAATTGCCAACTCCTCTGCTTGCTCTAGACTTGCAACATGAACTATTAGCGGATTATTACTTGGCCTCCCCTTAGCCTGATATATTTTAAGGCAAGCCTCCTCGTTAAAAGCATTTGCCCCAAGTCCATACACTGTTTCGGTTGGAAAGGCCACTAATTCACCAGCTTGGATAAGTTTTACAGCTTCCGCAATTATTGCCAAATCCTTCATAAAACCTTATAACTGATCAAAATTGGCTACCTTATTAAATAGCTGCTTTGTCCGAGCAAGTAGCAGTAACCTGTTATTAGCAATTTTTGCATCACTATCCATCACCATAACATTATCAAAAAAATTACCTATCAAGTTATTTACCTTTGCGAGTTCCTTCAAACTCTCTGAAAACATCTTCTCCTCTATTAGAGAGTCAATTTTAGGAGTTGCTAATTTTAGAAATTCCAGTAATTTTTTTTCTTCCTCCCGGTGGAGTAAATTGGTATTTATTTCCCCATTTAATTTAGCACTACCAAGGATGTTACTTGCTCTTTTATAGGAATTTAACGAGGTCTTGCCATCTTCAGTATCCAAAAAACTATTTAATGCTTCTAGTTTCCATTTTATACTACACAAGGAAGGTTCTAGTCGGCAATTTACAACTGCATTGACTCGTGCCAGATCAAATTCCTCTTTGAAATAATTTTTTACCCGGTCTTCAATAAAGCTAATAATTTGGTCAGCATCTTCAGAATTACTATTTACTCCCTTAGGGTAAAGGTCACAACTATGCTCGATTAACTTTTTCAAATCCTGTTCAAGTCGATTCTCTAGAATAATTCTTATAATACCAAGGGCCAACCTACGAAGCCCATAAGGATCTTTTGAACTGGTCGGTTTTTCTCCGGCTAACATTAAACCACATAAACTATCAATTTTGTCCGCTAGTGCCAGCACTGCTGACGCATCTCCACCAAGATTAGGATCACCGGGAATAGAATCAGAAGAACCTCGAGGTTTATAATGGTCTCGAATTGCTATTGCTATTTTTTTATCTCTCCCTTCAGCTATTGCGTAGTAATAACCCATTATTCCTTGTAACTCTGGAAATTCGCCGACCATTTCCGATACTAGATCACTCTTACAAAGTAATGCCGCATCTTCTGCTTCTTTCTGCTGAAAATGTGAAGTAATATACTTGGTTAACTGAGCCAACCGGGCCGTCTTCTGCTTCATAGAGCCTAGTTTTGCATGAAAAATAACTTTATCTAGCTTGTTTAAAGAATCTAGAAGCGGTTTTTTTAAATCCTGTTGGTAAAAATACAGGGCGTCAGAAAGCCTAGCCGATAGCACTTTTTCATTACCTTTAATAATTATATTATCATCAGGCGACTTTATATTGCTAACAAACAGGAAAAAAGGAGCAAAAAATTCTTTTTTAGTAGTATCAAACACTTCTCCTTTTTCACTAAATTTAGTTTGTCCAAAAAGGCTAAAATATTTTTGATGAGTCCTCATAGAACTAACCAATACTTCGCTTGGCAATTCTAGGAATCGATCTTCTATTCTTCCGCATAATACGACTGGATATTCTGCAAGACCAGCAACTTCTTCAAGTAGAGCTGGATCGTCTTTTGCTAGATAATTAGTTTTATATTTTTTACTTAGAATCTCTATTTTTTCTCTAATATCATTACTGATTATAGCTTTTCTTTCCTCTCGGTCTAAAATAACAAAATTTTCTTCTAAATCTTTTTTGTATCCAGCAAAATCCTTAACCGATATTTGCTTTGGACTCATGAACCTATGGCCAAAAGTAATATTATTAGCAGTTAAATGGCCTAATTTGAAAGGTATTACTTCGCCATCAAACACACATAAAATATTTTTCAGCGGCCTGACCCATTTTATTTTATAATCAGACCAATACATTGATTTTGGCCAAACATATTCTAAAATTGGATGAGTTAAACTATCAAGGAGAGCTAATTTGGTAGGCTGGCTAGCTATTTCTTTTTCATAAAAATAACATTCTACCCCTTTTACTTCTCTTACAATCAAGTCAGCTTTGCTAATATCATTAGATTTACAAAACCCTTCAATTGCAACCGGCAAGCTATCTGTTCTTGGCCCTTTGATAGAAATAAACTTACCTTTAATTTCTTTAGCAACCCCATTTACAAAAATTGCTATTCTCCTTGGGCCGGTAAATATCTTAATTTCCTCAAAGACAATTTCTTTTTCCTGAAAATATTTCTTAAAAATGTCAAGATAGGCTGTCTCTGCTCTTGCCTGCATCATTGCTGGGATTTCTTCACAAAATAATTCTATCAATAATTCGCTCATAAATTAGCACCCCTGAATTTCAAGCCATTTCTCACAAGTTATTTTTGCTAGGTTTCTTACCCTTGCAATATAAGCAGCGCGCTCTGTTACGCTAATTACACCTCTGGCATTTAATAAATTAAATAAGTGGCTTGCCTTAATGCAATAATCATAAGCCGGTATAGGCAGGACTGCTGCTATTAACTGCTTACATTGGTTTTCTGAATCAACAAAATGCCTGGTTAGCATTTCTACATCGGCTAATTCGAGATTAAACTTTGAAAACTGCTTTTCAGCTTCAAAATCGACCTGTCCATAAGTTAGGGCTTTATCACCTTTTTGACCGTTCCAATCCAGATCCTTTACAGCATCAACCCTTTGAATATAAAGAGCAAGTCTTTCTAGACCGTATGTAATTTCTCCAGCTATCGGCCGGCAATCTATTCCCCCTATTTGCTGCATATAGGTAAATTGCGAGACTTCCATCCCATTACACCACACCTCCCACCCTAGGCCTGAAGCGCCAAGTGTTGGAGATTCCCAATCATCTTCTACAAATCTTATATCATTGATTTTGCTATCAATACCTAACTTCTTTAGACTCTCCAGATAAAGATCTTGAATATCATCAGGGGATGGTTTTAAAATAACTTGAAACTGGTAATAATGCTGCATCCTATTTGGATGTTCTGCATATCTACTATCTGTAGGACGGCGTGAAGGCTGAACATAAGCTACATTCCATGGATTAGGCCCAAGACAGCGCAAAACCGTTGCCGGATGAAACGTACCAGCTCCCATTTCCACATCATAAGGCTGCAAAATAGCACAACCATAGTCTTGCCAAAAATTTTGTAATTCTAATATGATTTGCTGAAATGATAATTTGTTCATGTGAGTATTGTCTTCGTAATGTAATTAAGCCGTTGGCTGCAATATACATCGATATCAACTAAAAATCACCTAAGAAATTTAATTAAAGTTATTATAATAAAGGCATTTAGTAATACACCAGCAATTTGAATGGTTATTTTTCTTGTAGGAATAAACAAAATATATTAGAATAAGTGTTATTAATTCGAAAATATTTTGAGGTTATGGCCAGAGTAACAGTTGAAGATTGTGTTGAACAAATTACTAATAGGTTTGAGCTAGTATCGCTTGCAGCTCAAAGAGCAAAGTCAATAAGTTGTGGTTCTCCTATAACAATAGAAAGAGATAACGATAAAAACGCCGTAGTAGCATTGCGTGAAATTGCTGCCAAAAATCTGGATATACCACAACTACGAGAAGAATTGATTGGTAGTCTTCAGACTCGAAATAAAATAGACTTCGTAGAAGACGAAAACCTACATGCAGAAAGTCAGGAAACTATTTCTGATGAAATAGATATTTCAGATGAAAACGCACTCATATTTGACGACGAAGACAATCTAAATTTTGAAGAAAATGCTTTTGACGATAATATAACAGAAGAAGATTTGACCAAATTATAGAGCATACTAATGCTTTTTCCCTCAAGGTATTAATGGCAATCTTTAACGTTTTAACTTGTTTAGATTAATACCTGATTACTTATGCAATGCCATTCTAAACATCCGCAGCATTTAACTACTTAATAAACCTAATGTTTTTAAGTAACGATATAACCTATATTTACTGGCACTCTTACACAAGGGCTTATTGAATATGGATTATCTGAATCCCCTGCTACACAAGGACTTGTGATCTCATAAGGAGCAGAGGGCGTACATGAATATAAACCATAAAAAAGAAACATTAGTAAAAAAGTTCTAAAAAATTTTTTCATAATCACAAGATACTAAGCTTTATTGTAAAATATTAGAAACTTAAGTTAAATTTTTTATCTCTGGAAGATCATAACTCTTAAATTACTTATAGTACAAGTTAATTTCTCTATTATAATTTATATCCTGCATTGTCAAAAAAGTTACCATAGATTTTGTTGCAGATTTACACAATAACAGCTTCAATATCAAGTTGAATTTAAAAGTTAGGTATATACCCAGTAATTCACTAATTAAACCATATTACTCAGCACAAGTTTTATATGCTGTAGCTGCAACAATAAGAAGTTATTTCATTAAATAAAAAACTTAGTTGCATAAATATATACGATTTCGATCTAAAAGTTTATAGAATGATAACGTATTTAAGAAATTCTCTTAAGAAACGGGATATGTAGTCTTTGTGATATAGTAATATATAAACCCTATGGAACTTTTTTATAAATCGTTAAAAACCTACGTTGAATCCGGCGAATATTTTATTGATACACAAAATTGGTATAAATACAAATATCTCCACCCGTTTTCTCACAGATCTCTTCTCTTTATATTGACTGCCACAATATTAATTTTGTTTACGATCATTATAATAAATATTTATAACTTATTCCCAATTATCACACCTATTAGATATTCTATTCTAACGGAATCCGGCGAAAACAAATCCGCTCAAATTATTAATGCGGAACAAATAGATAATAACCCTCTCGCTTCAATCGCCGATATAATGCTTAGAAACTACGTAACCCAAAGAGAAACATACGATTATAATAACCTCAAAAAGCAATTTATTTACATCAAAAACAATTTGACGAGGATTGTTTTTAGAAGGTTCTATAATTTTATGAATATAAATAACGTCTCCTCTCCGGTACTACTATATCAAAAAGATATAAAAAGAACTATATCCATAATATCCTCACGCTTTTTGAGCGATACAAAAACTGAATTTAAATTCCTCTCAATTGCTAGAAATGGCAATGGAGAAATTGTCGAAGATATGATTTGGCGGGTTGTAGTAGAGTACGAAATTGATCAAATAGACACTAACTCACCTCCTGGATCAAGATTTAATTTTGCAGTCACTGATTATCAGCCGCAACTGCTAGAAGATAAAAAAAAGAAATAATATGAAAAATCTCTTAACCTTTATTGCTTTGTTATTTTTTAGTTTAAATGCTTTTGCAATAAGAGAATCGAGGCCCACGCCTATAGATTCTAGAATCAGGGTAATGGTATATAACCCCAACGATGTATTTAAATTTACTGGTTATTATGGGTATCAAGCAAGTATAGAGCTTGGTAATGGCGAGGAAGTTGTTAGTATTTCGATGGGTGATACAACCTCTTGGCAAATAGTACCAGCTGGATCTAGGATTTTTATAAAACCGATGGAACCGGATGCAACGACCAATATGACCCTTATTACTAATAAAAGAACTTATTTTTTTGAACTATATGCTCAGGAAACCACAGATATAAGAGATCCTGAAATGGTATTTAATGTTAAGTTTTTATATCCAGATGAGGAAGAAGAAGATCATGTTAGGACTTTTTCTAGCAGTGCCGCCACTGGCATCGCTGAACCTGATCTCAGCCACCCGGAAAAATTTAATTTTTATTACTCGATTAGCGGTAATGAAGAAATTGCCCCAATTAAGATTTTCGATGATGGCCAGTTTACTTACATACAATTCAGGGACAAGAATATGGAAATCCCCGCCATTTTTGCGGTAGATGAAGATTTAAGAGAATCTATGGTCAATTTCAAATTAGACCCAAAGAACAATAATTTTATTATCATAGAACAGGTATTTCCAAAACTTACTCTTCGGGCCGGAAAAAAAATTGTGTGTGTGTTTAACGAAACATTTAGACCTTTCTAGGGCCGAATCCTCTTCTATTAGTATTTTTACCGTTCCACAGTCTACACAGAAAATGAAATTACCCCTTAACTGTCTACTTCGGCATCTTCCCCTACCAGTTCTATAGTACTGGTAGTAGGAAGATCAAATTCCAAAATGGCGTCCCCTTCTATTAAACCTGGAACATTCTGGGATTTTATGTAATGGACAAAATTAATTGTAGTTACTTCCGCCACATAAGATAATATTAAATAGAAAATATCGGTTTTCTGAACTATTTCAATATCTGAACTATTTATAAGCTCTTGTATGTATTTTCCAGGTTTTTTGGGCACATTAAAATCTTCAAGAATTTGTTTATATTTGCCTAGTTTTTCACTAGTAAAAGATAATTTCAAATTAGAAAGGGTAGTATTAGATTTTAATTTAATCGATATATCTTTTAAAGATTCAATATTTATAGGATTATAAGATAAATCTAAACTGGTAATGGTTTTACTAGTTTCAATTAGCCCATTTAAACCCGTCCACCTCCCTTCAGTAATACTACTATCAGATAAACTCAATTTTTTAATATTTGGCAGGGTTGCCGCCAACACAGTTATATTGGCTAACCCTTCGTAATCAACCTTAACAGCCGATAAATTCAGCTGAGTTATAGTGGATTTTCCTTGTAAACATTGATATAAGAAAAACAAGCTTTTAGCACCTAATATATTTAAAGATAAATCTAAGCTTTCAAGAGGAGATTTTTTAAGTATATCTGATAAAGAGCCGATAACTGCAAATCCACCATCACCTGAATCACCTATTTTAGTAGCGGCAAAGCTCAAAGATTGAATAGTTTTGTTGCCCTTTAATGCAAAAGCCACCTCTAGTATTCCTTTGTCTCCTATTTCATTAAAAGACAAATCTAGCACTCTAACCTTTTCATTATTATCTTTAATGGCTTTTGCAAGCTTTATGATATCCATAGCCGGCGCTTTCACTAGACGTAAATCACCGCTAGTTTTACGAATTAACCCTTCATAATCTTTAGAAGCTGACCCAAAAAACTCTTTAGCTTTATGTTCTTTCATAGAATATTTATTTTTTGTTATAAATTACAACCATAAGTAAATTTATAACAATTTACAAGAGTTGATTTATACAATTATTGGTTTACGATAAGCGTTATATGCTTGGTTTTAAAGCTATTTAAAGGTATTTTACACTCAAAACGTTAAACAACCGGAGGAAAAAAGTTTATGATAAAGAAAACTATAACATATTGACACACGACAGCAAATAAGGCTGCTGCTACGTCATCGATCATTACTCCAAGCGCTCCCTTAATATTAGAGTCAAGCCAATTTATCGGCCAGGGCTTAAGAATATCAAATGCTCTAAATAAAACAAACGGCATCAAAAACAGAAAAATAAAATCAATATAAGCTGCATCAATTTTTTGTGGCATAGAAGAACTATACACAAAGATTACGGAAAAAGAGGTTAATATTATGGCCAGCATTTGCCCAACTACCTCATCAATAACAACTTCTTTAGGGTCTTGTTCCTTTGTATCTTTAATATATATTTTTGTAAAATAAGTACCGGCAAAAAATAGAATAATAGTAGCAAGTATCTCTATTAAAAAAACACTTAAAAATTGCTGCTCATTCGGGTTATACCCTGATATGTAAAAAACAACTTGGTGCTTTAAGCTAAAATCCATTATTATATAGCATATAGGAAAGGCAATAAGAGAGCCAAAAGTTCCCGGAGCAATTTTTATTTTGCCTATATAACAGGCAGTTACTATAAATTCAGCAATTTTATCCAAGTATTTCATTAGCAATAATTTTTAAAGAGTTTTTATATATAATTACATTAACTGCAAAAAAAAGCAAACATAGGCCTGCATTTCTGCAGTTACAGTAGGTTTATTTGATTTCATTTATTCGCCTCGTGCAGATCTCTTCTGTTACTGATTTTAATTTCTCAATCCTATTTATTAAGCAAAGCAGCTGCTCTTCAGTGATTTTATAATTTTTATTGTAACGGGCTTCAGTGTAAGCTGATTTAAGCAAAACAAATATCTCCTCCTGCTCTTTAGTATCTCGCGGGAATATTTTAAGCAATTCATCACTATAATTGCTAACTAGGCTACCAAGCTTTTCAATATCATGCAACCTTGGTTTATAGCCAGTAAATACCAGCAGAATTGCAGAGTAGAAGCTTTCAGTTGCTTGATGAAGCAGAAAAGCTGATAAGGGATAATTACCTCTTTCTAATGGATATTTACACTCTATAAAAAACTCTGTTCCCCTATAAAACCATTGCTCAAAATCGTCTTTAGCTATTTGCTTTCTCTCCTCCTGTTTTAAATCTTTCGGTTCAGCTAAAGTAAATTCACCGCTATCATAAAGCAGTATTCCCTCTTTTTTAATATCCGAGAAAAAATACTGGCTTTTCTCCAGCTGCTGATTAAGGTATTTTATCGGCTCAACCACAAAGGTTACCCAAGGCGCTCCGAATGTCTTCCCCCTTAAGCCTTTGCGTTCAAGGCGTTTGGTTAAATCCGATTCAAAAGAAGCGCCTTTAGGGCCACGATATTTCGGACTTTTAGTTACCACTAGAATATCCAGATCACTTTCATAGCTATAGGTTATATGCCCTTCGACATACCAATCCCGTACCCAAGTCCCTTTCGCATAAGAACCAAAAAGGATAATCATCGCTACCTGATCTTTTGCTACCGCCAGAATTTCCTGAACAATAGCATCCAGCCTTTCTTTTATTACTAAAGAATTTTCAGGAAGAGAAGTTTTCATCTGACTCGAATTTTAATTAGAAAGTTTTTATGGCTGCGCTTCTATAGAAATTTCTATATATAATTACATTAATTGTAGAAAAAAGCAAACATAGGCCTGCATTTCTGCAGCTATAGCAGGCTTATTTGATTTCATTTATTCGCCTCGTGCAAATTTCTTCTGTTACTGATTTTAATTTCTCTACTCGTTTGATTAAGTATACTAGCTGTTCTTCGGTGATTTTATAATTTTTATTATAACGAGCTTCGGTGTAAGCTGATTTAAGCAAAACGAATTTTTCCTCCTGCTCTTTAGTATCCCGCGGGAATATTTTGAGCAATTCGTCGCTATAATTACTAGCCAGGCTACCTAATTTCTCAATATCATGGAGTCTAGGTTTATAACCGGTAAATACCAGCAGAATTGCAGAGTAGAAGCTTTCAGTTGCCTGATGAAGCAGAAAGGCTGCTTTAGTAAGCAGGGCCTGCTTAGTATAAAAATCAACACCTAATAAAAACTCCGTACCACTTCCAAACCAAACATCAAAATCGTCTTTAGCTATTTGCTTTCTCTCTTCCAAGTTTAAATCTTTAGGTTCAGCTAAAGTAAATTCACCGCTATCGTAAAGCAGTATTCCCTCTTTTTTTATATCCGAGAAAAAATACTGGTTCTTCTCAAGCTGCTGATTAAGGTATTTTATCGGCTCAACAACAAAAGTTACCCAAGGCGCTCCGAATGTCTTACCCCTTAAGCCTTTGCGTTCAAGGCGTTTGGTTAAATCCGACTCAAAAGAAGCCCCTTTAGGACCGCGATATTTCGGGCTTTTAGTTACTATCAGAATATCCAGATCGCTTTCATAGCTATAGGTTATATGCCCTTCAACATACCAGTCCCGCACCCACGTCCCTTTAGCATAAGAACCAAAAAGAATAATCATGGCAATTTGGTCTTTCGCTGCCGCCAAAATTTCCTGA